>JALERO010000188.1 GCA_022764265.1 Eubacterium sp. | reverse complement strand
TTCGCAAAACTCAACTTTAACGCAGAGTTATATCTATTTTTTAACGCAGCCCTGAATTATTTCATCAAGCTGCGTTATCTTATTTTTTCATTAAATCTTCTGTTATCTGTTTTAATATCTTTTTCCGGGGTTCTGAAAATTCGTTGGAGTCAAATTGATATTTTTTACAGTCTACATCCAGATATTGATAGCTGAAAAAGCAATATCCGGTAACTTTTGTTTCTTTTTGTAATTGCTTCAGCTCTTTTGTTATTAAGTCAGTTGACTGTAATTCTTCGTAGTCTGTCTGCTCTTTATCTGTAGTTCCCATACGGTATAATTGTAATCCAATGTATAATCTCACATCTGAGTTGGCTGTTAGTTTAACCCATTGATCCAATGTTTTGTCAAATGGTGCCTGGCTATTGGTAAATCCCCAGTAGATTTGAGGCATAATATAATCTACGTATCCTTCTTTTTTTATCCACGTGTCAATATCCACATAATATTCCAGATTGCTTCTTAAGTTTGCTAGATTTCCTGCCGGGCTGATTCCAAAGGTTACATTTTTGTCTATTGTTTTTACTGTTTTATATATTTCTGAAACTAAAGTATTAATATTTTCTCTTCTCCAATCTTCAATGGTTGTATTGTCAGCTATTCGTTTCTCTTCCTTGGCTTTTTCATATTCTACAGCATCAAAAACATGAGTGTATGTTTCTTTGGTGAAGGTTGGATAGAAATAATCATCCATGTGAATGCCGTCTACATTATAATTATTTACGATTTCTTGAACTCCGTTGCAAATCAGCTCTCTAACTTGTTCTGAAGCAGGATTGTAATAAAGGGCGTTCTCATAAGTCAGAATGTTACGTTCTGTTTCAGGAGAAGTACTCCAGAGTTTTGCCTGATTGTCATCGGATAGTTCGGAAATACTGGAGCCGGATGAAATGCGAAATGGATTAATCCACGCTTCAATTTTGATTCCCTCTTTGTGTGCCATCTCAACCATTATTTTCAATGGATCATAACCAGGACTTTTCCCTTGTTTCCCTGATATGCATGCCGCCCAGGGATAATATTCTGATTCATATAATGCATCCCCAAAAGGTCTGACATGAACAATGATATGATTTAGACCAATTTTTTTACAGCGATTTAAAACTCTTTGAAAAAAATCCCGAAATGCTTCTTCATTGTTTTCTGATACCGAATTTTGATAAGCATTGAATTCAAGGTAGCTTAGCCAGACAGCTTTATATGTATTGGGATTGTCCGATAAATCTGTTGATTGATTATCATTTTTTGAATGATTTGTCTGTAACTGATTTTTTAAAAAGAGATAGATCTCAGAGGGATTTAAACTGTTAATTTTATCCTGTACAAGTGCATATGAACATAATATGATTATTGTCAGAGTAATAACCAGAATTATATTTTGTATCAAATTTTTCATGGTTCCTCCTCGATGATGATACGTTTAATTTTGTAATTCTTCAGAACCAACCTCGAAAACACTGTGTGTTACCTAGGTGAGGCGTATCCGTCAAATAGATTTATACTAAAAAGTACTCTTGAATGCAAGCCTTCATGGCACTTTTTTGATAAATCAACTTGGCTCTAAACAGCTACCATTTTTTTATTAATCTTATGTATTGAAACCCCAAAACATACATGGTATGATTATTGAGCTGAATATTACCATAGTAATTATCTATGAAATATATATTAGAAAGGGTCATTAATATGAAATTACAACAGCTTTTAAGTCTCACCAGAAAAGCAATTGATGAGTACGGTATGATTGAAGAAAATGATAAAATTGCAATTGGTATCTCTGGCGGTAAAGATAGTCTTACTCTTCTTTATGCCCTTGCTCATCTTCGTTATTTTTATCCGAAAAAATTTGAAATAATTGCGGTTACTGTTGATCTTGGATTCCAGAATTTAAATCTTGAGAAAATTCAGGAATTATGTGACCAATTAAAGGTTGAATATCATGTAATTAAAACAGATATTGCAGATATTGTTTTTAATGTCCGTGGTGAAACCAATCCTTGTTCGCTCTGTGCAAAAATGAGAAAAGGAGCATTGAATGACAAAGTAAAGGAACTAGGCTGTAATAAAGTTGCATATGCCCACCATAAAGATGATCTGATTGAGACTATGATGATGTCTTTGATTTTTGAAGGAAGACTACACACCTTCTCTCCTGTCACATTTTTAGATCGTTCCGGTTTGACTTTAATTCGTCCTCTCATGTTTCTTTATGAGGGAGATGTAAAAGGTTTCGTGGAAGCTAATGATTTACCAGTTGTTAAAAGTCCATGTCCGGTTGACGGAACAACAAAGCGGGAATATGCAAAAGAGCTGGTAAATCGTTTGAATTATGAACACCCGGGAGCGAAGGCCAGAATGTTCCGGGCAATTATCAACGGGCTTGTAAATCCAAATTGTCCTCCGGTATCTAAACATAAAAAATAGCAAATATTGCCCACCACCATTGTGTTATTTGTGCAAATAACAGATAAATATCTTTATATAATACTTATATTTTTTTACTATATTATATCGCTTATATTGTTATTTGTATAAATAACAATTGATTCCTTTACAAATTGTGATATAATATTTATATTATTCCATCTACTACTACTATTACGAAGAAACATCTATAATATATTTGCAAAAAAGGAGGAACACAACAATGCAGTCAGCAAATTATTCGGATCAGGTGAATATCGAAAACGAAAAGCGATTACGTAAGCTCTGCAGAGATCTCCCTTCTTTTTGTAAAGAATTTTTCCGTGGAATCGAGCCCACTACTTCTTCTAGGACCAGAATTGCTTACGGTTATGATCTTCGTATTTTTTTCCGGTTTCTGGAAGAGGAATACCCTGATCTGGAAGAAGGTCCGGTTAAATCCTGGCCTGTTACGGTTCTTGATAAAATCACTCTTACGCAGCTTGAAGAATATCTGGACTATATAAAACTCTATGAAGATCCGGATAATAATGTCCACAGTAACGAAGAACGAGGAAGGATGAGAAAAACTGCAAGCATTCGTTCCTTTTATAAATTCTTCTACAGAAAGCAAAAGATAAAAAATAACACTGCCAGTCTCTTGAATATGCCCAAAAAACACGATCAGGCGATTATTCGTCTGGAAGTGGACGAGATTGCCAAGTTATTGGATTCTGTAGAAAATGGCGATAAACTGACCAAGTCCCAACAGAAATACCACAACAAAACAAAGGTCAGAGATCTTGCTCTTCTTACTCTTCTACTTGGTACCGGAATTCGTGTATCGGAATGTGTCGGACTTGATATTCAGGATCTGGATTTCGAAACAAATGGTATGAAAATCCATCGAAAAGGCGGTACAGAAGTTATCCTTTATTTTGGTGATGAGGTTCGAGAAGCTCTTCTTGACTATCTTGATGAACGAGAGTTGATTACAGCCAAAGAAGGATCTGAAGATGCACTCTTTTTATCCATGCAGAAAAACCGAATCAGTGTTAGGGCTGTTGAAAATCTAGTCAAAAAATATTCGAGAACAGTTACAACTTTGAAAAATATTACTCCTCATAAACTGCGCAGTACTTATGGAACCCAATTATATCGCGAAACCGGTGACATTTATCTGGTTGCAGATGTTCTTGGACACAGGGATGTAAATACTACTCGAAAACATTATGCTGCCATCGAGGATGAACGGCGGCGGAAAGCTGCAGGCAAAGTCAAGTTAAGAGAACACCCAGAATAATAAATCATGAATATAAATACTCCCTTATGCCAGACTTTTCATTATAAGTCTTCTGGCAAGAAGGGAGTATTTTATTGCAGAGATGCGTATTAGAATGTTGTTGTGTTGACGCATGATGCGCATCTCGCAACAAGAACGCCGAGGCGTTCTTGAATTATCCTCTGTTTCAATTCTACAGTATTGTTATTTCAAAGAAGCAACACTCGGAGACAAATCCTCATAATATGGAACCATCAGATAATTACCCGCTGTAATTGTATCCGAATCCATCTGATTACATCTCTTTACTTCACGGATGTATTCGTTAATATCAGAGAATCCCGGATCCATATTGTCTTGTGCGATAGTCCAGAGGCTATCACCCTCTTCTATCTGAACTACTTTATACTTCATATCACTGAGCTGATGATTCGCTTCTACTACGGAACTGCCTGGTTGAAAGAATCGGGATAAAGGACCGAATCCAACCAGCATAACCAGAACAAAAATCACAGCCATAATAATAGCTTTATTCTTTGTAAAAAATAATCCGCCCTGATTCTTACGATAATTTTTATTTGATTTATTATTCATATAAGCTCTTCCTGTCATAATCTTCCCCTCCATAATCAACGCTTCCACAGAAGCAAACATATGTTTCGTACATCTGTTTGTATTATATCGAACATATTTTCGTATGTCAAGAGGAAACGAACATATTTTCGATAAAATATTATAAATTATTTCTTGACAATATTGTATTTACTGTATATACTGTTCATATACAGACAACAGTTAAGGAGGTGTTTACTATACAACTTTTTATTGATAACAAAAGCGGAAGTCCCATTTACGAACAGATTTATTCTCAGATAAAGAACCAGATCATCAGCGGAGAGCTTGATGAAGATGAAGCGCTTCCATCGATTCGTAATCTGGCCAAGGATTTGAGAATCAGTGTGATTACCACCAAAAGAGCCTATGATGAATTAGAGAAAGAAGGATTCATTTATACGGTAGCCGGTAAGGGATGTTATGTCGCGCCAAAAAATATAGAATTTCTCCGGGAAGAAAATCTTAAGAAAATCGAGGATTATATTCAGAAAATAATTCCACTTGCGGCATCCTGTAATTTAACCAAAAATGATGTTATTGAAATGATAAATTTCGGTTGGGAGGAATAATATGAACGCCATTGAAATACATGATTTATCAAAAAGTTACCTTGATTTTAAATTAGATCACATAAACCTTGTTTTGCCCGGTGGCTGCATCATGGGATTGATCGGAGAAAACGGTGCCGGAAAAACTACCACCATTAAGCTGATTCTTGATATGATTCACCGGGATTCCGGAACAATCATCATTTTGGGCAAAGATAACCAAACCGATATACGCCAGATTAAAGATGAAATTGGTGTGGTGTTTGATGAAGCCAGTTTTCCTGAGGAGTTGACAGCATCGCAAATCGGTAAATTCATGAAATACACTTATTCCCATTGGGATGAACATTTCTTTCATAAGATGTTAAAAAAGTTATCGATTCCGGAAAAGAAGTCCTTTCAGAAGTTTTCCAAAGGAATGAAAATGAAACTTGCCATTGCGGTTGCTTTATCCCATGACCCTAAGCTTTTGATTCTGGATGAACCCACCAGTGGTCTGGATCCGGTTGTAAGAGACGAAATTGTTGATATGTTCAATGAATTTACCAGGGATGAAACTCACTCCATCTTAATCTCCTCTCATATTGTAAGCGATCTGGAAAAAATATGTGACTATATCGCATTTCTTCACAATGGCAAATTACTTTTATGCGAAGAGAAGGATCGATTACTGGAACAATACGGGCTGATTCATTGCAGTCCATCGCAGTTGGCAGAACTTAATCCTTCTGCGATTAAAGGAAAAAAAGCATCTGCCTACGGCGTAGAAGCAGTCGTTGACAGAAATAAGATGCCATCCGACACAGAAATTCGTCCGGTAACAATTGAGGAATTATTTATTAGTATGGTAAAAGGAGATAAAGGAATATGAAAGGATTATTACTAAAAGATTTTTATATGTTAATACAATCTTCAAAATATTATTTATTTATTATTTGTATATTTGCTGTCTGCTCTTCTTTTTCCGGAAACTCAGCATTTCTTCTCTTCTGCTTATTTTTTATCGGCAGCGTGATTTCTTTCAACCTGATTTCTTTCGATGAAAAAAGCAGGTGGAGCAGCTACTGCGGTGCTTTTCCTTATACAAGATCAGAACTGGTTTCCGTAAAATATATTATGACTATCTTCTGTATCGCAACCGCCATTGTGATTAATATTCTGCTTCACGGAATTGGGATTCTGTTTACCGGAAACGGAGACTGGAGCAATTATCTTGGATTGTTATTTTGCCTGTTTCCTGTGGGGGTTGTTGCTCCAAGTATTTTATTACCTGCCACTTTCAAGTTTGGCGTGGAAAAAGGGCGATTGGTTTACTACATCATCTTTGTTGTAGTTGGCGGCTGTCTCGGCGGTCTGACAGCGCTCAATGCAAAGGTCGATTATGATCTCACCACATTTACTTTTTCGACAAAAGAAATATTTATCTCATTGGGGATCGGTATAGTTATCTTTGCAGTCTCCTGGCTTGCATCTATCCGGATCTACAAAAATAAAGAATTATAAATTCCTTTAAAATGTTCGAAAATATATTCGAAAACACTTGTTTTCTTTTTGGGAGCATGGTAAAATTATAGAAACATACGTTTGATTTTTTAAAGGAGTTTAATTATATGAGTTACGGTAAGATCAGTATAAAGCAACAGGAGATACTAGAATTTATCAAGGAATCCATCCTTAATCGGGGATATCCACCGGCCGTCCGGGAGATTTGTGAGGCTGTTCATCTTAAGTCCACTTCTTCTGTTCACTCTCATCTTGAGACCCTGGAGAAGAACGGATACATACGACGTGACCCTACCAAGCCGAGAGCCATTGAGATCATTGATGACAATTTTAACCTTACCAGAAGGGAGCTTGTCAATGTCCCGATTGTCGGCACCGTCACAGCCGGAGAACCGATTCTTGCCATTGAGAATATTGAAGGTTATTTCCCTATTTCTCCGGAATTTCTCCATAACAAACAGACCTTTATGCTTAAGGTCAAGGGTGAAAGTATGATCAATGCCGGAATTTTATCAGGCGATTTTATTCTTGTTGAAGAGACTCCTACGGCTGCCAACGGAGAGATTATTGTTGCACTTTTAGATGATTCCGTAACTGTGAAGAGATTTTTCAAAGAAAAGGATTACATTCGTCTTCAGCCGGAGAATGATTACATGGATCCGATCATCGTACCATACGATGCTCCTTTTTCCGTTGTCGGAAAAGTTATCGGTTTATTCCGAAGTTTTCAATAGACTATAGAATAACTCGCCATTCATCTGCTTTAATTGCATTTGAATGACGAGTTTCTTTTTTGACTTATAACAAATCTTCTTTTGTAATTTCTTTTCCGTCTCTCCAGATTCTTTCCAGATCATAAAAGCCACGGTCTTCTTCACTGAAAACGTGAACGATAATATCTTTATAATCCATCAGAATCCAGTTAGCACTCTGATATCCTTCAATCTGTTTTGGAACATATCCGCCTTTTCCCAATGCCTCTTCCACGTTGTCCGCCATAGCCTGCACCTGATTACGGTTTGTTCCATTCGCTATAATAAAATAATCTGCAAGAACGGAAACATTGCTGATATCAAGAATTCGAATGTCTTCCGCTTTTTTGTCTTCCAGTGCTTCCACTGCAAGTAATGCCATTTTCTTTGATTCTTCCATGTTGTGTTTCCTTTCATTTTATTTTGCTCAAAGAGAACATAACTCTTTTTCATAATAATCATATGTTCTCTGGGTCATCGGATCCGTCACACTTTTTTTGCCTGCCAGATAATCGATGGTATCCTTTAAAATCAGAAACAGGCATTGATCCAGATTCTGAAACGCCAGCTTGCGAACTTCGGCAAGATCCGGTGCCTGATTTCGGTTTGGTTCCATATAATCCGCCACAAATACGATTTTATCCAACAAATCCATGTCTGGTTTACCTGTGGTATGCCATGTGATTGCAGACAATATTTCCGGATCTGAAATCCCATATTTCGTATTTGCGAAGCAGGCGCCCAGTTTCGCATGCAGCAGTTCCGGATTTTTTCGTTCGTATTCTGAAACCGGCATCCCAAATTTCTTACAATATTCTAATTTTTCTTCTGAAGAAAGGGATTTTGCACAATCATGAAGCAGACCTGCCATTCTGGCTTTTTCCATATCAGCACCATAGCGCATCGCCAGACAGGCTGAAGTGTATTCAACGCCCAGTGTGTGTTCATATCTCTTTCCCGATAAAATGTTTTTCAGATCTTTTTTTATCTCATCCCGATTCATTTGATCTCCCATCTATTCTTCCTCTTTAGAAGAAATATATAAATGATTTGTATAAATATAATCGGCAACTGATTGCGGTAATAAATAACGAATACTTTCTCCTGCACGGATTCGTCTGCGGATATCATTAGAAGAAATCTCCAGATTCGGAGAGTTCAACAGGGAAATATTTGCATCGTATTTATTTTCAATATATTCAATCTGACTGGTCAGGGAACTGGAGGAACCACCTCTTCCGGCCACTACAATGACAGCCATTTGAAGAATCGCTTCCGGTTCTTTCCAGGACTCAATATGATATAATGAATCAGCTCCCATTATAAAAAAATAGTCACAATCAGGATTTTCAGTCGTCAGATTTTTTAAGGTTTCTACCGTATAAGTTGTTCCCTCACGGTTGAGCTCTTCTTTTGAAAGGTGAAAGTGTGGATTATCTTCAATGGCCAGCCGGACCATCTCCACCCGATTCTCTTCTGTGACGGTATTGGTAAGTTTTTTGTAGTAAGGATTTTTGGTTGGCATGATCAAAATCTCATCCAGATCAAACTGGTGATACGCTGTTTCTGCCAAAAGCAAATGTCCAAAATGAATGGGATTGAAGGTACCTCCCATGATTCCTATTTTTTTTCGTTTTTCCATCCTATCACCCTGATATATTCATCTTTATCGATAAATGTTCTGTCTGTTTTTCAAATTATTTCGGCAATGTGATCTTACTGTTTTCCTTCGCCTGTTTATATAAAACAATTTTTTTGCCAATGACCTGAACCACTTCTGAACGGGTTCTCTCCGCCAGTACTGTGGCAAGTTCCTTTGGATCGTCAAAGCAGTTCTTTAATACAGATACTTTAATCAGTTCTCTCTTATCGATAGCCTCGCGGACAGCCTCGATGACTTCCGGGGTGAGAGAAGCTTTTCCAATCTGAAAGATCGGGTCCATGGTCATGGCAAGACTTTTTAAATATGCTCTCTGTTTGCTTGTCATAGAAAATCTCTCCTATTTATAATAATCAAATTCCAGGTTGTAAAGTTTTACGGTATCGCCTTCTTCGATTCCCAGTTCTTCCAACCGTTTTAATACATTGTTTTCTTTCATAAATCTCTGGAAAAACTCAAATCCCTTTTCGGATTCAAGATTAGTATATCCCAGCATTCTTTCAACCTTCGGGCCTTCTACTGTGTAAACACCAGGCTCTTCCATGGCAACGACAATGGATTCTTCCGGTTCATCTTCCTGCATATCCAGGAAGAATTCCTGCTCAAACTCGATCGGTTCTTCCGGCAGTTCTTTGAGAAGATTATTCACGTACCAGAGAAGTTCTTTTAACCCTTTTCCGCTGACCGCTGAAATCGGGAAGATTTTGATATCCTGAGAATCGAATTCTTCTTCCAGCATTTCCATGAGAACTTCACAATCCTCCTCCGACATGGCATCGATCTTATTGGCTGCGATGACCTGCGGGCGCTTGGCCAGTTCCGGATTGTAGGCTTCCAGTTCCTTGTTGATGGCTTTGATATCCTCAATCGGATCTCTGCCTTCCACAGAAGCAGCATCTACAAGGTGAATCATCACCTTCGTCCGCTCAATATGACGAAGAAATTCATATCCGAGCCCCACACCTTCTGAAGCACCTTCAATGATTCCCGGAATATCAGCAATCACGAAGCCGTTTCCATCGGAAAGGTCCACTACACCGAGATTTGGATTTAAGGTTGTGAAATGATAATTGGCAATCTTCGGCTTGGCATTGGTCACGCGGGATAAGAGCGTGGATTTTCCTACATTTGGAAATCCTACCAGCCCCACGTCTGCAATGACCTTAAGCTCCAGGTCAACCCAAAGCTCTTTCGCATCCTGCCCCGGCTGTGCATATTTCGGCGCCTGCATGGTTGCTGTGGCATAATGCTGATTTCCTTTACCGCCACGACCGCCCTTTAATAACACAACAGGTTCGGTCCGATTAGCCATATCCAGAATCACCTTGCCGGTCTCCGCATCTTTTACAATGGTTCCCGCCGGTACTTTTAATATCATGTCTTCTCCACTGGCACCGGTACAGCGGCGTTTGGAACCCTCTTTTCCATCTCCGGCGCAATATTTTCTTTTGTGTCGAAAATCTACAAGAGTATTTAATCCGGGATCAACGACGAAAATCAAATCTCCGCCCTTGCCTCCATCTCCGCCATCAGGACCGCCGTCAGGTACATAAAGCTCTCTTCGGAAGCTGACATGACCGTCACCGCCCTTGCCGGACCGGATAAAAATACGTGCGCGATCTGCAAACATCACACATGCACATCCTTTCTGATTATGGTTTTCATCAATAGCATTTCAGCCATTGACTGATTATATTCTGTCTCAATATGATAAAACAAAAGCGGCTTCAAGGTTTACTCTGAAGCCGCCATTAAACAAGATATAACTATGCTACTGGATATACAGAGCACTGTTTTTTATCTCTGCCTTTTCTTTCGAAACGCACAACACCATCTACTAATGCAAATAATGTGTCATCTCCACCACGTCCTACATTAACGCCTGGATGAAT
>JALERO010000184.1 GCA_022764265.1 Eubacterium sp. | reverse complement strand
GAAAAGGAGGCAATCGAGGATTTTGGAGATATTGACAGCCTCGCCCAGGAGATTCTGGAGGCTTATCACATAGACCCTGATTACAGAGTGCTGGAAGAAAACCAGCCGGAGAAAAAAGAGAGAAGGGTGGGGAAGAAAGCCAGAAAAGCTGTGGAAAAAGCCAGCGAATCTATTTCCGGATTATTGGAGCAGAGAAAAGCACAGAAAGAAGAAAAACGCTCATTGCCAAAAGAAAAACAGGAGAAAGGATTCTTCAGGAAAAAAGCTGAGGCAATTTCTTCCTCTGTTTCGACAATGAGAACAGATAACGGAAGAAAAAAATGGCACAAGGAGGTGTGGAAGTGGATGAAATGGATTTTGAGAATGTGCATAAAGGCAATTTTGATCGTCATTACGATACCGGTTGTTGTGGTTGATGTTCTGGCAGTATTTGCTTTGGGAGTGTTGCTTATTTTGTTGTTGCAGGGATATCCGCTGATTGGAGTGACCATTGGAATCTGTGGGGCAGTTCTCTGCTGCAGTGCCTATAGCCTGTTGGTCTTCAGTTATGTTGTTGAGAGAAAAAGAGAAAATTCCGGGAGGGAAGTGGAAGTATGAATTTAAAAGGAAATTACAGAAAGATACTTGCTTTGATATTGGCAATTGGCGTTTTACTCTGTGGTCTCGGAACCGGCGTGGCTCTCGCTGAATATTCTTCCTTTGAATATTTGGGTCAGAAGGAAATGGGCGGAGAAGAGGTCGTAACCGACACTTTTCAGGAAACCTTATACCGTGGCCGAAACGGGGATGAGAAAGTATATGTGCATGCCTACGGTTCGGGAGAAGAAGAGATGACCCTGGAAACCTCCAAAAAGGTTCCAAAGGATCAGATTCAGTTTGTTGTGGAATATAACCCAAATAATGTACAGAATATTCATATAGCCAGGGAGGATTCTGCCGAATATGATGAATTTCCGGAAGAAACCGGATATGTTTCCTATTATCTGACTTATTACATGTCCGATCACGATTCCTTTGGCATGATGATGAGTTATAAAGACGAGATACTGGAGAATCTGAAAGAAAAACGGTTTTATGAATATGATTACAAAACAATTCAATCCGTAAGAGTCGTTGTACATCCATCCAATAAAGATGCAGTTAAGATATATTAATCGTGTTCCCGACCTGGGATACAAAAAAGCTGGAAGGCTTTTTCATGAAAAGTATCATGGATAGCCTTCCAGCTTTTTGTATGTGTTATTATTTCTTTGCAAAAGAAGGATCGGTAGGATCGTATTTTTGGCTGGACTTCAGTTTACCGGTGGTATCTTTTAAAGTTACCTTTCCGAAAGGTCCCTTGTTGCTGGAGCGGTAGATATCAACCCATACACGAGCCTTTTTATTTGTCTTTGTAGAAATATCATAAATCAGTTTCGCATTTTCAGCCTGCAGACGAATACAGGTTGTAGTCTGATTGGTTCCAAGAAGATTGTAACCTGCTGCGCCGTCGACGATCAGACTCTTCTTGTTGGTAGTTCTGTACATTGTTGAATGGAACCAGCTGGTACATCCCTTGATGTGAACACCATATTGATAATAATGCCATGGGTTACTCTTTTTGTAAATGAACCACTTTCTTGCAGTTGTTTTCTCGAGACGGTAGTGTCCGACTTTTGTACTCTTTCCGTCACGGGCTGTAGAGCAGATAACGGTTTTTGCAGGGATAATGTAAGCCTTTTTCTTGGAATCGTACAGATAGAAGGTTACATTGTGAGTGGTCAGGTTAACCTTGATCGTCATTGGGGATTTAATGTAGCTTCTCTTGTAGGAGAATAAATCTGTTACAAGAACACCATTCTTTTTAAAGAGATATTTGTATTTTGTCTTGCCACCGCTGTAACTCTTTAAATAATTCCATCCGGTAAGAGCGGCACCGCCGTCTTTCGCATTGAAGTAATAGATGTTACCATCGATCTTCTGCCATCCGGTAAGAGCAACTCCGTCTTTGTAATAGTAGGTCTTACCGTTCTCTGTTCGGAAGCCGGTAGCCGGAACGGTGCTTGCCGTAGTATCAGTCGCTGCAGCTGCTGTCTCTGCCTGTACCTTTGCAGTGAAGGTACCGAATCCCATAGTAAAGACCATGGCACCTGTCAGGGCCAGGACAGAGAGTTTCTTGAGTTGTAGTTTCATAATAGTCCTCCCTTAATTTGTGTATAAGCTTTTTGCATAACGTGTTTCCCTATTGTAAAGTAGAGATGTGTCCGCAATATGATTCTAAGTAAATACTTTATCGTGATTTTGGTAAAATGTCAAGGAATGAAGCTTTTTAGCAAAAGATTACCAATAAAAGGACAAAAAAGAATAAAAAGTTGTGTTTTTTTGTAGTTGGTATCAATAATTTATGTTTGTTAATGTTTGACCCTTTTGTGCAGGAATGATATAATTTACATAGATTATTATGCTTTTTGTTAGAAGAGAATATTCTCTGTAGAAAAGATTCTGACAGGAGTCTTTTTCAGGCAGGAAAGGATGGAGAGATATGAAATATGTAGCGGGTGTGGATATTGGTAATGCTACAACAGAAGTTGCCATTGCCAGAATTGAAGGGAAGGACATCGAGTTTTTGGCCAGCGGTATCGGCCCAACTACCGGTATCAAGGGTACCTTAAAGAATATAAACGGTGTTTTCATGTCCTTGAAGAATGCGCTTAATAAACTTGGAATGGACTATTCTGATCTGGAAGAGATTCGAATTAATGAAGCCGCTCCTGTTATCGGTGATGTTGCCATGGAGACGATTTCAGAGACTGTAATCACAGAGTCTACCGTAATCGGACATAATCCTACGACTCCGGGCGGTACCGGAATCGGTGTCGGATATTCTGTGATGGTAGATCAGCTGTCCAAGATTACAGATAAGATGGATGTCATCGTTATTGTTCCGTCGAAGGTATCTTTCTCAGAAGCTGCAGACAGAATGAATGCTGTGAAGGATAATGTGAATATTACCGGTGCCATTATGCAGGCTGATGATGGTAATCTGCTCAATAACCGCCTCGATAAGAAGATTCCGATTATCGATGAGGTTACCATGATTGAGAAGGTTCCTCTGGGAATGGAATGCGCCATTGAGGTTGCTCCGATTGGAAGTGTGGTATCTGTTCTGTCTAATCCGTATGGTATCGCTACCTTATTTAATCTGTCATCAGATGAGACCAAGAGGGTAGTGCCGATTGCCCGTTCTTTGATCGGAACCCGTTCCGGTGTTGTGATCAAGACTCCGGAAGGTGATGTAAAGGAAAGAAGTATCAAAGCCGGAACCATCACCATTATCGGTGCCAAGAAGGAAGTTGTTGTGGACGTGGATGAGGGCGCCGACAGAATCATGGAAGGCGTTGCAGCCATCGTTGAGATTGAAGATATTCAAGGTGAGGTCGGAACCAATGCCGGCAATATGCTGGACAAGGTTCGCCGTGTTATGGCCGGCCTGACCAATAAACATAAAAAAGATATTAAGATTCAGGACATTCTTGCTGTGGATACCTTTAATCCGCAGAAAGTAAAAGGCGGTATTGCCGATGAGTTCTCCCTGGAGAACGCTGTCGGAATCGCAGCCATGGTTAAGTCTGACAGACTGCAGATGGAGATGATCGCTCAGGTTCTCACCGAGAAATTAAACGTGCCTGTTTATGTCGGTGGTGTGGAAGCCGATATGGCCATCAAGGGTGCTCTGACAACCCCTGGAACCAATATTCCGCTGGCAATCGTGGATATGGGAGCCGGATCTACCGATGCATCCATTATTAACAGAGAGGGTAAGGTAAAACTTATTCATCTTGCCGGTGCAGGTAATATGGTATCCCTGCTGATTCAGTCCGAACTGGGACTGGATGACTTCGAGATGGCAGAAGACATTAAGAAGTACCCGCTGGCATTGGTAGAGAGCCTTTTCCATATTCGTCATGAAGACGGAACGGTACAATTCTTCAGTGAACCTCTGGATCCATCGGTATTTGCCAAGGTTGTTCTGGTTAAGGAAGACGATGAGCTGGTTCCGTTAGAAGGGGTAGAATCCCTGGAGAAGGTAAAACAGGTTCGTATCGAAGCCAAGAAGAAAGTATTCGTAACCAACGCGGTTCGTTCTTTATCCAAAGTAAGTCCGACCGGAAGTCCGAAGGACATACAGTTCGTTGTAATGGTTGGAGGATCTGCCCTTGACTTTGAGGTTCCGAATCTGGTAACCGATGCACTGGCACAGTATGAGATCGTTGCCGGACGTGGTAACATCCGTGGCTGTGAGGGACCGAGAAATGCTGTTGCAACCGGTCTGGCTCTTGCATGTGTTGAGCAGGATTAACTTTTCAGAAGAAGTTCCCCGCTTCAAGCGCGCATCTCGCAGCAAGAACGCCGAGGCGTTCTTGAATAGAATAGGACAATAATAGAAATTAGTTAATACGTCGCATGAATCCGTTGGGATAGGCTGGATTCATGCGATTTTTTTCTCTGCAATCCGCCGGAGGCTTTTATCTCGTCGGAGTTTTCTCCGATTTCGATAAAAAGTCATATTCTGGATGGTTTGTATTGTTATACTGTAATCCAAAGATTTCTGTCAAAGAATTGCTGACGAAAACCAATAGTTGATCAGTAAGGCTTTCTCAGAATCAGTCAGAGGGTGAAAGTTGACATAAAATCTCTGCTCGCTTATAATAGGTAAGAGTAACAACAAAAAACCCTCAATAAATAGCATTGGGGTGCATATATTATATTGGAAGGATAGACAAAAAAATATGGGAAAAATTCGAATTATAACGGATTCTGTCAGTGACATTTCATACGAATTAGAGAAAAAATACGATGTGGATATCATCCCGTTTCCGGTTGTAATCGGGGATAAATCTTATATGAGCCGAATTGATTTTGATAATGATGGCTTTTATCGATTGATGGAACAGTATGATGAGATACCGAAAACCTCTCAGATTACCAGCTTTCAATTTGAGGAACTTTATTATGAATATTATGAAAAAGGATATTCCGATATCGTTCTGATTCTGATTAATTCAGGCGGTTCTGCTACCTATAATAATTCTGTGATGGCAATCGACAGTTTCTTTGAGGAACATCCGGAATGTGAAGGAAAGATTTCCATTCATACCTTTGACGGTGGAAACTATTCCGGCGGATATGGTCATCCGGCACTGGTTGCCGGTCAGATGGTGCAGGAGGGAGCTAATGTCGATGACATTACAGCCTACCTTGCCGACGAGATTCCGCGTCGTCGCATTTATTTTGGTATGTACTCTCTGAAATATGCAGGCAAATCCGGGCGTATTCCAAGTGCCGCAGCCTTTGTGGGAGACAAGCTGGGAATCAAGCCGATCATGAAGATCTGGGATCATGAGATTACCACAGCATCCAAATGTCGCGGTGACAAAAAGCTTGTGGCCAAGGTTGTCGATCTTGCAGTGAAGGATATGGAACCGGGCTCTGATTATCAGCTTGTATGTGGAAAGAATGTGGAGAATCTGGATGAGATTCAAAAGAAAATGACAGAGAAGATGGGATACGGTCCGACCGAAACCTATCAGATTGGAGCTGCAGTGGCAGCCAATGCCGGTCCGGAAGTCATCGGTGTTATTTTCAGTGTGAAGAAATAATTCCGCGAAAGGGGGAAGAGCGGGATGACAAAGGAGAAAGGGAGAATTTTTTCCGTATTGGGTGATTCTATCAGTACTTTTGCCGGATATACACCGGCAGAAGCTGTATTTTATGATATGTGGACTAAAAAGGAAGCAGGAGTTTTCCAGCCGGAGGATACCTGGTGGATGCAGGTGATCAACGGGCTGGGCGGTGCTCTTGGTGTCAATAATTCCTATGCAGGAAGCCTGGTTTCCGGGCATATGGCAACCTCAGGAACGGCCGGGCAGCGGTTGACTGCTCTGGGAGCCAAAGGCAATCCGGATGTGATATTGGTGGCCATGGGCATGAACGACTGGGCCTTCTGTGTATTGCCGGAAGAATTTGAGTTCGAATATCGGAGAATGCTTCAGGATATAAAACAGCTTTATCCGGAATCAGAAATCTGGTGTGCAACTTTATTGAGAGGCTTTATCGATGACTCCCATGAAGAACTGTTCTTTAATTCAGACGGCTGTATTTCCCAGAAGATTTATTCAGATATTATCCGAAAAGTTGCTGAAGAGACGGAAGTCTGTGTGGCAGATCTCGGAAAATATGCTGTGGAATATGAAACAATAGATGGTGTGCATCCCAATAAGTCAGGAATGAAAACTTTAGCAGAATTATGGTTGAAGGAGATGCAATGAAAGAGAAA
>JALERO010000183.1 GCA_022764265.1 Eubacterium sp. | reverse complement strand
AGATGAAAACCGCAACAAGAACTTCGAAGGCGGACGCCCGTCCAGCATCATCGTTGGGGAACAGCTGGATCCGAAAGCGCTGGGTGCACTTCTGTCACACTTTGAGAATAAGATCATGTTCCAGGGCTTTGTATGGAATGTAAACAGCTTTGACCAGGAAGGCGTACAGTTGGGTAAAGTACTGGCAAAACGTGTACTTGCTCATGAAACAGAGGGCGCACTGAAAGAATTCAGTGATCTTCTGAACATCTGATATCAAAAATAAAAGCAATGATAAGCCGGCAAATCCACTGCCGGCTTATTTTTTGAAATGACAAATTGACAAATAAATGACGATATTTAGCGGAAAAATTCTAATAATTATAAATTTTGTGTTCCTTCATATACTCATAGCAGAGTTCCGGAAGTCTGGAATTTGTTGGAAATGAAAAATTTAACGAAAACTTTGTTATTTTTTTGTTGATTTTATTTGCTAAATATGTATAATGTAATTTAGAAAAGTAGAAAATTCTACTTCTGAAATCGATAACTCCTGCGTATGCAGTTAGTTATGATATGTTATCATGAAAGAAATGAGGTAAGTGTAAGATGGCAGAAATCAATTTAAGTAAGTATGGCATTACCGGAACTACAGAAATCGTGCATAACCCTTCTTATGAACTTCTGTTTGAAGAAGAAACAAAACCAGGTCTGGAAGGTTTTGAAAAAGGTCAGGAAAGTGAACTGGGTGCTGTTAATGTAATGACAGGTATCTACACAGGACGTTCTCCAAAAGACAAATTCATCGTTGTTGATGAAAACTCCAAAGACACTGTATGGTGGACATCTGATGAGTACAAAAACGACAACCATCCGGCTACACAGGAAACATGGGATGCATTAAAGAAAATTGCTCAGGAAGAACTTTCCAACAAAAAACTGTTTGTTGTAGATGCTTTCTGCGGAGCAAACAAAGATACACGTATGGCAATCCGTTTCATCGTGGAAGTAGCTTGGCAGGCTCACTTTGTAAAGAACATGTTCATCATTCCTACAGATGAAGAACTGGAAAACTTTGAGCCGGATTTCGTTGTTTACAACGCTTCCAAAGCAAAAGTTGAAAACTACAAAGAACTGGGACTGAACTCTGAAACAGCGGTTGTATTCAACATCACAAGCCGTGAGCAGGTTATCATCAACACATGGTACGGCGGTGAAATGAAGAAAGGTATGTTCTCCATGATGAACTACTATCTGCCTCTGAAGGGTATTGCTTCCATGCACTGCTCTGCAAACACAGATATGAACGGAGAAAACACAGCAATCTTCTTCGGTCTTTCCGGTACAGGTAAAACAACTCTGTCTACAGATCCGAAACGTCTCCTGATCGGTGATGACGAACACGGCTGGGATGACAACGGCGTATTCAACTTTGAAGGTGGATGCTACGCAAAAGTTATCAACCTGGATAAAGAATCAGAACCGGATATCTACAATGCAATCAGACGCAACGCACTGCTTGAAAACGTAACTCTGGATGCAGAAGGAAAAATCGACTTCGATGATAAGAGCGTAACAGAAAATACACGTGTATCTTATCCGATCAACCATATTGAAAATATCGTTCGCCCGGTATCTTCTGCACCGGCAGCTAAGAATGTAATCTTCCTGTCTGCAGATGCTTTCGGTGTACTGCCTCCAGTATCTATTCTGACTCCGGAACAGACACAGTACTACTTCCTGTCAGGATTCACAGCAAAACTGGCTGGTACAGAACGTGGTATCACAGAACCGACACCAACTTTCTCCGCTTGCTTTGGACAGGCATTCCTGGAACTGCATCCTACAAAATATGCAGAAGAGCTTGTTAAGAAAATGGAAAAGAGTGGAGCAAAAGCTTACCTTGTAAATACAGGATGGAACGGAACAGGAAAACGTATCTCCATTAAAGATACTCGTGGTATTATCGATGCAATCCTCAACGGAGATATCAAAACTGCACCGACTAAGATGATTCCTCACTTCAACTTCGAAGTACCTACAGAACTTCCGGGTGTGGATCCTGCAATCTTAGATCCTCGTGATACTTATGCAGACGCTTCCGAATGGGAAGAGAAAGCAAAAGACCTCGCAGCAAGATTCAACAAGAACTTTGCAAAATACGAAGGAAATGAAGCTGGTAAGGCATTAGTAGCAGCAGGTCCTCAGTTATAATTGAATACAATCTGATAAATGGGGCGTTGCAGTACGGCTTAATAACCGTAACTGTAACGCCTTCTTATTTGATGGGAAATTAATTCATTTCCTATCAAATAAAAACCCTCCGGGGGATGCACGCTCGCGCGATATGAAGATGTCTCGGATGCGACCGCGCTCGGCGCGAGAGTTCCGCGAGCGGAACTCTTTGCTGTTTTGGAGAAAAAATATAAAAAACGGGAAGCCTACATAGAAAAGTCATTTCTTTTCAGTTCATCTTTCTGGCAAATGTTACAAAAATATTAAAAGTCATTAACAAAAAGAAATATTTGTGTTATAATACATTTGACAGCGAAATGGAAAGCAACATTTTTGTAACATTTTATTTCGGGAGGATGAAAAATGAACAGAAAATTATTAATCACTACAATGGTATTTGCAATGCTCTTTGCCTGCCTCACTCCGCAAAAGGTCAATGCAAACGAGATACCGGTAAGCTCCGGAGAGCAACAGCTAACCCCATCCATTCATTTGAAGAAAACGAAGGTTTCTCTGGAAAGAGGAGATACTGCCAAGTTAAAAGCAGTCGTTCAAAATGCATCCGGCAAAAAAATTATCTGGAAGTCCAGCAAAAAAAGAGTGGCGACTGTCAATAAAAAAGGTGAGGTTACCGCAAAAGATAAAGGAAAGACAACGATCACTGCCACAATCAGTGGGACGAATATCTCAGCGCAGTGTCTGATTGTCGTAAAAAAATATATCACCATGACCGTAAAAACAACAGGTTACTGCAACTGCTCCAGCTGTGCGGGCAAGTGGGCCGGTTCACCGACGGCCAGTGGAACCCGTCCAAAACAGAACAGAACCATCGCTGTTGATAAGAATCTGATCAAGCTGGGGACAAAAGTAAAAATCGGTGATGAAATGTACGTGGCGGAAGATACCGGCGGTGCCATTAAAGGAAAAAAGATTGATATATATTACAGCAGCCACAACAAAGCCAAAGCCCACGGGGTTCAATATAAGAAAATTAAAGTATATATTTAAAAAAATATTTGACTAGAAAAATCAGGGAGTAAGTAAACAACTCCTTGATTTTTTTTAATTATCTTATACAATAGAAATGTTCAAAAAATGTATATGGGAGTGCAGAATGGAAAATGAATTGATTTTGTCAAAAATACTGGAGATTGGCGAGGGGATGCTGGTCTCCGGCGGTGAGGTGAGTCGGGTGGAGGATTCGATCACGAGGCTTTGTACTGCCTATCATATGAGGGATATCAATGTTTTTACGATTACTGCCAGCATTGTAGTCACGGTGACCGATGCGGAAGGAAAAGTGATCAGCCAGACCCGAAGAGTGCAGAAATACCGAACCGATTTTACAAAACTGGAGCGATACAATGCCCTTTCCAGAGAACTTTGTGCCAGCCCCGGAGATGCTGCTTACATTGCAGAGAAGCTGGAAGCGATTCGCCGGGAGAAAATGTATACAAAAGGGCAGGATATCGGAGCTTATGCGCTGGTTTCCGCCACATTTTCCGTATTTTTCGGTGGTGGTTTTTCTGATGCTGTTGCAGCGGCGATTGTGGGCGTGCTGTTATATTTTATGGTGGATGTGACAAGAAAGCTGGAGATGAACTATATTGTTGCGAATCTGCTTTGTTCTTTATGTGGGGGCGGAATCGCTGTATTCCTTTATCAACTGGGAATCTGTCAATCGGTGGATAAGGTGATCATCGGAAACATCATGCTGTTGATACCGGGGATTTCTCTGACCAATGCCATTCGGGATATGATCAGCGGAGATATTATGTCCGGGATCAGCCGACTATGTGAAGCGGTTCTGATTGCCATTGCCATATCCTTGGGATTTACAATTACTTTGTTAGTTTAACATTTCAGAAGGAGTCCCTCGCTTCAAGCGCGCAGAGCGCTAAGCGGTGGGAAATAAATAATCAGGAGAACAGAAAATGAAACAGGAATTAATACAGATTATAATGGCTTTTGGAGGTACCTTTGGGTTTTCTGCCTTCCTGCATATTGATAAAAATAAACTGATTCCGGTCAGCTTTGCCGGTGCCTTTACCTGGGCTCTTTTTCTGGCAGCCAGACACTGGAGCGGAAACGAGATGGTGGGATTATTTCTTGCCGCCGCAGTTGCTTCGATCATGGCAGAAATATTTGCCCGCATTATGAAGGCACCCAGCACCGTGTTTCTGATTTCCATGCTGGTGCCGCTGATTCCGGGAGGAAACCTCTATTACACGATGTCCCATCTGGTACTGGGAGAAGGGGCAGAGTTTAATGTTTACCTGCGTCTGGTTCTGTGGGAGGCCTCTTCCATTGCCCTTGGCGTGATGGCTGTGGTGTCTGTGGTACATTTGATTCAGCAGCTGGGTTCTTATTGGGCAAAACAATCCAAAGAGCACAAAATCGGAAGGAGTACGGAGTGAAGTATTATTATGAATATGAGACGGTAATTGGAAAACTTTGTCTGGTGGAAGAACAGCAGGCAATCACGGGATTATATCTGCTGTCCAGCCCATTAAATACAGATCACCGGGGAAAGAATTCGCCGGGAATTGCCACAGCAACGAGCGGGGAGTGCAGGGAGACTCCGATCATAAAAAAAGCATATGAACAACTGAGTGAATATTTTGCCGGAGCAAGAAAGGAATTTGAGCTTCCTCTGGCACCACAGGGGACGGAGTTTCAGAAAAAAGTATGGGCGGAGCTTCAGGAGATTCCTTACGGAGAGACCAGAAGCTACGGAGAGATTGCGGCAGCCATAGGGAATCCGAAGGCCTGTCGTGCCATAGGCGGTGCCAATCACAATAATCCAATCATGATCATGATTCCCTGCCATCGGGTAATTGGCGCCAATGGTTCCATGACCGGCTATGGCGGAGGACTTCCGGTAAAAGAATATTTGCTTGAACTGGAACAGAAGAATTGCCTTACTGTTTAAAAAATCATTTTGAACAGATCAGCTAAAAATAATTTTGGAGGAAAAAATGAAGAAAAATTTACTGGTAGCACAATCTGGTGGCCCGACGGCGGCCATCAATGCAACTCTGGCGGGAGTGATCCGCAAAGCGACAGAGTGCAGCGAAATTGATAAGGTTTATGGAGCCTGCAATGGAATTCAGGGAGTACTGGAGGAAAAGCTGGTGGATCTCACAGAGAAAGTGAATACACCGGAAAAATTGGATTTGTTAAGCAGAACACCGGCAGCGGCCCTGGGCTCCTGCCGATTCAAATTAAAAGATATTCATGAAGACGACAGTCAATATCAGCAGATCGTCGATATTTTTCATAAACATAATATCGGATACTTTATTTATATCGGCGGCAATGATTCCATGGATACTGTAGCCAAGCTGTCCGGTTACTGTAAATCCCATGGTGTGGCGGATATTCAGGTGATCGGCGGACCAAAAACTATCGATAACGATTTGTGCGGAATCGATCATTGCCCAGGCTTTGGCTCAGCGGCAAAATATATTGCTACAGTATTCTCGGAACTGGAGCGGGAAATCACCGTTTATGAGGCAAAAAATGTGATCATTGTGGAGATGATGGGAAGAAATGCCGGATGGCTCACCGCTGCCGCAGCTCTTGCCCAGGGAAGGAACGGCTCCGTACCGTATCTTATTTATCTGGAGGAAAGTCCTTTCTCCATGGAACGATTTGTCAAAGATATAAAAGATCGGCTTGAGGAACACGATGCAGTTCTGGTGGCTGTCAGTGAGGGAGCCCACGATGAGACTGGACAGTTTATCTGCGAGCAGGGTCAGGGAGCTAAAGAACTGGATGTATTTGGTCATAACAAGCTATCCGGAACCGGAAAAGTTCTGGAGGAAGTGGTAAAAGAACAGATTGGATGCAAAGTACGCTCGATCGAATTGAATCTCCTTCAGCGTTGTGCTTCCCATATCATGAGCCGGACGGATATCGAGGAATCCGGAAAGCTGGGAGAAAATGCGGTGGCACTGGCCGTTGCCGGCGAGAGCGGAAAAATGTCCACCCTCACTCGTGTTTCCGATGAACCATATGAGGTGAGCTATAGTGGCGTCGATATCAGCCAGGTAGCCAATCTGGAGAAAAAGATTCCGGCAAGCTGGATCAACGAGGAAGGAAATGGTGTAACAGAAGAACTGATTGCCTATCTGAAACCGCTGGTGCAGGGAGAAATATCCAGTGTGTATGAGGATGGAATTCCGAAATATTTGCTTTTAAAATAAGAATGTAAAAAGATGGAAAATTACTCTTGATTTTTCTGATAAAATATTATATTATGTAAACACATTCAAGTCGAACACCACTTGTAGAAGTGGAAGATATTTTCGACTGAGATAAAAGGGGAGCTCACCAAAGTGGGCTGAGAGTAAGCTGTGGCGCTTAGACCCATAACCTGATTTGGATAATGCCAACGTAGGGATATATTGAAGGATTAATGAGGATCGCATATATACTATCGTTGGCGTATATGCGATCCTTTGTCGCGTAAATAGGAGGATTACTATGTTTAAAGAATGCCTGGAGAATGTAAAGAAGAACCAGCCACTGGTACATAATATTACCAATTATGTGACCGTGAATGATGTGGCCAATGTCTTGCTGGCCTGCGGCGGAAGCCCGATCATGTCCGATGATCAGGAAGACGTGGAGGATATCACTTCCATTTGCGGCGGACTTAATATTAATATCGGTACATTGAACAGAAATACGATTCCGTCCATGTTTCTTGCCGGTAAGAAAGCCAATTCGCTGGGACATAAGGTCCTGCTGGATCCGGTGGGAGCCGGTGCCAGCGGACTTCGTACCCGCACCGCCAATGATCTGCTGAAGGAAGTCCGGTTTGATGTGATCCGCGGCAATATTTCTGAGATCCGCACCCTCATTGACGGAAGCGGAACCACAAAGGGGGTAGATGCCGATCTGGCAGATGCGGTGACTGAGGAGAATCTGGAAGAAACCGTGGCTAAGCTGAAAGCTTTTTCAAAAAGTATCGGCAGTGTGATTGCCGTTACGGGAGCCATTGATCTGGTAACCAATGCGGAGAAATGTTTTGTGATCCGCAACGGCAGACCGGAGATGGGCAGGATAACCGGAACCGGATGCCAATTGTCCGGATTGATGACGGCCTACATAACTGCCAATCCGGCGAATGTTCTTGAAGCAGCGGCAGCAGCTGTTTGTCTGATGGGTCTGGCAGGAGAGATTGGGTATGACAATCTCCAGCCGGGAGAGGGCAACTCCACCTATCGCAACCGTATTATTGATGCCATTTACAATATGGATGGAGAGACGCTGGAAAAAGGCGCAAACTATATGGTCTTATAATTACTAAGATGAGGATAATAAAATGAACGCAAAAAAAGAAGATTTGTTATTATATGCCGTGACAGATCGAAGCTGGCTGAGAGGAGAGACTTTGTACGCTCAAGTGGAGAAAGCACTGAAAGGTGGCGCCACTTTTATTCAGCTTCGGGAGAAGGAACTCAATGAGGAAGCATTCTATCAGGAAGCCGTGGAGCTTAAAAAACTCTGCCACCAATACAAGGTTCCTTTTGTAATCAATGACAATGTGGAAATCGCCAAAAAGATGGATGCCGATGGAGTCCATGTGGGACAGAGTGACATGGCAGCCTGTGATGTGCGAAAGATTCTTGGGGAAGATAAGATCCTCGGAGTTTCCGCCCAGACGGTGGAGCAGGCCCTTCTGGCAGAACAGATGGGTGCGGATTATCTGGGAGTCGGAGCTGTATTTCCAACGGGAACCAAGACCGATGCTGTAGAAGTGGATGCAGAAACTCTGAAGGCAATCTGTGCAGCCGTTAAGATCCCTGTCATTGCCATCGGAGGGATTAAGGCCGATAATCTGTCGGAACTTTCCGGCAGCGGTATCTGTGGTATTGCGGTGGTCAGTGCCATTTTTGCTGCGGAGGATATCACAGAGACAACAAAGGAGCTTAAGGAAAAAACTTTGAAAATGATTGAGGTACAGTAAGATGATTCGCGGAGCGATATTCGATATGGATGGTACTTTGCTGGATTCCATGCCGGTCTGGGATCATGCCGGTGAGATGTATCTGGAATCTCTGGGAATAGAACCGGAGCCGGAACTGTCCAGAAAGCTGGCTACCTTTTCCATGATGGAAGGGGCCGTCTATATGAAAGAAAAATATAATATGACCCAGAGCTGTGAAGAAATCATCGATGGGGTAAAGGATATTGTCCGGGTATATTATGTCGAAAAGGTTCCCTGTAAACCCGGTGTCCGGGAATTCCTTGAAGAGCTGAAATGCCGAAACATCCCTATGGCAGTGGCAACGGCGACGGATCTCGATCTGGCGGAAGCTGCCCTCAAAAGAACTGGGATTTCCTCTTATTTCACCCAAATTGTAACCTGCAAAGAAGCCGGAACAGGAAAAAGTCAGCCGGATGTGTTTCACCTGGCAAGGAATTATATGGGCACTCAGCTGGAAGACACCTGGATTTTTGAAGATGCACTTCATGCGGTGCAGACTGCAAAGAAGGCCGGGTATCCGGTTTGTTCCGTCTATGATGAAGCCAATCAGCCGGAGATGGAAAAAATTCAGGCGTTGTCTGAGATTTATCTCCATGATTTCACAGAAGTACACTCATTTTATCAACAGCTCTTTGGGATGCCCGTTGTCCTGACCGTTGCGGGAAGCGATTCCAGTGGTGGTGCGGGGATTCAGGCGGACATTAAGACCATGACAGCACTTCGGGTTTATTCCATGAGCTGCATTACCGCATTAACAGCACAGAATACCAGAGGAATCTCAGGTGTGATGGAAGTGCCGGCAGCATTTTTTGAGAAGCAGATGGAGAGTGTATTTACAGATATATTGCCCGATGCGGTAAAAACTGGGATGATGGCTTCGACGGAACACATACACATTACCGCGGAGTATATCAGAAAATATTCCATTAAAAATCTGGTAGTGGATCCGGTGATGATTTCCACAAGTGGCACAAGGTTGCTCAGTGAGGAAGCGGTTAAGGTTTATGAACAAGAACTATTTCCTCTGGCAAGAGTGCTGACACCGAATATTCCGGAGGCAGAGTTTTTATCCGGTGTGTCTATTGAGGACAGAACAACCAGGGAAGAGGCCGCAAAGCGGATCAGCGATCGATGGGGATGTGCGGTTTTGTGTAAAGGAGGACATGATCCGGAAAATGCCGATGATCTTCTGTATGAAAATGGAAAAGCAGTGTGGTTTTCTGCAAAACGGATTGAGAATCCGAATACCCACGGAACGGGATGCACGTTGTCCAGCGCCATCGCTTCCTATCTTGCCATGGGCTACACATTATCTGAAGCGGTAGAAAGAGCAAAACAATATATGACAGGTGCCATTGGCGCCGGGATGAATCTGGGAGAGGGAAATGGCCCTCTTAACCATATGTGGAATATACAGAAATTAATGATAAGCAACATCTATAATTGAAAAAAACAAAAGAGGTAAAGAAGATGAGAGAATACGCAACACAGATGGACGCAGCGAGAAAAGGGATTATCACTCCGGAGATGGAAATCGTTGCAAAGAAAGAACGTATGACAGGAGAAGAGATTCGAGAGCTGGTAGCCTGCGGAAAGGTTGCCATTTGTGCCAACAAAAATCACAAATGTATTGATCCGGAAGGGGTCGGCTCCATGCTTCGGACGAAAATCAATGTAAATCTGGGAGTATCCAGAGACTGTAAGGATTATGATATCGAGATGAAAAAGGTGATGGAAGCGGTTAATATGGGTGCCCATGCCATCATGGATTTGTCCTCCCATGGCAATACAGAACCATTTCGCAAAAAGCTTACTTCCGAATGCCCTGTGATGATCGGAACCGTTCCGGTATACGATTCGGTGATTCATTATCAGAGAGACCTTGATACCCTTACGGCAAAAGACTTCATCGATGTGGTACGTCTTCACGCAGAAAACGGCGTGGATTTTGTGACCCTTCATTGCGGAATCACCAGAAAGACCATTGACCAGATTAAAAAACATAAACGTAAAATGAATATCGTTTCCCGTGGAGGTTCCCTGGTATTTGCATGGATGACCATGACCGGCCAGGAGAATCCATTCTACGAATATTTTGATGAGATCCTGGATATCTGCCGTGAGTATGATGTGACCATTTCCCTGGGAGATGCCTGCCGTCCGGGATGCCTTGCTGACGGTTCCGATGTGTGCCAGATTGAAGAACTGGTACGTCTCGGCGAGTTGACCAAACGTGCATGGGAAAAGGATGTACAGGTAATGGTAGAAGGACCGGGACACATGCCGATGGACCAGATCGCCGCCAACATGAAGCTGCAGTCCACCATCTGCTGTGGAGCCCCATTTTATGTATTAGGACCGATTGTCACAGACATTGCACCGGGCTACGACCACATTACTTCCGCTATCGGCGGAGCGATTGCGGCAGCTAGCGGAGCAGCTTTCTTATGCTACGTGACACCGGCAGAACACCTTGCCCTCCCAAATGTAGACGATGTAAAACAGGGAATCATGGCATCCAAAATTGCTGCCCATGCCGCTGATATCGCAAAAGGTGTGCGCGGAGCCCGCGAGATGGACGACAAGATGGCTGACGCCCGCCGTAACCTGGATTGGGAAGCACAGTGGGCCTGCGCGATGGACCCGGAAACTGCCAAAGCCATCCGCGATGA
>JALERO010000165.1 GCA_022764265.1 Eubacterium sp. | reverse complement strand
ACCGGAAAGCAGATCCGCCGTCTCATGAATTCTCTGGGGCTGACGGTTACGGATGTTCAGAAATATATGGGCCTTGCCACACAGCAGGCCGTTTATCACTGGTTGAACGGGAGGAGCCTTCCGAGTATAGATAATGTGTATGCCCTGAGCGAATTATTCAAAGTTCCTATGGATCAGATTATCTGCGGGAACCGGGAATATCAACCAGAGCAAGGATCCATGTATTATAGACTTAAGGCATATGCAAAATATCTGCAGATGTGTGTGACGGTCGCTTGTGAGGGAAAGGGTAGAGAGCAGACTTGCTTTATAATAGAGGCAATGTAATTTAAACAGACGTGCAATTTTATCTCGTCGGAGAAGACTCCCACTTCCACAAATGGGAGTAAAGGATTCATTTCATCAAGTAGTGGGAGTTTTCAATCTCCGACTTCGATAAAAGCCTCCGGCGGATTGCAGAGATGCGCATTAGAAATTTGTCATGCTAACGCATGATGCGCATCTCGCAGCAAGAACGCCGAGGCGTTCTTGAAAAATCGCGGTAACGATGAAATAGTCGTTGCCGCGATTTTTTTCTCTTTCGCGCGAGAAGCAGGTGCCCCTGACAGATTCTTCCAATAGACTTAATCTCCCATGCTGTTTTCCAATAGCATAAGATTACACTTTCTTTTTTTAAGGAAATATATTAGAATATGATTTGTAAAGAAAACGCATATTTTACGTAATTTTTATGTAAATAACAAAAGAAAGAGGAAAAAAGTTATGTTACAAATGCTTACGGAACTTATGAGCGGACTGGCACTCTTTTTGTTTGGTATGAAGTTTATGAGTGAAAGTCTGCAGAAGGCAGCCGGTGACAAGATGAGAGGGATTCTCAACAGAGTGACAAAGAACAAGATCACAGCAGTTTTGTTCGGTGCTTTGTTCACTGCATTTATCCAGTCCTCCGGTGCGACGACGGTGATGGAGGTCAGCTTTGTTAATGCCGGACTTATGACCCTGGGACAGTCTGTTGGTATTACATTCGGTGCCAATATCGGTACCACGATCACTTCACAGCTGGTATCTTTGAAACTGACAGCAATTGCACCATATATTATCTTTATCGGTGCCTGTCTTATGATGTTCGGGAAGAAGCCGATTTACCGTAAGATTTCTGAGATCATATTCGGTTTTGGAGCGCTTTTCCTGGGAATTAACTTTATGACAGCGGCCTTGAGCTCTATTCCGGAATTCCCGACGATCATGCATTATTTTGCTTATCTGTCCAATCCGGTAGTAGCGCTTTTGGTGGGCCTTATTTTTACGGTGATCGTTCAGAGCTCATCTGTTACTGTCAGCGTGCTGGTACTGCTTGCCGATTCCGGACTGGTTGGACTGGGAAGCTGTCTGTATTTTATCCTTGGTGCCAACATCGGTTCCTGTACGCCTGCAGTGATGGCCGGAATGAACGCCAGCAAGGATGCAAAGAGAACAGCGCTGGTTCACCTGTTATTCAATGTTCTGGGAATGGTAGTTATCTCCATCATTCTGATTTTTGCCATGGAGCCGGTGACCAACATGATTGCCTCCATCAACGGTGTGGATAACGCAAAACGTTTCGTAGCCAATGCAGATACAA
Source organism: Eubacterium sp. (assembly GCA_022764265.1). Taxonomy (GTDB): domain Bacteria; phylum Bacillota; class Clostridia; order Lachnospirales; family Lachnospiraceae; genus Anaerobutyricum. Next base: position 5,611 of record JALERO010000165.1, on the reverse strand, counting down.
TATTTAAGACCTTCCAGACAATTATTTTCCTTCCGATTTCCAACCAGATTATTGCGTTGACGAAGATTCTGGTCAAGGATGGCGAGGGAGATGCGGTTCAGCAGGACGACAAACATTTGGAATATATCGGAAAAGCAAAGAATTTCCTTCCTTCCACTGCTGTTGTGGAAATTATTCAGGAGATCGAGCGTATGGCAGTGCTTGCCGGTGAGAACCTGAAAGATAGTATGAGTGCTTTGATGGATGATAAAGAAGAGGCCATGGAAGCGGTGAGAAAGAGAGAGCAAGTCATCGATTATCTCAGCAGCGAGATTACCGATTATCTGGTAGAGGTTAACCGTTATGAGCTGCCGTTGTCTGACTCGGGACGAATCGGTGCGCTGTTCCATGTCGTGATTGACCTGGAGCGAATCGGGGATCATGCCATGAATATTGTGGAGAATGCCGAGAAGAAGAGACAGCAGAAGCTGGTATTTACGGAAGATGGAAAGAAAGAGATCGTGCAGATGTACGAGAAAGTATTCAGTTTATATGAAAAATCTCTTACCATGTTTGTGACATCAGAAAAAGATAATATCGAGGAGATTATCGCTCTGGAAAATGAAGTGGACCAGATGGATATCGAATTACAGAAACAGCAGGTAAAACGTCTGTCCAAAGGCGAATGTTCTGTGGAGACCGGTCTTATTTTTACCGATATGGTAATCGGATTGGAGCGTATTGCCGACCATGCCACAAATATTGCTTACTCTATCTTCCATGACAATCCGGAAGAGGCATAAAATACATGAGCAGAAGAGTTGACAGGAAACAAAAAGAAAGAAAACAGCGAAAAAAACGAAATCGTCTGATTTGTGCTGCTGTTATTGCGATTTGTGTCGCCTATCTGATCGTCTGCGGAATGGTTCCCCAAAAAAAGATTGTCAGCGGAGTTTATATCAATGGAGTTAATGTTGGCGGCATGACGGAAAGTCAGGCAAAGGATACAGTGCAGGAGGCATTTGAGAATACATATGCAGATGCGGCATTGACTGTCTGTGCCAATGATCAGGATTATACGGTTTCTGTTTATAATTGTTTGTCCATTGATGCAGAAGGAGCAGCTGAAACGGCAGCCATATATGCGCATGGGAATTTTCTTACCAGAGGAATAGGTCTTCTGAGAGCAAAGTTTCTGAAAAAGGAATATACATATCTTCCGCAGGTGACCGATGAGGAGCTGTTGAGGCAGGATATTGAAGCAGCTGGGCTGATGGAAATTAACACAACGGTTCAGACAACCTATGAAGTGACTAAGTCCTATCTGGTTTTGACCAAGGGGATTACCGGTGTTTCCGTGGACCAGGATAAGCTGGTGAGAGAGTTGGAAGAAGCCATTGGAAAAGCGGATTATGAGACGACGATAGAGTGCCCGATGTTGACCGGAACTGTGGATGCAACAGATCTGCAGGCGGTTTATGATGCGGTTCATACGGAGAAGTCGGATGCCACACTGGACCCGAAAAATGACTACAAAATCATAAAGTCTGTCAGAGGTGTCAGCTTTGACGTTGCCAGTGCCCAGACAGCTTTTGAAAAGGCGGCCGAAGGGAAAAAAGTTGTGATTCCTCTGGATATTGATAAACCGAAGATCACGACGAAAAAGCTGAAAGAATATCTGTTTCGGGATGTTCTTGGAAGCTGTTCAACATATGTCAGCGGAACCAGTGCCAGAGTTTCCAATGTGGCTCTTGCTGCCAAGAAAATAAATGGCACGATTCTGTTGCCCGGCGAGACATTTTCTTATAATAATGTTGTGGGAGAGAGAACTGCAGAAAGAGGATTTCAGAAAGCACCCGCTTATTCCAACGGAGAATCGGTGCAGGAACTGGGAGGTGGAATCTGTCAGGTGTCCTCTACCCTCTACAAAGCCACCCTTCTCTCTAATCTGAAGATTGTGGAGCATCATAATCATTCCTATGTTTCCAGCTATATTGGGATTGGAATGGATGCCACTGTTTCCTGGGGCGGACCGGATTATCAGTTCAAAAACAATACGGATTATCCGATTAAAATTGTTGCCGAATATTCCGGCGGACAGGTTACCTGTAAAATATACGGTGCAAAGCTGGATAAGAAAAAGGTGGAAATGACCGCAGAAACTTTGAAAGTAACTTCCTGTGATACCGTTTATCAAGATGATGAGACTTTGGAGAAAGGTACCACGGAGGTGGTAACTTCCGGCCACGATGGTTATGTTGTCCAGACCTACCGTAATATTTACAATGGAAAGGGCGAATTAATCTCCTCAGAGAAAGAAGCCTATTGTGTATATCGCAAACAGGATCGAGTGATTCGTGTCGGAACGAAGGAGCCGGAGATTTCGGAAGAAGAGCCGGAGACACCGGCAGAAGAACCGGGAGAAATAACCGAATAATGACAAAAGTAATTTGCTTAAGGCAGATTCTTACGAAGGAGAGTATCATAATTTGATGCTCTCCTTTCTTATACCTGTATTATTTTGTGTCAGTGTCAAAAATTTATCGTAACCATTTGTTGAAAAAAAAAAGAGTGGGGATTAAAATAATAGTAGGATAATTTGGTTTGATTTATTTTCCTCCTGTTTTGGAGGGAAAAGGGATAGGTTACTGTACAACTCAGTCGGGAGACTGAACATATTGAACATATTCCTGTTAGGATATGTATCATAGCATAGAAACTGGGAGGTTCAGAGAATGCTAACAAAAATGATTGAAACGTTGAAGAAGAATCCTCGCACCATTGTCTTCACCGAAGGCTCTGATAGCAGGATTCTGGACGCAGCTACCAAGCTGACCAAGGAAGGAATTCTTGGTGTCATTCTTCTCGGCAATGTCGATGAAGTACAGGCAGCTGCTAAGGCAGGCAATTATGACATTGCAGGCTGTGAGATCATTGATCCTGTCGGATATCCTGAGATGGACGCTATGGTTGAAGAGATGGTTAAGCTCCGTAAAGGAAAAATGACAGATGAACAGGTACGCAAGGCTTTATCCAAGAGTAATTATTTCGGTACCATGCTCGTTAAGATGGGCAAGGCAGACTGCCTGTTAGGTGGAGCTACATACTCCACAGCAGATACGGTTCGTCCGGCTCTGCAGCTGATCAAGACAAAACCGGGCAACAACATCGTAAGCTCCTGCTTCATTCTTGTACGCGGAGACGAGAAGATTGCCATGGGTGACTGTGCGATCAACATTGATCCATCTGAAGATGATCTGGTTGAGATTGCAATCGAATCTGCAAATACTGCTAAGATCTTCGGAATGGATCCGAAGGTTGCAATGTTATCTTACTCTACACTGGGATCCGGCAAAGGCCCTTCCGTAACAAAGGTTGCCAATGCTACAAAGAAGATCAAAGAAGCGGCACCGGATCTGGCTGTTGAAGGCGAGATTCAGTTTGACGCTTCCGTATCACCGGATGTTGCAAGCATCAAGTGCCCGGGCTCACCGGTAGCAGGACAGGCTAACACCTTCATCTTCCCTGACATCAATGCAGGTAACATCGGTTACAAGATTGCATCCCGTCTTGGCGGATATACAGCAGTTGGTCCTGTACTTCAGGGACTGAATGCACCGATCAACGACTTAAGCCGTGGATGTACCGCAGAGGAAGTATACAGCATGTCCATCGTGACAGCAGCCCTCAGCGTACCACAGGAAGAAACCGTTGATGAAGAAGAACTGGAAGCTGTTGTAAGAGCAGTCGTTGAGACATTCATTGCAGCGAAAAAATTACAGAAGAAATAGTTGTTAACAGAAATCGACCCCGCCAGATAAGGCGGGGTCATTGTTATTTCCTAGCACTGTTTAACACTGTTTTTATCGGATGCTTTAATTTAGTGGTTAAACCTTTGAATGCCTGTTTTTGTTTTTCGAGTTCTTCTTCCTGTGCTTCTAATCTGCTTTTTAGCATTTCATTTTCTTTACGAAAATTCATAGTTATATTTCCCATCAGAAGGATCAAATCTTTTTCCATAGATGTACAATTCAGATTCCATTTCGCGCTTTTTTTAAAACGCATATCAAAAAGATCTTCTTCTTTTCCCAGATATTCTCGCATAATTTTCCGATTATCATCCAGATATTGTTCCAGAAAAGCTATGGCTTCTTCTTCTGAAAATAAGCTGCCATTTTTATTCTCTGGTCTGGCCGATGCCACATCCATTACCATTTTTCGCAAAAGTACATTATCTTTTGATTCAAGATTTGGCATGCCATTTAAAATCCGTTTTATTTCAATGGCACTACCATTCAATCCTTTATTACGTTCTTCTTCTTTGATCCTGTATTCCTCTGTAAATTCCAAACCCAACGCATCAAAAAAGTCCTCATAAATAGATTTGTTTTTGAAATAACGTTTTCCAAATCTCCTTACGATTACATTTTCTTTTCCGATACGGTTACTTATCCTTTCCAGATTTCTATAATAATTTAATTCAAGGATGTCATTTACATTTTGAATAAATTCATTCCATGATGTTGTAGAGTATCTCCTTTTTCCCATTTTCACTTTTTGATTCCACCAGGAAGAAACAAATTCATCCTGTCTTCGCAAATATACAATCACTTTGATTGAAAAACCAGTTTCTTCCGCTTCGTTTTGAAGCATATCCCAGATATCATCCTGACCGGAATAGGTTACTGTCCACAGTCCTTCATCTGAAAGTAAGACATTATCATATTCCTGAAATAAAGCTTGTATGGTAGCTATTCCCTCTCTAAGAATCCGCTCTTCTTCCGGAATAATTCTGGTTCCTTCATTATCATATTTTTTCCCGATTAAAAAATGCCCGTTTCTTGCAATATTGGTGTTTTTGTATTTGTATGGAAATATTGGATAACAGAAATTGTTTTTTCCTAATATTTCATGATTATCTTTGAAAAAATGCTGTAGAGATGTTGTTGCAGTCTTTGGCGTTCCAATATGCAAAAATAATGTTTTCATCTCAGTAGGTACTCCTTCTTTTAAAATAGTCTTTTCGATTTATTATAAACAGCAATAATTAAATTATAATTAAAATTGCCACACTCTTTTTCCAATAGTCTTTTTATCAAATACTTAGCAAGAATACTCCCACTTCAAGCCCTTTGGGGGATAAGTGGTGAGATGAATTGCCAGAACCGTATCCCAGTAGAATTCAAGAAAGATATCCCGCATCTTGCCACTCCTTTCGTCTCAATGTTCTTCTTTTTCTCCCAGCTAAAAGAACAAATACATCTAATTGAAATATTCCGGAGAATGTGATAACCTTTCCTTAAATCTGTGAATCATGCAGCTTGCCTGTGGATGGCATCCGGCAGTATATTGAGAATCAGGGAGAGAAAATGAGACTATGAAAAGAAAAAAAGCCAGGAAACAATATCTCTGTATCAAACAGCAGCTCAAACGTCTGACGAAGGAAGAATATCTCACCCTCCGTGAGCTCTGTCATGCTGCTAAAAATCTCTATAATGAAGGATTATATAGCGTGCGCCAGCATTTCTTCCGGACGGGAAAGTATCTTCCTTACTCCGGGAACTATCCTCTCCTGAAGAACAGTGAGAACTATAAGACACTCAACAGTAACATGGCGCAGCAGATCCTAAAA
>JALERO010000138.1 GCA_022764265.1 Eubacterium sp. | reverse complement strand
TTGGTTACTCCTCCCAGCTTAATCACACCACCGGTGAGTTTATAACTGATTCCAAGACGGCTGCACACACTCTTTAAAGGAACGACCCATCTCTTCTTTCCGGAGGAAGTATAGGTAACATACATTGCAGCTGCACCCATTTTATCCTTATCCGTAACTCCATTGACAATGACCTTTCGGCTCCCATTCTTCATCTGTATGGTATTATTCTGATACTTCATAGTCAGTGTATTAGAATCATAGCTGACGGATACTTTTAAAGAAGTATTTTTAAAAATCTGATCAACCGGACCCACATAAGTTCCGGACTTTTTAAAAATCGGGACCTTGGAGAAACCTTTTTTCTTATTATTCACATATACGGAATTCTTTCGTCCACTATATGTTCTCACGGTTCCTTTATATGTAATCTTCACCGTTGATGCTGCAGATACATTGTTTGCCGGAATCATCAAACCAAAACACAAGGTAAGAATCATCAGCAAACTTGTCAATCGTTTCATAGTACCAAGTCCCCTTTCCGAATTCTTTTCTCTAAACATCAAAACAATAACCCACTCCGTAAACGGTCTGAATATACGGATAATCTCTCGTCAATTTTGCTCTCAGCTTCTTCACAAGCGTGTCCACACTCCGATACCCACCGATATAATCATATCCCCACACAGAATCCAATATCTTGTCTCTGGAAAGCACCATTCCCCGATGTCTTATGAAATACTCCATAAGATCAAATTCCTTGGCGGTTACCCGGAGAACTTCATTGGCAAGATATATTTTTCTGCTCTCATAATCAATCGTCAATGCACCGACAGTTTCTATTGAAACCTTTTTCTCAACGGTTCTTCGGAGCAATGCTTCCACATGGGCCTCAAGAAGAGGCATTGGAATAATCTTGACGACATAATCATCAATTTTTTTCGAGTAGGCATACAGCTGTGTATCTAATCTGCTGTCCTTCGAAATAATCATAATGGCAATATCGGAAAATGACCGGATTCGTTCAATGGTTTCATAGCCCTTGCGTCCGGAACTATCTATATCAAAAATCAACAAATCTGGTCCATGCTTTCCTCTTGAAAGCATATCAATCGTTTCTTCTTCATCGATACAACAGACAACACTGTAACCGCTTTCCTCAAAATATTCAGCCATCTGACGACACTCTGATTCATTCTGATTTAAAATCATCAATCTGCTTCGGAGCATCTATCATCTTCCTTTCCTTGTTAAAATATATTACAAAATAATGAATAAAAAATGACTTATTTAAAAGTATTGTAACATATTAAATTGTAAGTGTATACCTTAACGAGCGAAAAAACGATGGTACATGTTTCCATTTTACATAATTCTTTCAGAAAGTTCAACCCGGCACAAATGTTCTGTTTATTCTTTACAACGCATCTGCAATCTCATAAATCAGCTGCTCGGATTTATCCCATCCAAGGCATGGATCTGTGATAGACTTGCCATAGCATCCGGCTCCGATCTTCTGGTTTCCATCCTCGATATAACTTTCAATCATCAATCCTTTCACAAGACTGCGAATATCTTTGGATATTTTACAGCTGTGGATGACTTCTTTGGCAATACGGATCTGCTGCAGATAATTTTTGCCGGAATTGGCATGGTTCGTGTCCACAATAACAGAAGGATTCACAAGTCCCTTTTCCTGATATAAATCATAGAGCTGCATCAGATCTTCATAATGATAGTTTGTGAAAGTCTGGCCGTGCTTATCTACATATCCTCTGAGGATTGCATGGGCATACGGATTGCCGAGGGACTGTACTTCCCATCCACGATAAATAAAAGTATGTTTGCCCTGTGCCGCCGTAATGGAATTCATCATAACGGATAAATCACCGCCGGTCGGATTTTTCATGCCAACCGGAATACCAGCGCCGCTGGATACCAGACGATGCTCCTGATTCTCCACAGAACGGGCACCTACTGCAACATAAGAAAGCAGATCGGATACATAACGATGATTCTCAGGGTAAAGCATCTCATCGGCACAGGTAAGTCCACTCTCCAGAATCGCTCTCTGGTGAAGTTCTCGCACTGCAATCAGTCCCTGTAACATATCCGGTTTTTTCTCAGGATCCGGCTGATGAACAAGACCCTTGTATCCGCCTCCGGTTGTTCTCGGCTTATTAGTATAAATTCGCGGAACGATCCATATTTTATCTTTAACTTTCTCCTGCACCTTTGATAATCGGGAAACATAATCCAGAACGGAATCCTCATTATCTGCAGAACACGGGCCAATGATCAAAAGTAATCGGTCAGACTTGCCCTCAAAAATTCTGGCAATCTCCGGATCTCTTTCGCTCTTGATCTTCTTCACTCTCTCATCGGCAGGAAATTGTTCCTTTAAATCCTTTGGTATCGGTAATTTTCGATAAAAATTCATTTGCATATCCATAATCTATACTCTCCTATTTTATTCAAGAACGCCTCGGCGTTCTTGCTGCGAGATGCGCGTCATGCATTAGCATGATAAATTTCTAATGCGCATCTCTGCAATCCGCCGGAGGCTTAACATTTCAGAAGGGGATTGTCACCCACTACTGAAACTAGTTTATTTCCCCACCCGCTTAGCGCTCTGTGCGCTTGAAGCGGGGGACTTCTTCTGAAATGTTAAAATTCGCTTTTACATAATGCTACGGTAATTCCTTTGAATTTTACCTTATCTCGCAGAATCTGGCCCTTGCCGGATGCCAGGTAAGAACTTGCGGTGGATAC
>JALERO010000115.1 GCA_022764265.1 Eubacterium sp. | reverse complement strand
AACAATCTCTGCTCCTTTTTCTTTAAATTCCTGAATCTTCTCATAGGATAACAGACTGACCTGACGATGCCAATTTCCGGCGTGAGCATCGCCCACGATTCCCCAGTCAACCTTCAAATCGGCTTCCGCCACTTCACTTTTCTGAATTCCCCGGATATGGCTGATACATATTCCTTTTATCGTTCCCATTTTTATATCCTTTCAATAGTAAAACTCACATATACATGATAATACACCCATGAACATTACAAAACTGTTCAACCTCCAATGGATATCATTTTTTTCTCTTCCGTAATTTCATCCTGTCTCTCAAAGCAATGGGCTTGCGGCTTCTCAGCAATTGCCTGTCGCAGTGCATTTTCCAGTTCGATCTCCTCTTTATGTCGCAAAATATCCCGCAGGTCAATGGATTTACCATAACAGAGACATGGCTTTAATTCCCCCTGAGCACTCATGCGAATCCGATTACACTGATCACAAAACTTTCCATGAAGAGCACTGATAAATCCAACATCTCCCTGAAATCCCGGAATGGAATAATAAATAGCCGGACCATTTCCAAGAGGAGCCGGATTCCGCTTCATCTCCGGATATCTACGCTTCAGACAATCTATCAGTTCCTGATTGGATATACCTGAAAATACCTTTCCCTGCCCGATGGGCATGATTTCAATAAAACGAATCGCAACAGGATTTCGTCTGGCAAAGTCCACCAGTTTTCCCCACTCATTTTCATTGTATCCCTGCAGTAAAACGGTGTTGAGTTTCACCCGCAGACCAGCGTCAAGAGCAGCAAAAATGCTGTCCATAACCTGAGTAAATGCATCTTTTCCGGTCAGCTTCTGATAGAGCGTCGGATCCATGGTATCCAGGCTGATGTTAATGCTTTTTAATCCATTTCTTTTCAAATCAGGGAGAAACTGTTTCAGAAGTACCCCGTTGGTGGTCATGGATACACTCTCTATCCCAGAAATCGAATTGATCATCCCGATCAATTTGGGCGCATCTCTCCGCACCAGTGGTTCTCCACCGGTAATTTTAATATTTTTTATCCCAACTTTTACCGCCTGTTCACAGACCTTCACGATCTCTTCAAATGTAAGCAAATCCGTCATCGGAACCAATTCAATCCCTTCCGGCATACAGTATTTACATCGAAGATTGCATTTATCCGTAATTGATATTCTCATGTAATTAATTTCTCTGCCGAAATGGTCTTTCATTTTTTATATCTCCTGCCAGGAAAACTCTCCGCTTTTTCCTCCCGTCTTTGTACACAGATGAATTGCGAACATTTCCATTTTCTTATCAATTGCCTTACACATATCATAGATGGTCAAAAGAGCCACCTGAACTCCCGTTAACGCTTCCATTTCTACTCCGGTTTTCCCGGTTGTTTTGACTTTACAATATGCAGTGATACAATGATGAACCGCATCCATTTCAAATTCAATTTCCACACTGGTCAAATTTAAAATATGGCAGAGCGGAATCAGATCTGAAGTTTTTTTGGCACCCATGATTCCGGCAATTCTGGCAACGCCCAGCACATCTCCCTTTTTCATCTGTCCCTCAGCTACCTTTTGGAAACATTCTTCACTCATTCGAATGGAACCGCAAGCCAACGCCACCCGTTCCGTATCCAGCTTCTCACTGACATCCACCATCACTGCATTCCCCTTCTGATCAAAATGGGTAAAATCCATGTAAAACGCCTCCTGTCAATATCATTATTTTCCAAATCCGCAATTCGGGAAAGTACATTGTTTACAGTTCAGGCACAGTCCGCCCTGCCCCAGTGCTGCCAGTTCTTCTGCGGCAATCGGATCATCGGCCATAAGTCTTGGGAGAACCAGATCAAAAATCGTTCTTCTTGCATACATTACACATCCCGGAAGTCCGATCACAGGAATTCGATTCTCATAATAACTCAATAAAAACATGGCTCCCGGCAGAACCGGCGCTCCGTAGGAGATGATATTCGCACCGGTATTCTTGATTGCCAGAGGGGTTCTGTCATCGGGATCCACGCTCATCCCGCCGGTACAGATGACCATATCCGCACCTTCTTCTATTAATTTAAGAATTGACGCCGTTATTTTCTCATGATCATCATCACAAAGAATCTGTCCGATAATCTCGGTATCATATTCCGCCAGCTTTTCAAGGACAACAGGAGTAAACTGATCCTGAATCCGATGATGGTATACCTCGCTTCCGGTGGTCACAATACCAACCTTTTTATGTAAAAATGGCAATAATCTCAGAATCGGTTCCGGACCGACGATTTCTCTGGCTCTCTCCATTTTTTCTTTTTCGATGATAAGAGGGATAATTCGGGTACCCGCAAGTTTATCTCCTTTTTTTACCGGAAAATTACCGTGGCGGGAAGCAATCATCATCTGTCCCATACCATTGATCAGACGCATTTTGTCATCATCGACTTTTAATAATCCATCTATATCTGCCACCAGTTCTATTTTCCCCTCTTTGACCGGTGTCGGATGCATATGTTCTCCCCGGCACATCTGATACAGTATTTCCGCCGCCTCATTTTCATGAAGCATATTTTCATCCTTTTCCCAGATATAAATATTTTCTTTTCCGACACTGAGTAACACCGGAATATCCTCTTCCCGAATCACATGGCCTTTCCGAAACACAGCATCCTTCGTAACCCCCTTAATAATCTGTGTAATATCGTGACAAAGTACATGCCCAACAGCATCTTCTGTTTTTATTAATTTCATTTCTCCTTCTCCTCTATTTCCGATATTTCAATCATTGCCAGATCTTCAATCAAAACATCCATTTCACCACCGCAGGCCATACCATCTCTGGCAGCCACATCGGCATCCATCACAAAATGAAATACCTCCGAGTTGCCTGTTCCGATTAATGCTTTGGCTCGACTGATCACTACATTTTCACCGAGTCCTCCGCCGATACTTCCCGTAATTGTTCCGTCTTCGAAAACCAGCATTTTGGCTCCTTCTTTTCTCGGCGTGGAACCGGAAGCCTGTACAATGGTGGCAACCGCCGCAGGGCGCTTGTTTTCCGCAATGATTTCTATCATATATTCATCCAGATCTGTCTGAATACATTGTTCTTTTTTGTTTAATCTTTTTTCTGCAATCAGTTCCGCCAGTATCGAGATGGCAATCTCTTCCGGTGTGACCCCGCCAATATTTAATCCAATGGGATTGTGGACCATCTTTAACTTTTCTTCCGGTACACCCTGTTCTCTAAACATCTGAAATTGAGCCTGTACCCGATGTCTTGAACCGATCATACCAAGATATCTTGGCAATTCATGATTTAGAATATATAACAGGCAATCCCCATCACAGCTATGCCCCCTTGTAATGATTGCAACATAATCATCAGCATTGATTTTTATCTTTTCCAAAGTTTCCAGATAAGGAGCCGCAATTACTTCTTCTGCTTCCGGGAATCTTTCCCGATTGGCAAATTCCTCTCTCTCATCGATTACCCATGGAGAGAATCCGACTTTGGCTGCAAAGGAACACAATTCTTTTGATATATGGCCGCCCCCCAGAATGATCAGTCGTTCCTTTCTGGCAACCGGTTCTATATATCTCCTTTTCTTTCCCTGAATTCTTAATTGTGGAGTATAGGAAAATCCCTCTTCTCCCTCCACTAAAATATATTTTTCCTTTACAAATTCTGTTTGCTGTTCTCCTTTTTCCGTGACTGTCACCAGATTACATTTATTATAATCTGACAGCAATTCCATCAGCTCTTTATATACTTTATGCTTCATCGAAATCACGTCACCTCATTCCATATTACACAGTATTATAAGCTCATATAAATGCAAAAAGAAAATGGAATCTGCTGATCGAACAACATCAATCAACAAATCCCACCTAAAATTCAAATTCTTATCAGTCGAAGAACTATAACATGACGGAATATAATCTGTTATGAAAGCAACTCCTTAATCAATGAAACAAAATGCCGATGTTCCTTCTCAAGATTCATCATGGAAGCATCCAAGCCTTCCAGATTACCCTTCCTGGTCGTTTCAACAATGGGAATATCCAATTCATATAACGGGGTCAGACCCAGATTGGTATAAACCCCTTTCAATGTGTGGGAATGAAAAAATACTTCTTTTACATTATGGTCTTCATAAGCTTCATGTAACTTGTCAATCTCTGTATCATCGGCAAACATCTGCAATAATTCCATATAGAGGTCTTCCATATCCATACATCGATCCAGAGCCGCATCAACATCACAATGTTCTGTTTTAAGCCTTTCGATTAATCCATTCATACTATTAAGCCTTCTATCCGACGAGATAAATCATCTTATTCTAATAAAAGTATATCAAATAGCTTGGAAAAATCAATCCATTTTCGACAAAATATTTTCCAATTGCTCTTTTGCTTCTCTTACATCATAGTTGTGTACAATCTCGCTGACACGGTCATATCCAAGGCGTGGGATATATGCTGTCGCAAATGCATAGGATTCTTCCAGATGTCTGCGGCAATTTCTTTCATTTGCCTTAAGAGGAACAATACATTTCTCACGGAACAAGTTAACGGCCTTTGTTTCCAGTGTCAGACTTTCCAGCAGACAATCGGCAATTAGAGGTAAAAAGGCATTCAATTCTAATTCGCCGTGGGCAGCCGCCATGGTAATCGCGGTATCATTGGCAATCACCCGCATGGCACACTCCATGACCATTTCGGGGATAACCGGGTTGATCTTGCCCGGCATGATACTGCTTCCCTGTTGAAGCTGTGCCAGTTGAATTTCTCCGAAACCACCCTTCGGACCGGAATTCATGATACGTAGATCTCCTGATATTTTCATCAGATTCACAGCTAACGCTTTTAACAGACCTGATACTTCCACGAACACATCGTTATTTTGTGTCAGATCCATAGGATACTCTGCAGCCGCAAGTCCAAAGCCAGTCAATTTCCGGAGCTGTTCGATGACACCAAAACAGTATTTATGATTGGCACCGTTGGCAATCCCCACTGCCGTTCCTCCAATATTCACCTGGCGAAGACGTTCCTCCACTTTATAAATTCTCCAACGATCTCTCGCCAGTGCCTGGGCATAAGAACCAAATTCCTCTCCCAAACTGACTTCTACCGCATCCATCCATTCCGTTCGCCCCAGCTTTTTTACATTTTGAAATTCATTTTCCTTTTCCTGAAGAGCTGTCTGCAGCTTTGCACATGAATCACTGAGCTTCCGAATTTCTGTGATGGCGGCAATCCTTAATGCAGTCGGATATACATCATTGGTGGATTGACTCCGATTCACATCATCAAGCGGGTGAATATATTGATACTCTCCCGGTTGATATCCTGCATCGATCAATGCCAGATTGGCGATCACCTCATTGACATTCATATTAGTGGAAGTACCCGCGCCTCCCTGTAAAGCCTCTGTCACAAACCAGCGTTCCAAAGGAAAATCCGGAGATAAAATCTGATCACAGGCACGCACTATGGACTGAAATTTCGCTTTTTCTTCCGGGCAGAGCCGTTCATGGGTCATAGCAGCCGCCTTTTTCGTTAAAACCATCGCCTGAATAAGCGCAGAGGATACCTTTTTATGTTCCAACGCAAAATTGTTCTCTGCCCTTTTGGTATTTATTCCATACAGACAGTCGTCTTCCAATTGAACTTCACCAAGAATATCTTTTTCTATTCGCATCTTTTACTCTCCTGCTTTATTTTTGTTCTCAATCCTCATCCTGGAACAGAACAGAAAGATGCGGGAACATCTGTACACTCCGTTTCAAGATTCCCTGCATAAAAGCAATGGCAATACCGTAATTGGTGATTGGCACCTGCTGGTCTTTCGCACATTTCATTCGATAGCGGACTTCTCTCTCGTTAAGCATGCATCCGCCACAATGAATTACCAATGTATAAGGTGACAAATCTTCCGGAAAGCTCTGACCGGAACAGGTTTCAATCTCCAGTTCCTTTCCCGTATAATTTCTGAGCCATCTGGGAATCTTCACACTGCCGATATCATCACATTGCCTGTGGTGGGTACAACCTTCAGCAATCAAAATTCGATCACCATCTTTCAGTGAATCGATGGCCGTCACCCCTTCCACTGCCGTATCCAACAGGCCCTTATATCTGGCCATCAGAATAGAGAAAGAGGTAAGCGGAATCTCTTCCGGAACATCAGCAGAAACCTTGGCAAATACCTGACTGTCCGTAATCACCAATGCCGGCGTTGTTCCCAGTTTATCAAGAAGCTCCCGAAGCTCGTATTCCTTCACACAGATGGCTGCACCATCAGCTTCGAGCACGTCCCGGATCACCTGCTGCTGAGGAAGAATCAGCCTTCCCTTTGGAGCTGCCTTGTCAATCGGAATGACGAGAAGCACGAGATCAGAAGGGTGAATCAAATCACCCACCAGCTGCAATTTACCATCTGAAACTTTTCCGATTGCTGCAATCCGTTCCTTTAACTCTTCAATTCGTTCTTTTTTCAGTGCGCTGACATAAATTTCCCGCTGTTTTTCTTCCGGGATCTGTTCCAGCAGATCCATTTTATTATATACCAGCAGATAAGGAATCTGTTTTTCCTCAAATATATTCTGCAATTCCCGATCACATTGCTGCATACCTTCCACTGCATCAATGACCAACACCGCCACATCGGTCCGATTTAATATCTGTTTTGTCTTTTTTACTCTCTGTTCTCCCAATGCTCCCACATCATCAAATCCGGGGGTATCTATAATCATGACCGGACCGATTGGGAGAAGTTCCATTGCCTTTTTTACCGGGTCAGTAGTTGTTCCCTTCGTATCCGAAACCACAGCCAGTTCCTGTCCGGTCACGGCATTGACCACACTGGACTTGCCGGCATTCCTTCTTCCAAAAAAACCAATATGCACCCGTTCACCGGAAGGTGTGTCGTTTAATCCCATTATATCTCTTCTTTCTTATTATATTTATACTTCTATATTTATATCATTATTTGGGATTTCTGTCATCTGGTAAAATATCTTGAAGATTGGATACAGATACTGTCTTCTTCAATTCAAACAGGTGGTGTCCTGTCTTGTCATTTTGAATAAAAAAATGGCAGCGATTTCATGCTAAGCATGAATCCCTGCCATAGGACAGAAGCTGTTTTTGGTGCAACAGCCCCTTCCATCTCTGCCTTATATTAAATTATCTTCGAGATCCGGACGGGGAAGATGCAAGATAAACTCGCATGATTGCTTCCACCGGCGTCTGTTCATCAATATATCCACAGACCTTCAATCCTTCCCAAACCACTGTTTTCCAATCTTGATCAGACAACTGAAAACTCTTCCCATCATTCAGTTCCACGATGAAATCTTTTCCTTCGGAACAACAACGTCCACAGGATATCCGATACATATTCTTTCGACTGATTGCACCGATTTCCTCCAGCATATTTACCATTCGATAAACGGTTGCTGTTCCGATCTTGTCGTCTTTTTTCAACGCTTTAT
>JALERO010000104.1 GCA_022764265.1 Eubacterium sp. | reverse complement strand
TTTTGATCCGATTATGTTTCGGTTTTGTTTTGTGGCTTCATTTTATTGAAAAAAAGGAGAAAGTTTAATGCCACCTTTTTCATGGGGTTGGAATTCCATTAATCTGTCATTTTTCCACACAGTTGAAAAACCTTGTATTATCTCGTCGGAGAAGACTCCGACTTCGATAAAAGCCTCCGGCGGATTGCAGAGATGCGCATTGGAAATTTGTCATGCTAACGCATGACGCGCATCTCGCAGCTAGAACGCCGAGGCGTTCTTGAATGTACAGCTTGCAAAATAATCATCTTATTTTTTTATGCATAATAGATAAATATAAGGCAATTTTCTTTGTTTTAGCTTTTATAAAACACTTTATTAAAGTAATTTAATTATATATTTATAAAAGAGGATTGTCAATCTGGCATTTTTCACAGAATTGCAGAAATTTCCTGTATGAAATACACAAAAAGGCTGAGAAACTACAGAGGAATCATCCCCTATACTTTCTCAGCCTGATCGGATTCTACACTTTATCTTCTATTTATTATTTTCAATCATAAAATATCGGAAATCAATCTGTGAGGAAACGGTCTCTGTAATATTCACACAGGAATTTCCGATTCGGTCAATGGCATGGAGTACCTGAGAAAACGGAGCGGTCAGAGACATGGAACATTTGCCCTGTGCCACTCGCTTCATGTGGGCCTTTCTCATCTCAATATCCAGATCCATGATTCGCTCTTTCTGTTTCAGAATCGCAATCGCATTATCGCGATTTCCGCCTTCTATGACTTCAAGGGTGTCGGAATACATTTTCTCAATCATTGCCAGACTTTTTTCCAATTCAGCCATGGCTTCATCAGTAAAATTGTATTTCTTATCGATCTTTTCCCGGATGGAGGCTGAAATATCTCTACATAAGGTGCTGATACGTTCCACATCTGTAAGAACATACATCATCTTAGCGGTCTGGGTTGCCTGCTCTTCTGTGAGAACACCTTTTGAAAACAGCTCTGCCAGATAATCGGTTATACTTATGTTTAAATTGTATATCTGCAACTTTTCCGATCAGCTCCAGGAAAATCGGGCTGGATGCCAGCGGTTTCATGACACTTCCCATGGTTTCAATACCTAAAAACAGCATTTTCCTGCTTCTCATCTTGTGTCTCCTCCTCATAGCATTTATGGATACTATACGCTTCAAATATAAAATCGGAGGACATATTTCTGTAAAATCAAGGTAAAATTTCAAAGATTGAGAAACGGCCGGATTTATGTTATCATCAGTATGATTCACGATTAAAAAGAATGATTCACATTAGGAGGATTACGATGAAACTTGGAATTATCGGAACCGGTAAGATCGTTCACGAGGCGCTCTTTGCCCTTGAACCGGTACAGAACATCGAGAAAAAAGCGATTTTTGCCCGCCCTCACAGCTATACAAAGGCAGAGGAATTGGCAAAAAAATATAATATTGCGCAGATTTACACGGATTACGAGGAATTGCTTGCCAAAGCGGATGTGGAGTGCGTCTATATCGGCCTGGTCAACAGTGCCCATTATTCCTATGCAAAAGCTGCTCTTCTGGCAGGAAAACATGTGATTCTGGAAAAACCTTTTACCTCCACTGTTGCAGAGGCCAAAGAGCTTGCAGAAATCGCCAGAGAAAAGGGACTGTATCTTCTGGAGGCCATCGTCCCGATGCACAATGAAGTGGTTGACCGGATGAAAATGCTCCTGCCGAATCTTGGACCGATCAAGATGGTACAGTGCAATTACTCTCAGTATTCCAGCCGTTATAATAACTACCTGAAGGGAAAGGTGGAACCGGCCTTTGATCCTGAGCTTTCCGGCGGTGCGCTCTATGATATTAACTTATATAATATTTATTTTTCGGTGGGACTTTTCGGAAAACCGGAGAAGGCCTTTTACTTCCCGAATCGCGGGTTTAACGGTATTGATACTTCGGGAATTGCCATTTTACAGTACCCGGAATTCACAGCTACCTGCACCGGTGCCAAGGATTCCGACAGTCCGGGCTTCGTGATCATTCAGGGAGAAAAGGGATGGATCAAGCTGGGAGTTCATCCAAGCTTTCCGGATCATTTTGATGCCGAGTATCAGGATCCAAATAATCAGGAACTGGTTCCAAGTCCTTCCGGCGGCATGCAGAGAGCCATGATTTCTGTGCATTTTGAGGCGGAAAAGGTACATCATCGGATGACCAGGGAATTTGCTGATTTTGCGGATATTATTGATACCAAAAATGATGCCGCAGCCCACACAGCTCTGGAGAATTCTCTGGCTGTCATCGGTGCGCTGGAAAGTGCAAGGAAATATGCCGGCATCCGTTTCGGCGTAGATGATAAATAAGATTAAAATGATACAAAAAATGTCCCGGAACAGGAGCCGATCCTGCCGGGACATTTTCTATTTCATGGGGATTCCAACTTATGTCTATGTGTTTTGTTTCTATGTGCAAAATATCTTATTTGTTGAGCTGTTCGAGAATCCAGTCAACATCATCGGTTGTCTTTAAGGTCTCAAGCAATGCTTCATCATCTAACATGGTGCATAAATTGCCGAGTAATTCCAGATGCTCATCGCCAACACCGGCAATACCGATTACCAGCTGTGCTTTTTCGTCACCGAAATCAACACCTTCCGGATACTGTAATAATACGATACCTGTCTTCTTCACGGTATCCTTTGCCTGGGTGGTACCATGAGGGATTGCAACGCCCATACCCATATATGTAGATACAATTTTTTCACGTTCCTGCATTGCAGCTACATAGGTTTCATCGACATATCCGAGTTCCTGCAGCAGTTCGCCGGCTGCCTGGATCGCCTCTTCTTTGCTGACCGGTGCAAGATTAATCTTCACACCTTCTTTTACCATTACTTTTTTCTTAATGGTTAAATCCGGAAGAATCACATCCGTATTCTCTCCTGCTGGTGCTGCCGGAGCATCACCGGTATTTAACTGAATATAGAGGGCATCTAAAGCCGGGTCGGCGAGGAAGTTTCCAATGGTGATAATTTCCGCATTTGGTGCAGATTTCTTTGCACGTGCCACCAATGTTGCCTGAACAACCGCAATGTCACAGTCAGCAGGGATGTTGTCAACGGAGGTATTGGTCACAACAATCTCTGGACGTACTGCCTTAATACGGTTGCGAAACTTTGTCGCACCCATGGCAGAGGAGCCCATACCTGCATCACAGGCAAATACGATCTTTTTGATTTCGTTGGAGCTTGTGATTGTTCCAGGAACAACCTGTCCTTTGGATTCTGCTTTTCTGGCAGCGATTTCGGACTGTGCATCCTCCAAACTCTTGCTGCCGGACATTCTTACGATCGGGGAGGCAATCGCGAAGGAAACCACAGCGGCAAGAACCACACCAATGATGATGAATAACATCTTGGAACTTGGTGCCATCATAAGGAAGGCGATGATAGAACCCGGGGAGGCAGGACCTACCAGACCACAGTCTGTCAGACTGAACCAGAAAATAGCAACGATATTACCAATGATCGGAGCAATGATAACTACAGGATTCATGAGAATATAAGGGAAGTAAATCTCATGGATACCACCGAATAAATGGATGATCACTGCACCTGGTGCGGAGTCTTTTGTGTTTTTATCTTTGCAGAAGAACATGTAAGCGAGAAGGACACCAAGGCCAGGGCCAGGGTTTGCTTCCAGCATGTACATGATGGATCTTCCGGTTTCTGCTACCTGAGCAGTTGCAAGCGGTGTGAAAATACCATGGTTGATGGCATTGTTCAGGAATAATACTTTGGCAGGTTCAATGAATATGGCAACCAGCGGAAGTAAGCTGTGGTTCACAAGAACATTGACACCGGCAGACAGAACAGCAAGGATTGCTGTCATCACAGGGCCAACGGCAACATATCCGAACATTGCCAGAAGCATACCGATGATACCTGCGGAGAAGTTGTTGATCAGCATCTCAAAACCAGCAGGCATACGACCGTCCATCAACTGGTCGAACTTTTTGATACACCAGCCACTGAGAGGTCCCATTACCATGGCAGCCATCAACATACTGATTTCTGTGTTACTCATGATCGCACCGATCACAGCAATCGCACCGACCACTCGTCCACGGTCTCCGCCGACAAGCTTACCACCGGTTGATGCAATTAAGATTGGAATCAGATAAGTCAGCATCGGACCTACCAATGAGTTAAAGCCTTCATTTGGAATCCAGCCGGTATCAATAAATAAAGCAGCCAGGAAACCGAATGCAATTAACGCGCCAATGTTTGGCATAACCATTGCGGATAAAAATTTACCAAAACGTTGTACTTTTTCTTTCATGATTCTCTCCTTGATTCAATTCTTCTCTATTATAAAGTTAGTATTTTATATCTTTCTGACTGAGTTTTACGGAATGGAATCAACGGAGAAATAAGCAGGTTACATTTCAACAGACTATTTATAATACTTCTACATTATATTTTCTGCACTCTTCCAGAAAATCTTCCGGAAGATGACCGTCGGAAATGACAATGTCCACATCAGCCAGTCCACAGATGGAATATGGATTCTTTTTTTCCACTTTTGACGAATCCATCAGGATGATGTTTTGCCCGGACTGTCGCATAACGGTCTGTTTCAGA
>JALERO010000092.1 GCA_022764265.1 Eubacterium sp. | reverse complement strand
AATACCAGCATCGTTTAAGAACTTCTCAAGTTCATCCCTTCTCTTACATCTGATGCCAAAGATGTGCCATACAGGATTAGCATATTCAGGAATATAAGGAAGAATAACTTCTTCGTTCTTGATACCATCAATGTACTTCTGTGCAATTCTTCTTCTCTCTTCGTTCATTCTGTTCAAATGAGGAAGCTTTGCAGCAAGGAAAGCAGCCTGAAGTTCATCAAGACGAGAGTTGTTTCCTTTGTAAATATGATGGTATTTGTAGTCGGAACCATAATTGCCAAGAGCGCGAACCTTCTTTGCAAGTTCCTCATCATTAGTTACTGTTGCTCCAGCATCTCCAAGTGCTCCAAGATTCTTCCCAGGATAGAAAGAGAAACCAGCTGCATCACCAAAAGAACCGATGACTTTTCCCTTGTATGTAGCTCCATGAGCCTGAGCACAGTCCTCCACTACAAATAATCCATATTTTTTCGCAATCTCCAAGATTGGATCCATATCACAAGGCTGGCCATAGAGATGAACCGGCATAATTGCCTTAGTCTTATCTGTGATAGCTTCTTCAATTCTTGAAGGATCAATGTTGAAGGTGCGGATGTCTGGCTCTACAAACACCGGAGTAGCACCTACATAAGTTACTGCTAAAGCTGTGGCAATATAAGTGTTAGAAGGAACGATTACTTCATCTCCTTCTTTAATTCCCAGTGCTTTAAGAGCTAGGAAAAGTGCATCTAAGCCGTTACCTACACCGACACAATATTTACTTTCACAGTACTTAGCAAACGCCTTTTCAAAGGCTTCATCTTCTACGCCTTCGATGTACCAGGAACGAGTATAAACTCGATCAAAGGCTTCTCTTAATTCTTTGTCTAATTCAGCCTCCATAGGCTTAAATGTTACAAATGGTATTTTCATAGTTTATCTCCTTTTATTGTTTTGTCTTCTGCTTTCAAAAGAACACTAAGCCTAAGACTTCTTTTGTCAGTTCTAAGAACATGCGCAATAATTGCGGTAATAGCCCAAAGTAAATATATATTTATTAGTGATAAATCAATAGTTATTTTGCCATTTTTAAGACCTTTCCAATAAAGTAAATTATATTTTATTAATTGAATACAAAGTTTTGATTTTACATATTTCTCTGAATTCTCCAACAAATCATTGAAAAGGTGAACATTATCTTCTATGTATGTAGGGCTGAAATTCCCAGACGAAACACCATTTTCTCCATAATTAACAGTAACTTGGTCCAAAAATGAAATACTGTAGCCTTCCTTCAATAGTTTCAGTATCATTGGATAATCTTCCATAAGAATATAATTTTCATCATATCCTCCCAACTTAGTCAAAAAATCTTTTCTCCAAATTAATGAAGCTCCTGAAATAAAATTTTTATATAGTATGCAGATTAACAGATGACTATAATCTAATTCATTAATATAATTAATTTCTGTTTTGGTTGGATAAATAGTTTTTGATACTTTGCCTTGCCTTTTAGAACAGCATATGTTTACATCAGGTTTATTAAAAAAACCAATAATATATTGTAAAGAATTCTCTGAAGCAAAAATATCATCTTGCGATAGTGGTATGATTACTTCTCCAGAAGCATTTTTTATTGCACGGTTATAATTTTTTACCGTCCCCAAATTTTTGTTATTCGTATTGATTTTATAGTTTCCCTCTTCAAAATACTTTTTGCATAGTCTACTTATTTCGGAAGAGTCAAAATTGGGGGAGCCATCATCTTGGATTATTACTTCATAGTTCTTATAACTCTGTGCAGATATAGATTTAATATTGTTCTCCAAATTATCAAACTGTTTATATGTAAGTATCACAATACTGGCATAAGGTTTTATCATTTTATTCTCGAGCATACTATCCCTCCATATAGATCACTGTTAATTGATTTGCCAGGATTATTATAATGTGGCTCTTCAAACACATTGCTTTTCCTACAGATAATATTGATGCTATAAAAAATTGTATATCAATAGAATACATTTATTTAAAAACATTTTTATGGTGCACAATGGTGCCTTGCAATCTCCATTCATTTTGTCGCAAACCTTTATATACTTTATATCTATCAGACTTTTTTATAAAATAAATGAAAAATAGATAGATTAAATATACTTTCATTCCAGGTACAGATGTCAATGTTCTTACAACCCAATAAGCCACTGAAACCCAGAACAATTCAATCGAACGAAAGTATTTCGGTATCTTATACAGCATCCAATATGCAGAATACAAATATGAAACAATCCCAAGAAGTCCATATCCTGGAATTACTGAAAACCAGATACTTTCACCACCAAGTAATGCCCTCACATATCTGTTATTTATAACAGAATCAAATTTTGAGCCCAAGCCAAACAGCGGAGCTTTAAAGAACAATTGGAAAGCAGCATTAAGCTGTTCCCAACGCATACTTGCATCGCTACCACCAACTTGTGACTGCGCTTTTGAGGAAAAAAGACTCAATAATATATTGATATTGTCTATTAAGTACGGAGAAATAAACACCATGCCAATTGCCACCAGAGCAAAGATAACATATAGCTTCTTCTTTTTTGGTTTAAAAAAACTAAGTGCTGCAATAAAGAAAAAGACAAGCCCGGCTCTTTGTTTTGTTAAAATCACCGCTAATAGGCACAAAATAGCTGTAACAACAGATATTGCTTTGAACCGTAAGGGTTCATTATACTTCACAATAGATGTCATCACAAAAACACTATATAACGCCCAGATTATGCCTGCGGTTATCGCATGTTCAAAAATTGATTGTACATGGTAGCCTCTCCATTTATCAATGCCATATCCAAAGTCAATTATTTTTAATGGATCTTTGTTTAATGTCATCTCGTATATTTGAAGCGGATTTGTTTGCATCTTATACTCAACCAATGCATAAATACAGGATGCAAAGATTACTATTGTTATCATACCAAACAAGAAGTCAAAATCCTCCTTGTCTTCTAGAGTTTCCCACATTGCTATTAACAGTAAAAATTCATTTGCCACATCTCCGATAAGCACACTTATCTCTGAACTGAATCCAGCAACAGAAAACAAAGCTGAAAGCGTCCAAGATAGCATCAAAAGCATCCCGGGGGACATATAGGGAAAAGAATACTTTGCCGTACTATACTTTTTCTTAAATAAAAAGAACCAAAAAGAGTATAACAGGCTCATAAACATGTCTAACGTTAAAAGTGGAATACCCGGAATTGATATCAGTGTGATGTTTCTCACCAACAGCAGTTTAAAAGCGAGAAAAATAATGAATCCCCTTTTAAAATTAACGAAACTGTATAAAATAATCAAAATAGAACAAAGATAAAATATCATTCGAAGGCCTCCTTCTTTGTTTGGTTTCTATTTTGTAGGGCAACAATGGCACTGTGATTAGATAGCCTCCACAGATATATTGTTCTATTAGTCATGCCGTTCCAACCATAATTTTTAAAAGCGCAAGAACTTCATGTTTCGTGCAGTGTTTTCTAAAGAGCATGCCAACCATTCTTAGAATTAGCTTTCCTCGGCAAATGACGTTATTCTTATAGTTTTCAATTATTCTCAATAATTCTTTTCCTTCATCTGTCATATCGTTTTCATATAGCAACAGATTTTTGGCATCTTCTGCGATAGAAATAGAGCTTCGTTTGAATATACTAGCAATTCTATTTCCAATCGTTCTGGTGACATTGTATCCTACAACATTATTGTCATGTTGACGATATAACATTACTGGATCCGAATCATAAATAATGTTTCCCCCGCAAGCCATACAAAGCATGCACAGATAATAATCGTGCATTCCAATATTTAATTCTATAAACGATTGTTTCTCAAAAATCCTTTTTAGATTATTGTTGAACACCATTGTACATCCAAGTACATTGCAACAACACATAATACTCTCGATGCACGGGGTTTGAATTTCACTATATACCTGTCTATTAAACGAATGTAATTCTTTATCAACCAACTCGGCATTAGCATAATAGATTGCCGGTCCTTTAACATTCATTAATTGCGTAAGAGCCCGACTAATTTTGTTTTTGTGCCACACATCATCTTGATCTGAAAAAGCATAAAAATCAGCTTCGATTGCACTTAAAAGTGACAAAAAGCTCTTTGCCGGACCAAGATTACAATCACTCGGTAAAATTTCAATCTTCCCTTTACGTTTATATTCTTTCAGAATAGTTAGCGTTGAATCAGTAGAACCATCATCTCTAACATATAGCTTCAAATGGTATTTCTTATCATTCATAACATCGAGATTCAATATCGAATCGATTTGTTCTCTAATATATTTTTCTCCATTATACGATGATAATAATACAGCTATTCTAACTTCTTTTTTCATTGGTATCGCCTTTATTCTTTGTAGCATTTTTACAGATTCCAAACTTACCAAGAAATCCCTTCCAATTGCTCTTTTATAGTATCCATTTCTTACAAACATCACAAAATAACACATTACTCTAAGACTTCAGTTTTGTATCTGTAGTGATCCACTCGCAAAGTTTTAGCATTACTATTTCAAATCGATCCATTTTCCCATAGTAACATTCCACTCTTCTGGTTTAACTTCCGTAAAACCACTACAATGGTAAAATGTCAATTCACCAACATATATGTCACCATCGATTAAATAGAAGTCTACACGTAAGTGCCGGTATCCTTTTGACAACTCCGCAGCAAGACTCTTCATTTGGTCAAAAGCATCAGGTTTTTGAGGCATTTCAACAGAATTAGGATCTCTCATCCTTATTGGAAGATGTTGAAAATCCATATCAAAAAAATCCGTCTTTGGATCTTCAGCTTTATCTTTTCCTACATAGACAATCTTAGGAATCCCATTAAAGCAGAAAAATTTATAATCAGTAAGACATTCGTCGGTTATTGGAGAATGAATCCAAAGAACCCATCCTTTATGGATTATTGCATACCCCCCCCCGACAGAATCCGGCAATTTAATCATTTCTCCGAATTTATTATCCCATTCATCAGGATCAAATCTATCAAATCCACTTCCATCAAAGAAAGTCATTTCGCCAAAATAAGCCTTTCCATTAACTTCATAGAAATCAACGCGTAGCTCCACGGTACCTTTTGCTAAAATCTCTGCTGCCTTTACCATTTCATCAAAACATTCTGGTTTTAATGGCTTGACTTTTGAATGCGGATAACCCCAAGTAAAATCTAGAGACTTAAAATTAATATCAAAATAATCAGCACTGGTTTTTCCATTTTGTCGATTCGAAACGATGAACAATGCCTTGGCAATTCCATCAAAAGTAAATATTTTATAGTCACGAAGTTCCTTTGTTGTCATATCTTCCATGTACTGTTCTGCTATTATCCTCGGCTTTACATTTTTATATGGATACTCTCTTCCTACAACAAAATAGTTTCTTTTCAGTGATGATTCAATTTTCCTTTTTGCTTTTTTTATATCTAATCTGTTCTTATCTTTACAAATGACTAGCCCCCCGGAATCATGTGTGCATTTTAGTACAAACTGATTTGGAAGCTTATCAAACTCTATTTCATCAAAAGAATCCCATACACCTAATGTTGGTATCACATATTCTTCACCAATTCTTG
>JALERO010000083.1 GCA_022764265.1 Eubacterium sp. | reverse complement strand
ACAAAAAACTCACTTGAAACATGTGTATTCTTTTGTTAGAATAAGAAGAGTTTATCAAGGCGAACTTGAATGAAAAGGGAAGGAAGAATAAAAGACATGGATGTATTAGGTAAAAAACTGTCAGAGAAAACGGAATCAATTTGTAAAGGGATAATAGATGAGCTGGTTTATCCGGTGAAATTTTTGAAGTTGGATCCTGAAAATGAAGAAGATTGCAGCCGCCCTGTTGCCATGGATAATGGAAAGAAAGAATTCATTGTAAAGGTAGATAATGGTCTGGAGGATTATCTTTTTGAGAATGCATTGGTTCGTGATATGATTTATTGTCAGCAGATGAGCAATCAGGCACCTGCTCTGATGGCAGTATCTGAGAAAGATATCGATGCTTTTCAGGTTGCACTGATGATCAGTTCTGTTATAATGGATATTGATGTGGAGAATAAATTAAAAGCCAACGATATGCATATTGATGATATTGATACCATGCGTCTGAGTGATTTATTTGCATTCCTGAAATCCGGAATGTCTGATTTCAACAGAGATTTATATCATATTTTCTGTGGACTTCAGATTACATTGCTGTTGTTTACAACATCAAAACGTAAAAACATTGAAGATATCGTAGAATCCTTCTATGTATCAGATCCGGAAGCCATGGAAATGATTGATAAGTTTGTAGATATCATTGATCGCTATGGTGTGGATGACAACCGTTCCATGATGCGCTGTATGAGAAAGATTGCTCTTGCCTGCAATATGAAGGGAAGATTAAAACTGGAATACGAAGGAAAAGTAACTGTCTTATAACATGAAAAGCCATACAGAGAATCTCGCGATGCGGGATTCTTTTTTAAAGTAAGAGAATCTTCGGAGGAGAAAATGGAAATCAAAGAATATTTAAAACATAACAGATTATTGACAGACGGTGCCATGGGGACCTTTTTTGATGAGATTGAGCCGGAGAATTATATCTGTTCGGAGGAGGCCAATCTTCTGAATCCGGATTTGATTCTGAAGATTCATCACTCCTATATTGAACAGGGAGCCTGCCTGATTCGCAGTAATACCTTTTCTGCCAACCACAGGACTTTTGAGCAGATACAAAACAGAAGGGAAGAACTGAAGCAATATACCTTTAAAGAATTTGTCACGGCTGGGTATGAGATTGCACTAAAAGCCGGAGAGAATGCCGCAAAGGATGGAAGAGAGATATATGTGGCAGCGGATATTGGTCCGATTTTTGAGGACAGTGACAGCGAGACAGAGGATATTTTATCAGAATATTATGAGCTCTGCGATGTTTTTCTGGAACGGGGAGCCCGCTTGTTTGTTCTTGAAACCTTTCCGGATGAACAATATGTGCTGAAAATGGCCCAATATATCAGAGAAAGAGCAGAGGATGCTTTTATTATCGCCCAGTTTTCTTTTGTTCCGACAGGGTACAGCAGAACCGGTTATCATTATAAAACCGTTCTCCGAAAAGCCATTGAGAGTGGAGATTTGAATGCAGTTGGACTAAACTGTGGTATCGGTGCGGCTCATATGGAGAAATTTTATCTCTCCTATCTGGAAGAATTCGGGTTGCCGGAACATGTATATCTGACAGCATTGCCAAACTGTGGTTATCCTCAGATTGTGAGAGGACGGGCGGTTTATTCTGACAGTGTGGAATATTTCGGGAAAAAGGTTATGGCATTGGCGGATTTAGGAGTAAATATTCTTGGAGGATGCTGCGGAACCACACCGGAGTACATCGGGAAGATTTCCTGTTTAATTGGAAATTCTTCTGGCGATAGAGTACAATTGAAACCGATTCCTAAAATTGTAGCGGGTGTCACCCATAAAAAGAAAGAATCGGAAACAAATAGCAGAAAGCAACAGAATCTTTTCCGGGAGAAGCTGGAGAGAGGGGAGAAGGTCTGTGCAGTGGAGCTGGATCCACCTTTTGATGCCGGAACAGAAAAAATATTGCAGGGAGCCCAGCAATTAAAAAACAGCCCGGTGGATGTGATCACCATTGCAGATTCACCACTGGCAAGATCCAGAGCAGATTCTTTGCTTATGGCAGCAAAAATTCATCAGACGTCCGGAATGAATGTCATGCCGCATCTTTCCTGTCGAGATCGGAACCGTATTGCGGTGAGAAGCGGCATGTTAGGTGCATATATCAACGATATTCGGAATTATTTGATCGTCACCGGAGATCCGGTGGGAAGAGATGAGCGGGCATTTACCAAAAGTGTATTTGATTTTAATTCCATAAAAATGATGAAGTTTTTACAGGGAATGAACGAGGAAGTATTTCAGGAAGATCCGATTTTCTATGGAGGTGCCCTGAATCAGAACGGTGCCAACCCTGAAAAAATCGCAGAGCGGATGAAGAAGAAGATGGATGCCGGCTGTGCGTTTTTTCTGACACAGCCTGTATATTCCGAAGAAGAACTGGAGCGTTTATCATGGTTAAAAAATCAGACGGGAGCCAGAATATTGATTGGCATTATGCCTCTGGTCAGCTACCGTAATGCTCTCTTTATAAAAAATGAAATGCCGGGCATATTTGTTCCAGATGAAATATTGGTGCAATATTCACCGGATGGAACCAGAAAAGAATGGGAAGAAACGGCAATTAAGATATCAAAACAAATCATGGAGGCAGGGATGGATGTCGGTGCCGGCTATTATTTTATGACGCCATTTCAGAGAGTTTCCCTGATCCAGGAAATAATCGGTTTTGACAAATAAAGGAGATAGAAGATGAAAAGAGAAGAACTATATCGTTTGATAGAAGAAGGACCCATTATTTTAGATGGTGCCACCGGATCAAATCTGCAGAAAGCCGGAATGCCCGTTGGTGTCTGCCCGGAGCAGTGGATTCTTGAAAATGAAGAGGCATTGATTCGATTACAAAAGGCCTATGTAGACGCTGGAACCCGGATTTTGTATGCACCGACTTTTTCCGGCAATCGGATAAAATTAGCGGAATACGGTCTGGAAGCAAACGCACAGGAAATCAACCGGAAACTGGTGGCTCTCAGCAAGAAAGCGGCGGGGGATCTGGCACTGGTGGCAGGTGATATGACCATGACCGGGGAGGCACTGGAACCAATTGGTCCTATGAAGCTTGACACATTAATTGATATATATAAAGAGCAGGCGAAATACTTGTACGAAGCCGGCGTGGATCTTTTTGTGGTGGAGACCATGATGAGCCTTGCGGAAACCAGAGCGGCAGTCATCGCCATCAAAGAAATCTGTGATTTGCCGGTCATTGCATCCATGACTTTCCAGGAAGACGGAAGAACATTATATGGTACCGATCCTGTGACGGCAGTGGTTGTTCTTCAGAGTGTGGGTGCCGATGTCATCGGTGTTAACTGTTCTACCGGACCGGATGAAATGATTCCGATTGTAAGACAGATGAAAGAATATGCGGATATCCCGATTCTGGCCAAACCAAATGCCGGATTACCGGTTCTGGTTCAGGGAGAGACCATTTATCCGATGTCACCGGAAGAATTTGCCTCTTACGGAGCAGCCTTTGTTGATGCGGGAGCCGGATTGCTCGGCGGCTGTTGCGGTACTACGCCGGAGCATATCCGCTGTCTGGCAGAAGCTGTCCGGGAATGTGAAGTGAAAACACCGGAGAATCTTCATCCGATGATGCTGGCTTCCGAGAGAAAGAGTCAGGAAATTGCCCTTGATGGAAATTTCCTGGTGATCGGAGAACGTATCAACCCGACAGGCAAAAAGAAACTGCAGGAAGAACTTCGTGCCGGAAAGCTTCAGATTGTGGAAGAAATGGCGGAACAGCAGGAAGAGATGGGAGCCCATATCCTTGATATCAATATGGGAACCAATGGAATTGATGAGAAAGAGATGATGCTGAAAGCCATTCAAAAGGTGACCATGGTTTCCAGTCTTCCTCTTTGTATCGATACCAGCTATGTGGATGTGATGGAGGCGGCGCTTCGGGCCTATCCGGGTAGAGCGCTGGTGAATTCCATTTCCATGGAGAAAGAAAAAATTGAAAAATTACTCCCGCTAGTGAAAAAATACGGTGCAATGTTCATTCTCCTGCCTTTGTCTGACAAAGGACTGCCGGAGAATCTGGAAGAGAAAAAGGAACTGATTCATGGAGTGCTTGAAAGAGCAGATGTTCTGGGAATTTCCAGAAATCAGATTATCGTGGATGGTCTCGTTACCACAGTAGGAGCCAATAAAAAGGCGGCGCTGGAAACTCTGGAAACCATTCGTTACTGCAAAGAAGAATTAAAATTATGTACTACCATAGGTCTGTCCAATATTTCCTTTGGATTGCCGGAAAGAGCCTATGTAAATGGAGCGTTTGCTGCGATGGCAATTCAGAGCGGTCTGACCATGGCCATTGCAAATCCATCCAATCAGTTATTGATGGGTATTTCCTTTGCTTCTGATCTCCTTCAGAATAAAGCCGGAGCAGATGTAGCTTATATTGATCAGGTGCAGCGGATGGGGCCGATGTTCCAGCAGACAGCAAAGACACCTGCGAAAGAAGAAAAGGCAGCACCAAAGAAAGAGAAAGGATCAGAAGAAAGTGGAGTGTCCCGTTCCCCGGTTTTTGAGGCGGTACTCAAGGGCAATATAGAGGGAATCGTGGATCTGGTGAAAGAGACATTAGATCAGGGAGAAACTCCAAAAAATATTCTCGATCAGATGCTGATTCCTGCAATCAATGAGGTGGGACGTCTCTTCGATATCCAGACCTATTTCCTGCCACAGCTGATTGCCAGTGCTAACGCGATGAAGGAAGCAATTCATTATCTGGAGCCGATGCTTCAGGAAAATGGCAGTCAGGAAGCGATGCCGGTTGTGGTCATTGCAACGGTAGAAGGAGATATACATGATATAGGAAAGAATCTTGTTGCCCTGATGCTGAAAAACTACGGATATCAGGTATATGATCTGGGTAAAGATGTTCCGGCAGAACAAATCATTGCAGCGGCAGAAGAATATGATGCGGATATCATTGCCCTGTCAGCTTTGATGACAACAACCATGATGAAGATGAAAGAAACCATCACCTTGAGAAATCAGAAAAAGATGAAGGCAAAAGTGATTATCGGAGGAGCTGTTACCACCCAGAGCTTTGCCGATGAGATCGGTGCCGACGGTTACTCAAAGGATGCAGCAGAAGCCGTGAAGCTGGTACAATCCTTGCTTGGGGGTGCTTTATGAAAATAGATGTGATTATTCCCACCTATAAGCCTGATGAAAAGCTGGATAAAAATCTCCGTATGCTTCGGAGACAGACGGTTCAGCCGGATAAAATATTGCTTGTCAATACAGAGGAAGCTTTGTTTCACAGCAAAGAATTTGAAAAATTACCGCAGGGCGAGTTGATTCATATTCAAAAATCAGAATTTGATCATGGCGGTACAAGAAATATGGCAGCTGCCAGGTGTGACGGAGATATTATTGTGCTGCTCACTCAGGATGCCATTCCGGCTGATGAGCATCTTATTGAAAAATTAATTGAACCTTTTCAGGATGAAGAAGTCTGTGCGGCTTACGGAAGGCAGATGGCTGATTGGAAGGATAATCCGGTGGAAGCTTATACAAGAATATTCAATTATCCGAAAGAAAGCCGGATAAAATCAAAAGAGGATCTTCCGGTTCTTGGAATCAAAACCTTTTTCTGCTCCAATGTCTGTGCGGCCTATCGTAAATCAGTTTACGATGCCATGGGAGGTTTTCCTCTTCACACTATTTTTAATGAAGATATGATTTTTGCTTCCCGTTTGATTCAGGCCGATAAAAAAATTGCCTATGTGGCCGATGCAAAGGTCTGGCATTGGCATAATTATACGGCAAAGGAACAGCTGAAAAGAAATTTTGATCTGGCTGTTTCCCAGGTGGATTATGGCGGATTATTCAGTGAAGTGAAATCTGAATCAGAAGGAATCCGATTGGTCAAACAGACTTTGATGCATTTTATAAAAAGAGGAAAAATTCAATACGTTCCCCATATTATTTTGCAAAGTGGGGCGAAATACATTGGTTATAAGCTGGGACAGAACTATAAAAGGCTGCCAAACGGGCTGATTCTTAAGATTTCTTTAAATCCATCCTATTGGAAAATGTAGAGAAACATTGAATTTTAAGAATTTTTATCTTGCAAACAAAGAAAAAGTAGTATAATGTATACTAAGAGTTTTTCTACAGGAGGTTTACAGTTTGGATAATCAATTGGATAATAACATAGAAGAAATTGAAAAAAAGCCTAAAAAATCTAGAAGAAAAGGGAGAAAGAGAAGAATACTGGCTCAGTGTCTGGTATGTATCTTGCTGGTTGCCCTGTTTGTGACTTCTGCCGGAGCAGGTGCTGTGGCGGCATATTATAAAGCGGCGACCAACACGATTCAGACAGATACCCAGACGGCATTGAAAGATGCCGATGTGGTGGATGCCGATCTTGTGTATGATCAGGATGTGGTAAATATTCTTCTGATCGGATGTGATAAACGTGCCGATGAGACAGAGGCCGGTCGTTCTGATACAACGATGATCGCAACCATTGATATAAAGAATGGTAAGTTAAAATTAACTTCTCTTATGAGAGATATGTATATTGATGTTCCGGGATATGGATATCACAAATTCAACGCAGCCTATTCCTATGGCGGTGTCCAGTTGGAATATGAGACTATTGCAGAGAATTTCGGTATCAAACTGGATGGCTATGTGGAAGTAGACATGGAGGCGTTCCGGGAAGTGGTTGATCTGATCGGTGGAGTTCCAATGGATCTTACTGAGGCGGAGGCATATTTCCTTCAGACTGCTTATGCCACTTCCAAACACGGAGAGAAAAATGTTGTGGCAGGCTCCAATCTGATGACCCCATATCAGGCTCTTGCTTATTGTCGTATCCGACAGGATGTGACAGGAGAATTCGGTCGTACGGATCGTCAGAGAAAGATATTAATCTCTGTTTTTAATGAACTTAAGAGTCAGGATATTATGACCATTACAAATATCTGTATGAAAGCACTGAAATATGTTACCACAGACCTTACAGAAGAACAGATTCGAAGCCTGATGACTGCGGTGATTTCCATGGGAACCACGGAAATCGAGCAGCTCCGTATTCCGTATGAAGGCTCCTATACAGAAGGACGTCTTGGCGGCAGCGGTGCATGGGTAATGCAATGTGATTATGATTTGAACCGTCAGGCATTGCAGTACTTTATTTTCGGAACAGGAGAAGATCCGGGAATTACTGAAGAGTATGGGGTTGGCAACAATAATTTCATTGAAGGATATTATCCGGAGAAGACAGAAGGAATTTCTACGTATTAAGGAGTGTTGATAATTATGAAACAAATGGTACTTTCCCTGTTGGTTGATAATAATCCGGGTGTGTTGGCGCGAGTCGCTTCCCTGTTCAGCCGAAGAGGATACAATATTGACAGCCTCACAGCAGGTGTGACCAATAATCCAAAATATACACGAATTACCGTTGCGGTAAGCGGAGATGATCAGATTCTTCAGCAGATTAGAAATCAGATTGCAAAGCTGGAAGAAGTGCGTAAGATTATCATTCTTGATGATAAAGAATCAGTATGCCGTGAGCTTGTTTTGGTCAAGGTGATGGCAGATAAGAAAGAAAAACAGGAGATAATTGCAATTGCAGATGTCTTCCGCGCTAAAATTGTGGATGTGGCAATGAACTCTGTCATGATTGAATTGACGGGAAACCAGAACAAACTGGATGCATTTCTCAATATAATGTCAGATTTTGAAGTCCTCGAGATGGTGAGAACAGGAATTACTGGTCTGGGAAGAGGAATGAGTGTTATGAAATAACCACATCTCAGTAGTGGATTGCAACCTTTTTTCTCAAAAAAACACATTGTGGCTTGATTTCTGAAAAAAAGAGTAGTATTATAACGAATGGATTTATTATTTCAACGCGATAAAGTGTTGATTTGTAAATAATATAAAGTTCATATTTGATTTATTTTTAGGAGGAATAAAAAATGGCGGCAAAGATTTTTTATCAGGAAGATTGTAATTTATCCTTATTGGATGGAAAAACAATTGCCATTATCGGTTATGGTAGCCAGGGACATGCACATGCATTAAACTTAAAAGAATCCGGATGTAATGTTATCATCGGTCTTTATGAAGGAAGCAAATCCTGGGCGAAAGCAGAAGCACAGGGATTAGAAGTTTATACAGCAGCAGAAGCTGCAAAACGTGCTGATATCATCATGATCCTGATCAACGATGAGAAACAGGCTAAGCTGTACAAAGAAAGCATCGAGCCAAACCTGGAAGAAGGCAACATGTTAATGTTTGCTCACGGTTTCAACATTCATTTTGGATGTATCGTACCACCTGCAAATGTTGACGTTACAATGATCGCTCCAAAAGCACCGGGACACACTGTTCGTTCCGAATATCAGGCTGGAAAAGGAACTCCATGTCTGGTTGCTGTTGAGCAGGATTACACAGGTAAAGCTCAGGAGATCGCTTTAGCATACGGTCTTGGAATCGGCGGAGCAAGAGCTGGTATCCTTGAAACTACATTCAGAACAGAGACAGAAACTGACCTCTTCGGTGAGCAGGCAGTTCTTTGCGGTGGTGTTTGTGCATTAATGCAGGCAGGTTTCGAAACACTTTGCGAAGCAGGCTACGACCCAAGAAATGCTTACTTTGAATGTATCCATGAGATGAAATTAATCGTTGACTTAATTTATCAGTCCGGTTTTGCAGGAATGAGATACTCCATCTCCAACACAGCAGAATACGGTGATTACATCACAGGTCCTAAGATCATCACAGAAGATACTAAGAAAGCAATGAAACAGATTCTTTCCGATATCCAGGATGGTCCATTTGCAAAAGAATTCCTGTTAGATATGTCTGATGCAGGATCTCAGGTACACTTCAAAGCTATGAGAAAACTTGCTTCCGAACATCCATCAGAGAAAGTCGGAGCAGAAATCCGTAAGCTGTACAGCTGGAGTGACGAAGATAAGTTAATCAATAACTAATCTTTCTCCTACATATTTTAATAATATAAATGGAAATAAGGTATCCTTAAAAGTATAATTTACTTTTGGGATACCTTTTTTTTTATGAATGTGATATGATAACATAGATTAGTTTTATTTTGTAGGAGGTCTGTATATGCTGAATCTTTCAGATTTGAGGGGATATGTGCTTAAAGAGCACAAAAAGATAGAGGAACTCCATGGTGATGGCTATGTTCTTTACCATGAAAAGTCAGGTGCCAGAGTACTTCTGGTAGATAATGATGATGATAATAAGGTGTTTAGTATCGCTTTCCGAACACCGCCGTCAGACGATACCGGCGTTGCCCATATTTTGGAGCATTCCGTACTATGTGGTTCGGAGAAATTTCCTTCCAAGGATCCGTTCGTGGAGCTGGCTAAGGGTTCACTGAATACATTTCTTAATGCCATGACCTATCCGGATAAGACCGTTTATCCGATTGCAAGCTGCAATGCCCAGGATTATCATAACCTGATGCATGTATATCTGGATGCGGTTTTCCATCCGAATATTTATAAAAAAGACGAGATATTGAAGCAGGAAGGCTGGCATTACGAGATGGAGGATGCCGACGGAGAGCTGAAATTCAACGGTGTCGTATATAATGAGATGAAGGGTGTTTTTTCTTCACCGGATGATCTTCTTGAGAGAAAAATTCAGAGTACTCTTCTTAAGGATACACCATATGCTTTTGAATCTGGCGGTGATCCGGATGCCATTCCGCAGCTGACCAGAGAAATGTTCCTTGATTTCCACAGCAGATATTATCATCCGTCTAACAGTTATATTTATCTCTATGGAAATGTGGATTTTGCCAGCGAACTTGCCTTTATTGACAGAGAGTATCTGAGCTATTATGAGAAAAAAGAGATTCCATCACAGATTGCACTTCAGGAACCTTTCAACAGCCCGGTAACCGTAAAGGATACCTACTCTGTTTCCGAGGATGATCAGGAAGCGGAAGAAGACGGAATCTATTTAAGCTACAATGTAGTTGCCGGAAAGAGCAGTGACAATGAAGATCTTCTCGCTCTTCAGATTCTGGATTATGTGCTGTTGTCCATGCCTGGAGCACCTCTCAGAAAGAGCCTGATCGATGCCGGCATCGGAAAAGATGTGGACAGCTATCTGGATGGAGGAATCCAGCAGCCGGTATTCTCTATCATTGTGAAAAATGTGGCAAAGGGAAAGGAACAGCTCTTTCAGGAGACCATAGAACGGGTTCTCAAAGAACAGGTAGAAAAAGGAATCAACAAGAAGGCAATTTACTCTGCTATTAATAATTTTGAATTTAAATATCGTGAAGCAAATTTCGGACGCTATCCGAAAGGGCTAATTTACGGTCTGAATTTCCTGAACACCTGGCTTTATGATGACAAGGCTGCTTTTGATCTGGCAGATACACTCACACCACTCACCGAGTTAAAGAAAAAGGTGGAGAGCGGTTATTTTGAACAGCTTATCGAAACTTATTTCCTGAAAAATACCCATAAAGCCTATGTTGGTCTCTATCCGGAAAAAGGGAAAAATGAAAAAATGGACGCACAGCTGAAAAAACAGTTGGCGCATTTAAAAGCATCCCTGAATAAAAAACAGCTTTATTATCTCACAGAAGAGACCAGAAAGCTGAGGGAGTTCCAGGAAACGCCTTCCACCGAAGAAGAATTGGAGAAAATTCCGCTTCTGGAGCTTTCTGATATCTCCAGAGAAGTTCTTCCGTATAAAAATAAAGAGATTACCATTGGAGGGGTTCCGGCGATCGTCCATGATTACCGTACCAACGGAATTGTCTATATGGATTTCTGTTTCGACTATTCCGAGTTGCCGGAGGAATTGATTCCATATGCAACTCTCCTTGTGGAAATGTATCGCTATGTGGATACAGAAAAATATACCTATAATGAACTGGCAACGGAAATCAATTTAAAAATTGGTGGTATTTCCTTTATGACCGGAATCCACACATTGATATGGAAGAAAGACGGCTTCCGTCCATTCTTCAGTATTCGCATGAAATGTCTCGAAGAGCAGGTGCCGGATGGAATGGCTCTGATGAAAGAGATTCTTTTCTCCTCAAAATTAAATGATGAGAAACGTTTGAAAGAGATTATTTCCGAAGTTCGCACAAAGATGGATTCCCGGATTCCTTCTACGGGACATATTTATGCGGCAAATCGGGCGCTGTCCTATGTGGATCCGATGATGAAATACAAGGATATTGCAGAAGGTATCGACTTCTATGATTTCATCAAAGAC
>JALERO010000072.1 GCA_022764265.1 Eubacterium sp. | reverse complement strand
CGCGATAATCAACAACTACGATGGATTTAGCTCCGTCTAACTGAGCTTTAATCTCTTCTACGATTGGTTGTTTTACTTCAACTTTAGCCATTCTTCTGGTGCACCTCCTTAATTATTTGTGTGTACCGCCGCGCACCTGATCGGTGCCTGTGATTTCTATATATAATATAGAAAAAACTCTCTGCCCAAAGACAGAGAGTCAGAAATATTCAATCATTAAGAATATACTTCCTCGGCAGGCGTTCTCACTTTATACCTTGCGGTACCTGCTGTCTTCGGCGTTCATACTTGAATATGATACCATCTGTATATTCTTTTGTCAAGAATTTTATTTGTTTTATTGAATTAATTTCCACATTCGATACTGATCTCATTAAATTTACTCAGAATATCTTCTGTCTTAAGACGAGCTTTTTCCTCTCCTTTTACATCAATGACAGTGTCACCCTGATGCATCATGATCAGGCGGGTTCCGTATTCTACCGCGTAACGGAGATTGTGTGTTACCATGATGGTTGTCAGATGTTTTTCTCTGACAATCTTATCTGTCAGCTCCATGATCAATTCCGCCGTTTTCGGATCCAGTGCCGCCGTATGTTCATCAAGAATCAGGAAATCAATCGGCGTCATGGTGGACATGAGCAGTGCCATGGCCTGTCGCTGCCCGCCGGAAAGAGAGCCGACTTTTACATGGAGTTTGTCTTCCAGTCCGAGGTTCAGCTGACGAAGGCTCTCCCGATAAAAATCAATTCTTTTTTTATTGGTTCCGGCTTTCAATCCGAAAAATTTGCCTTTGTTATCTGCGAGGGCCATATTTTCCAAAATTGTCATGGAAGGGCAGGTACCCATGGCCGGATTCTGATACACCCGACCGATATAGCTGGATCTTTTGAATTCTTTTTCCTTTGAAATATCACGACCGCCGATGTATATGCTTCCCTTATCCATATCGATGCTGCCGCAGATCAGGTTCAGCATAGAAGTCTTTCCGGACCCGTTGCTTCCTACCACTGAAACAAATTCTCCATCATCGATGGAAAGATTGAAATCGTGAAAAAGACACATTTCATTGACCGTACCCTGATTATAATATTTGTCAATATTTTTCAGTTCAAGCATTTCCCTTCACCTTCTTCTTTCTTTCCATACTGAGAATCAAAATAATCAAAAACAGAACCGCTGTGATCAACTTCATAAATACCGGTTCAAAGTTGCGGATGGCAATGGCTACACAGGCTTTGTAGATAATCGAACCAATCAGCACCGCTGTAGTGGCTTTGATAAATGTCAGACCTTTCAGCAGGCTGATACCGATAATTACGCTGGCCAGACCCAGAACGAGGGCTCCGGTTCCCGATGAAATCTCAAATACCTTCTGGTCCTGACAGAACACACAGCCGGAAAGGGAAACCAGTCCGTTGGCGATGGCCAGACCTAGAATCTTGACATTTCCTTTGTCCTTAGCCAGAGCTGTCACCAGAACATCATTGTCTCCGACGGCCCGGAGAAGATATCCGGATTGTGTATTTAAAAAGAAATCAAGCAGAAATTTTGCTGCCAGAACAATAATCAATATGACTACCAGCTTCATCCAGGAAGGAATCTCCCCATGAAAGATTCCTTCCAACCATTGATTTTTAAATATGTTTTCATTTGAGAAAATCGGCAGGTTGTTGGTCCCGGCAATCAACATGTTTATCGTATATAATGCCGTCATCATGATGACACCGGAGAGGAGGTCCCTCACCTTAAACTTCACATGAATCAGTCCGGTACAGGTTCCCGCAATCATTCCTGCCAGAAAAGAAATGGGAATGGTCAGATATGGATTGATTCCATTTTTTATCAAAATAGCTGTGACCGCCGCGCCGAGGGGAAAGCTTCCATCTACCGTCAGATCCGGAAAATCCAATATTTTATATGTAATGTAAATTCCCAGAGCCAGCAATCCGTAAATCAGCCCCTGTTCTACAATTGTCAGTATCCAATCCATATCCTGTATCCTCCAAAATTATTCTTCAGAAATCTCAGTAAAGGTTTCTACAGCTCTTTCTTTCATTGTGTCCGGAACTGTGATACCAAGATTTGCTGCTACTGCTTCATTTACATAAAGACTGTTATCGGTCAGAGATTCAAATGGCATATCAGCCGCACTTTCCTCTCCTTTTAACACCTTTGCCGCCATCTTTCCGGTCTGGATTCCAAGGTTGATATAATCAATACCCTCTGCTGCAAGGCATCCGATCTTAACCTGCTCGATCTCACTTCCGAATACCGGAATATTCTTTTCATTTGCCATATCAAGAATTGTTGCCAGGGAAGATACTACGGTGTTGTCAGTCAGATTTGTGAGACAATCAACCTTTCCAAGTAAATCTTCTGTTGCCAGAGAGATGTCAGCGGAGGTGTTGATTCCTTTTTTCTCGATGGCAAATCCGTAATCTGCTGCATATTTTTCGTATTCTTCAATTGTGTATACGGAGTTTGCCTCGCTGGTTGTATAAAGAATACCGATGGTCTTTGCATCCGGAAGAATCTCACGGATCATTTTCAGCTGTGCTTCCACCGGAAGAACATCACTGGTTCCGGTTACTTCTCCAACCGGAGTCTTATCTTCGTTGGCAAGTTCTGCCGCAATCGGATTGGTCACTGCTGTATAAATAACAGGTACCGCCGGAGTCACTTCCATAGCTGCATTATATGCACTCTGAGCTGACGGTGTTGCGATGGCACAGATCAGATCCACATCATCCGTAACATATCCCTGTGCAATCTGTGCTGCGGTTCCCATATCCGCATTGGCATTGCCTTCTTTTACTGTCAGGTTTTCTCCTTCCACAATGCCTTCTTCTTTTAATCCTTCCAGAAATCCTTCCCTGCAGTTGTCGAGAGAACCATGCTCTGCAAACTGTGAGATACCGATCGTGTAAGTGGTTTCAGAAACATCTCCTGTGGTATCTGCTTCTCCTTTTCCGTCTGAAGAACCACATCCTGCCATGGACATGATCATTGCCATGCTAAGAATACCTGCTGTAATTGCTTTTTTCATTGTCTTTCTCATAATAAATCTCCCTTCCTGATTGACTCTGTTCCAAAAGCTTCCAAAGCCGATGAGCCACCGCAGTTCTTTGTATACTCTGCAGTGCATTTCCCGGAGTTTTATTTGACAGGAAATGGAATAATTTCCTATCAAATAAAAAACCGTCTCAAACAAATGCTTGAGACGGTAATAATGAACTATTATTATCGCGGTACCACTCAAATTGATGATATGAATCGTCCACTCTATTCATGTACAAACATACATGCCAGCTGGATAACGGGTCTGGTTCCCGGCGGTGCCTACTATTAGTTCAGACCGCCCTCAAAAGTCCATTCAGCCAAACATTCCATACAGCAATTCCACCATCTGCCGCTCTCTGTGACTTCATAATATGGCTTACTCTTCTTTCTCATCGGTTTATAAATATGATGTTGTAAATATAGTACATTTCTCAGGAAAAGTCAACCCCCGACTCTCAAATGAGTTTCTAAAATTATTTACCGGATTCACTTTATTTTCCAAAATACCGATCAACACCATTGGCAATTCCTTTGGCCAGTTTCTTCTGATAGCTGGCGGAATTCAGCTGGCGGTCTTCTGTCGGATTGGTCATAAAGCCACATTCCAGAATCATCGTCGGAATTTTCGCCCAGTTGATCGTCGTATAATAATTCGAGCGAATGGTTCCGTGGCTCTTCTTGCCGGTAGCCTTCGCCACAGATGATAACAGATAGCTTCCCAGTTTGCAGGACTTGGTATATATCTTTTTACCTACATATTTTGAGCTGGCAGGAACACAGACCAACGGACCTGTGGCGCCGGACCCAGCCGCGTTACAATGAATACAGATATGAATGTCTGCACCGCTATTGTTGGCTTTTTTGGTTCTCTGTTGATTGGACAGCGGGCATTTGTTAGTGGTCCGAAGCATGATCACCTTGTAGCCCCGTTTCACCAGTTCTTTTTTCGCCGCTTTGGCAATGGCGAGATTGGTCTTATATTCCGGTATGTGAGTACTCACACCGGAGGTACCGGATGTCAGCTTCGCCTTCGTTGCGGAGGAGCCCGGTGCCAGATGTTCTTTGGCTGAGATCCCTCTCTCCTGATGACCGGCGGCAATAAAAACTGTTTTCTGGTTTTTGGTTTTTTTACTCTGATTGGATGCTGTGCCTTCTTTTGCCGTTGTTGTAGCCGCAGATACCTTTTTCCCGGTTGGTACCATGACAGCGATAAACAATGCAGCCAATATCATGACTATTATTTTCTTTCTGTTTTTCATAGGTTTTTCTCTCCCTCTTTTTCATTTTTAGTCTGTTTGTATCATAACATATCCGGACGAAAAAGGAAAGTTTTTCCATATATCACAAAGAAAAAACTCCGAAGCCAGTATGACTCCGGAGTGATTTGTGTTCCAAATATAAATTCGGGACAATTAGAATTTTGCAGGGTTAAGCTTAACACCAGGGCCCATTGTGGAGGTAACGGTAGCACTTCTGATGTACTGACCTTTTGCAGCCGCTGGTTTTGCTTTAATAATTGCATCTATTAATGTCTGGAAGTTTTCGTTTAACTGCTCCTCTGTGAAAGAAGCTTTTCCGATTGGCACGTGAACGATATTGGTCTTATCCAATCTGTACTCGATCTTACCAGCTTTCAGTTCCTGAACTGCTTTTGCAACGTCCATTGTAACTGTACCGGCTTTTGGGTTAGGCATTAAGCCTTTCGGTCCAAGGATACGTCCTAAACGACCTACAACGCTCATCATGTTAGGTGTTGCAACAACTTTATCGAATTCCAGCCATCCTTCGTTCTGGATTTTTGGAATTAACTCTTCTGCACCTACAAATTCTGCACCTGCAGCTAAAGCTTCTTCTGCTTTGTCACCTTTAGCAAATACGAGTACGCGTACTTTTTTACCTGTTCCGTGAGGTAATACTACAGCACCACGAATCTGCTGATCTGCATGACGTCCGTCAAGACCCATTTTTAAATGAGCTTCGATTGTTTCATCAAATTTTGCACTGGCAGCTTTTTTTACGATGGCAAGAGCTTCCGGTGCTTCGTATAAGTTAGTTTTATCTCTGAGCTTTGCAGCTTCCTGATATCTTTTACCTTTTTTCATTTTAAAAATAACCTCCTGTGGTATTATCGGGAGCGACCCTCCCACTTCGTTCTCTTAATCACTCTATCAATTAGTCTTCAACAGTAATGCCCATGCTTCGTGCAGTACCTGCGATCATGCTCATTGCTGCCTCGATACTAGCTGCATTTAAATCAGGCATTTTGATTTCAGCAATTTCCTTAATCTTATCTTTGGAAATTGAAGCAACCTTTGTTTTGTTTGGCACACCTGATCCGGATTTGATGTTACAGTATTTCTTTAATAATACTGCT
This sequence comes from Eubacterium sp., assembly GCA_022764265.1. GTDB lineage: Bacteria > Bacillota > Clostridia > Lachnospirales > Lachnospiraceae > Anaerobutyricum. The sequence continues at coordinate 1,092 of JALERO010000072.1, read as the reverse complement.
GCCGGAGGAGTTTTTGTAATGAAGCTGAATGTTCTGTCCTGATATACTGTGATTACAACAGGAATGATCATTCCGCCTTTATCTGCGGTTCTTGCATTGAATTCCTTTGTAAACTGGACAATATTCACTCCATGCTGACCTAATGCTGGACCTACAGGTGGTGCTGGAGTTGCCTTTCCTGCAGGAATCTGTAATTTAATATAACCTGTTACTTTTTTCGCCATGATAGCTAACCTCCTATTGTGGTAATTGCGGGGATTTCCCTCCCACTGCCTGTCTGTTCAGGCCTTGTTACATTTTACAATTTCTTGATGTCTGAAAATCCAATCTCTACAGAAGTCTCGCGACCAAACATATCCACTTCGATGGTGACAGTCTGTTTATTCAAATTGATGTCTCTTACAACACTCTCGCGGCCTTCCCATGCACCGGAAATAACTTCGATCAGATCGCCGACTTCCACGTCAATCTGAATCTCTTCTTCATTTCCGCTGATGCCGAGATTTCTCATCTCTGCCTCTGTGAGCGGTACCGGTTCAGACCCCGGACCTACAAACCCGGTCACACCTCTGGTGTTTCGGATCACATACCAGGTGTCATCATTCATGATCATGTTCACAAGAACGTATCCAGGGAACATCTTCTTCGATACATTTTTTTTGACTCCGCCCTTCATCTCAATGACATCCTGAAGGGGAACTCTTACTTCGAATATCTGATCCTGCAGCTTTCTGTTCTCGATTGTTTTTTCAATATTAGCCTTTACTTTATTCTCGTAGCCTGAGTAAGTATGGACCACATACCAGTTCAATTCTGACATATATTCACCTTTACCTTTTTACTAGACCAGAAAATTAATTCCATACTGAAGAACCATATCCAGGGTTGCAATAATAACGCCGAGGACAACGGATACAACTGCGACAGTTACTGTCTCACGAACCAGCGTGTCCTTGTCAGGCCAGCTGATTTTTTTGAATTCGGCCTGGAGACCCTGGAACCATTTTTTGATTCCTACGTTCTGTTTTTTGTCGCTCATGTTATCTCTCCTTATAACTGGTTCGACTATTTTGTTTCTTTATGAACAGTATG
>JALERO010000059.1 GCA_022764265.1 Eubacterium sp. | reverse complement strand
ATTCTCTGCAACTTTTCAAGAAGCGGCCTTGCTCCCAGCCATAAAAATATAAAGGTAGATGTGGCATGAATAAAATCCACCGGTGCCCCTGAAATATACATGGCCAAAAGCCCAGTCCAGGTAAATTCATATACACTCATGAACATGGCGGCAGGATTCATAATTCCTCCATAAATAAAGAAGGTTACTAAAAATCCATAAATGGATAAGGTAAGTCTCCTTGCCGGCAGCAATCCTTTCTGGTGAAGGATTCCCGATAAAAATCCGATAAATCCCATGGCGAACATCTGCCAGGGTGTCCATGGCCCCTGTCCAAACAGAAAATTACTGACCAGCATGGTAATCGCTCCCACCAGAAATCCAGCTTCTCCCCCAAAGGCTATCCCGCTGATAATCACAATGGCGGTCACCGGTTTGATACTAGGCACCATAAAAAACGCAGCTCTTCCTGCACAGGCCAAAGCTGCCATGGTAGCAAGAACAATCATTTCCCTTGCCTGAGGTTTTCTCCCCTCAAATACCATAAAAAACGGAATCAATGCATATATCATAATAACAATACTGATAAAATAATACACGCGGCTTCCAAAAATGGTCTGAAGTAAAGTTCCGGCATCATAATCCGTCCCCCGAAATCGGATGACCCCGATTGCTATGGTAAGAGGAATCATCACGAGCAGAAGAAAAAGACTAACTTTGGTTCGTTTAGAAAGCTTTTTCTTTTCCGTTGTGATAAAAGCCTGGGAGTCCACTTCAAAAATATCATCATAAAGAATCTGTTCTCCCGCACCACCCTCTTCTCTGAGATCCGAGATGGCTTCTTTCATTTCATCGAGACGGCCTTTTTTTGATTTATATTTCTTCTTTTCCTCATTGACCGCTGACTGCAGCTTATGTCCAAGACCATCCGAGGCCACTTCCTCGGCCTGATAATATTTCTCTAAGAATTCTTTATTTGATGCTCGAGACACTCCACCACATCCTTTCCGGTCACTGCTGTTGGAAAATACTTTCTCGCCATGCGATTTGCCGCTGTTGTATAGAAATTATTGCCGGCAAAAAACTCGGTTGGCGTGCCGGAGGCAGCCACATTTCCGTCGAAAAATAATCCACAGCGGTCCCCATGATTCGCACAAAACTCAATATCGTGGGAAATCATGAATATTGTCACGCCCTGTTCTTTTAACAATTCCAGGATACTGGCAAATTCTTCTTTAAAATAGCTGTCCAAGCCCTTTGTCGGCTCATCCATCAGCAGAATTTTAGGTCGAAGCAATAGAATTTTAGCCAATGCCAGCCTCTGCTGTTCTCCGCCGGAGAGATCATACGGGTGTCTGTGAAGCAGGCCTTCCAGATGAGTCACCTGTATAATACCATCTATCACTTCTTTTTTCTCCATCGAAAGATTATATTCATCATTTTTTCGTTCTTTTTTTCCGCCGATCATCTCAAAAAGCTCCAGCTCTACCGTTTTCTTTACAAATAGAGACTGCGGATTCTGTGGAAGCACTCCAAGGAAGCTGTGGAACAACTCATAATCGGAATATTTACGAATATCTTTTCCGCCGAGAAGAATCTTTCCGCGATACGGCTTTCTCAATCGACTGATCAGCGAGAGGGTGGTTGATTTGCCGGTACCATTTCCGCCTAAAAGACAGTAGAATTCTCCGTTGTAAAGAGTGAGATTCAGCCCTTTTACCACATCCGGGGTATCCTTTTCATAGCGGAACCAGACGTCACGACATTCGAGAAGCACTTCTTTGGGTTCCTTTTCCTCTTTGTTATATGGCAGCTTCGGGTGTCTGACCGCGCGGGTCTCATTTCCGATGGTTACCATCTGGCTCGGTGCCGCGGGGATTTCTTCCATGCTGCAAATCTTATCCAGCCACCTTCTTCCCTGACGAACCGTTATCGGACAATTCAGATCCTGGTCTGAATCCACCATGGAATAAATCTGCATCGGTACCGGCATCGCAAGAAACATCTCATGATTTTTATCCTTCAGTACCTGTCCGATATGAGACGGTGTACCTTCTGCCAGCACTGCTCCGTCTTCCATGACCACGACCCGGTCTGCTGCCGGAAAGACCTCTTCCAGACGATGTTCTGTCAGAATGATCGTAATTCCAAGATCGCGATTTAATTTTTTTACTGTCTCCAGAAAATCTGATGCCGCAATGGGATCCAACTGAGAAGTCGGTTCGTCCAACACCAGAAGATCCGGATGCATTGCCATGATAGAGGCCAGATTCAACAACTGTTTCTGCCCTCCCGAAAGTTCTGTCACATTTTTATAAAACCAGTCCTGAATCCCAAAATAGCTGGCCATCTCCGCCACACGAATCCGAATATCCGCTGTCGGATAGCCGAGACTCTCCAATCCGAAAGCCAGCTCATGCCATACTTTATCGGTCACGATCTGATTATCCGGATTCTGTAACACATATCCGATTCTTTTGCTCTGTTCCCAATTGCTCATCTCGGCAATCGGTGTTCCCTGAAAAAAGATCTCCCCTTTTCGTTTTCCATGAGGAGTCAGGGGTGTTTTTAAATGGGTCATAAGCGTACTTTTTCCACATCCGCTTTTCCCACAGAGAACTACAAATTCTCCTTCCTCCACCTTCAGGTTCACATGATTTAAGGCACGCTTTTCTTCCTCCGGATATGCAAAGGAGAGATCACGAATCTCTAAAATCGTATCTGTCTGTTCTATACTTCCCATAAACGATATCCTCCAATCGTCTGTTTCTCAACTGTATTACGCCGTATCTTCCACATTTGTCGGTCAAAAAGTTCCATGACCACCGGCATCAGACAAAACAGCAGATAAGCACCAAATACAAGGGCACTTCCCGAAGTCAGCGGAATCCCTTTCACGATAATCTTCGGATCAAACTGTGCCGCTGCATATCCCTGAGAAGCTCCAAAAAGAGTAAGTCCGAAGGAAATGATCATAAAAATCAGACAGATTCTGTCTCTTTTGTCAAAATGATAAATGGAAAAAGCAGTTCTTCCCTTCTCTCCATATCCGCGGCATTTCATGGAATCTGCTGTCTCCACCGCATTTTCCAGTGCCCAGGTTACCAGAATAGAAAATATCGTAATACCATGCTTCGCTCTTTTGACCACACTTCCGTTATTGGTACTTCTCCCAATACATTTCTGTCCATCGGAAATCACCTTCATCTGCCGGCTGAATCGAGGCACAAACCGAAGACACATTGATAAAACCAATGACAAAGCCGGTATGATTTTTCCAAAAAGATAAATGAATTTATCTGAAGTCATCACTTCCGTATAACATGAAAACCAGATTAAAGTGCAAGCCAGCATCATTGCCATCACAAGACCGTAGACACAGCTTTCCAGGGTAAATGGATTACCGGATGGCAGATATCCGAGAATTGTCACGCCATAATGATTAAACATCGGATTCATCAATGCCACGATCACCATGGCCGGAATTGAAAAACAAAGATTAAATTTCAGGGTATGCTTTACTCCTTTCAGAAGAAAGGAGTAAGCAATGCCTGTTAGAAAGGAGATCGCCAACAGAACCGGATGAGTCACAAAAACAGTGATTCCTATGGTTCCTACGAAATAAAACATATTTAAAACAGGATGATAAGTTGAAAAAGTATCTTTCATATATCCTCCTTATTTTGCTGAATTATCACCAACATCTTTTCCCAGATTACAGGTATAAACAAACTTAATTACATCTCCATTTTCTACAGTATATTTGCTGCAGCCGTAATTCGGGAACCAGCCGTTGACGCTGAACATCCAGCCGGATTGTTCTCCACAGTCAAATTCATAAAGCTGATTAATTCCCTCGATATAATCCGAATCATATCCCGGTGTGCTGGTGGATTCCATATGAATACCAGCAGCCTTACATGCTCGCTGGAGAATGTCAAACACACTCTCTCCTTTGGTAAATGTGATTGCAGAAGGTGCCAGAATCAATCCGTTTGATGGCACAAACTCTTCTTTTCCCGAAGTCAGTTTATCCATATTCTTTAAAATCGTCGAGCACTCGATAGAAATCGTACAGGTTAATGTACTATCGGATCCTGTACTGTTTTTCACATCACCGCTTCCACTCGAAGAATTTCCGGATGAAGATGTGCCTGATGAAGAGGAACTGCTGTTTCCGCTGTTATCAGAGCTATTGTCACTATCCTGACCGCCGGTCAAACCGTTAGTGGATGCCGCGTCACCGGATACGTCTGTATTATTACTGTTTGTTCCCGTAATACCACCGACCAGATATACATCCCCATCCAGTGAAGAAATGGTCATGGTAAGGGTCGTTGTTCCTGCCTCGGCATCGGTCGCAATCGTTACATCACTCATTTTGGCCAGGCTTCCATTCTGTTCTTTTAAAAGTAAACCGGTGTCTGACTCCCAAACCTGCGGCAAAACTACCTGTAAGGTAGGCACGGCGATCACGCCTTCCCCATACATGGTCATTTTCAGTGCATCGTTGGCATTATTGGCCTGCTGTTTGATATCGTCAAGCGCCTCCGTCACAAAGTCCACCTTCAGGTTCTGATCGTCCGGATTCTGAATCTTTGACGCATCATAGGTCCAGGTATAGGTAATACCTGCGTCTGTCTGTCCGTTAAACTGCACCTGCATATCCTGCCCGGCCACGGATTTAAACTGTTCCTTTGTGATGATTCCGTCCTCCGGAATCACATTGACTTCGGCCAGAGCCTCTCCGCCGCCTGCATCTGATGAGCCGCCGGAGCCAGTTGTTCCTCCCCCTTTACCACAGCCTGCCGTCACAATCATCATGAGGACAAGCAACAAGGCAAAAACGGAATGTCCTCCTACATATCTTCTGTGTTTTTTGTTGTTTCTTCCCATCATTTTTTCTCTCATTGTGAAATAAGTCTCTCCTTTCTCTTTTTTCTGATCACCCAGATAATACCTTCTATTACTAAAACAAGAATGCCTCCCATTCCTGTATAGAAAATCCTTCCAAGAGGAATATTGATCGTGATAGTTTTGTCTGCCCAGCTCTCCCCTTTACTGTTTTCTTCGGTTGCATCTACAAAGGAAGTATCCCAGGTATCTCCACTGTCGTAGTCTTCCGGTACATATTCTTCCCCGGAAAAGGACCATCCGCCTCCTGCACCATCCGTACTGCCTTCTGCTCCGGATGAATTACCACCCAGCGTTTTGGTTGATGCAGCTGTTCCGAGAGATTTCGTAGAAGCTCCGCTTCCGGAAACACTTTTTGTCTGACCGGCAGTGGCCGTGGAGCTTTGAGAAGCTGTGCCGGATGCCACCACCTTTACCACACAGGATGCGGAAACCCCACTGCCATCGGTTGCCGCAGCGGTAATTACTGTGGTTCCTGCTTTCAATGCTTTTACCTTTCCCTTCTGGGTCACGGTGGCAACCTTTTTCTTGGAAGATGACCATTTCAGCTTCTGATTCGTTGCCGAAGATGGTGTGACAACTGCGGTTAAAGTCTTTGTCCTTCCCTTCGTAACGGTCACCGATGCATAATCCAGAACAATCTGAGACACAGCCACCGTCAGACTGGCAGAAACTCCCGCTGTCGTCTTATTGGTGGATACTTCCGTGGAATTCGCCGGTGTTACAGCAATGACTTCTCCCGGAGAGAGGGTAATATCACTCATATCATAAAGAGCTGTTTTCCTTTCCTTCATCCGTTTATATGCCGCCATCGCATACATTCCCTGTTCCGTTGCCATCGCATTCAGGTCTCCTCTTGCAACATGGGCAAACCCGCCCTGTGAGAGATAGAACTGAAATAATCCGGACATCGGCCAATTTCCGTTCTCATTCACAAACCGGGAATCTTCTGCCCCATCGATTCCGATGGAAGACAGAGCCGTGATCACCTGAGCGGCACTCTCCGCAGTCTCTGCATTATCACTCTGATAGCCTCCACTTTCGGTCTGCAATAAAGCCAGCGCATCCACCGCCTTTTTGATGGCAGATGTCACATCATCTCTCTTCTCGTAATAAGAAGAAAGGGCCTGAATGGTCATGCCCGTCACATCGGGATCGGGTTCAGCTGCTTTGCCAGAAAGCGACCACCCCCCGGAAGAAATCTGATTATCCAGAAGATAATCAATCAGCCCCTCCTCTGTTGTCTGTGCGGACGCAGAATTATCAACCGGGATACTGTAATCCGGATGACAATTGAGTGCCATCAATGCCCACAACGGACCCATATGACCCTGTTTTTTGACATTCGAAAAATCGGAGAGATAAGCCAGCAAATTATGCCCTCCGATATTTTGTGCATCCTTTCCTGCCGCCGTCAGGGCAAGAATCAATTTTGAATAGGAAGAATAAGTTGATTTGGTAATCACCCAATTATTTTGTTCCAGATATGTATACACATTTTTATAAAATGTGTCCGTATAAGAAGACGAGACTCCGAGACCACTTCTTGTGAGACCGATCACCTTCCAGGCACTTCCATAGTCCGGATTGGTATCGACACTCAAGATATAGGAGTAAACCTTATTCAACGCAGTATCAAAATCGGGATTCAAAGAATTCGCCGTTTTCACTGTCTCGGCTTCCTGCTTCTCCTGTGCCTGGACACAAAAAACGGCCTGTGGACACAGATTGACAGCAAGCATTGCAATCATCGTTATCCATACGGCCATACGCCTGAACAATACAGTTCCTCTCATCCTCATAGAATCCCTCTCCTTTTATCCCTTTTGATTTTAACTCCCCGCATGTAAAATGGAAATTATATGTATTTTATCCTTTTTTTTACATTGTTTGCACAAAAAATAGACCCATACCAATTGTCAATGTTTTTAAATCCTGTATTGTTTCCAAACACAAAGGTAAGGAAACAATACAGGGATTACGTTGACAATACAGGATGATATGAGCCTACATTGTGTACGCAATCCTATATCAACGATAGATTATAGGATTCGTTGAAACACAAACAATTTATCTATACTTATATTTTAATAGATAAACTATAATAAATCAACGAGAAAAAGGTTGCGTTTTATGCTGTTTTTTATGGGTTTTTTTTCTATTTTATCCACAAATAGGGACATAATAATAAATCTTTTTATTTTTATAATATAAAAATGAAATTCTGCTCCGAAAATCCGTCCGAACCCAGTTATCATGTATCCACACATGATCCACACATCGAATCATCATTCGGATCGTTTCAGTCAGATCTTCTTCGCCGGATTCGTTCTGCACACTTTCGAAAACAGCATATTTTCCACCCTCCACTGTGAATATATGCATGTCTTCCGGAACCTCCTCTTCATCTTTTCGGATCGGTCCCAGAATATAATTACAAATCTGTTTCTGTCTGGCACTTTCTTTAACACTCTCATACAAAGAAACCTTTTCCGTTATTTCTCCTTTCTTTGTATCATAAGCAGTTCCATCCAGCGACGGAAAATCATTTTCCATCCAGAATCCCGCAATGCCGGGAACATCCAAATCCACCTCAGTTTTGTTATTTCCGGATTTAATTATTTTCCCGATCATCTGGAATTCATCCAGTTCGACTACAGAAATACTGATTTCCTGCATATGGTCTTCATAGTATTCCTTCAGACTAAAGAGATTCATGGCCACGTCATGATAATTTTGGGGCTCCGTCTTAAATTCTCTGACAAAATCTCTCTTGAACTGCCGGAAAGAACGAAAATTATATTTCAGGACAAAATCTTCTTCTTTTATTTCTCCATCTGACCACTTCTGTGCCAGGACATACAATTTTTTTCTCTTAATATAATCCGGCAACGATATTTTATAACAGGATTGAAATCTGTCACGACAGTAGAAATCTGAATACCCAAACTGCGAAATAACATCTTCCACACTGATATTTTCCAGAATGTGCTCATCAACATACTGGACTATTTTTTCGATAGAGTGTTCTGAATCCCGCTCCAGCTCGATCCCATCCATCCCTTTCAAAAGCGGGATATACAGGTATGCTTTCTCTCCGTCAAATTTCTCATAGGTAAATCCCATGCGATCCATAGTCTTTCGATTTAATACTCTCCAAATATTAAAAACATACCAGGCCAGCTCTCTGGAAGTGTGGGCAATGTCAAAATAATCCTGTCCTTTCTCTACAGAAAAAACAGCATAGTTTCCTCCTCTGATCTGCAATTGAACACGCCCCTCATGCTTTTCCTGATATTGTTCTGCCCGCGGGCCCATAAGATAATACAAAGTCCCATCCCTTTCCGCATCATGCCACCAGACTCCCCATTGTTCCTCCGGCAAATTGAGATTCACATGACAGTTCGGATGATGAAATGCATAGGCCACATTTTCTAAAAGATCTGTTTGATTTCCTTCCTCCGGCAGGATCGGATATCCTTCTACGACTACGGTATCCACATTTTTATACTCCAGCGCCATCTTGTGTCCACATATTTCACTTTTACAGGGCATATCCGGTACCAGTTTTTTGCTTTTCAGAAATTGTTTGGGCGTCATTCCAAATTCATCTTTAAAAGCACGAAAGAAATTTTTCTGATTGAATCCGTTCCTTTCACTGACATATTTCAAGGATTGAGAAGAATAAATATCCTGAGCTGCCTGCCTCAGACGCAG
>JALERO010000058.1 GCA_022764265.1 Eubacterium sp. | reverse complement strand
TTAGAATTTAAAATCGCGAATCTCAAAGAGGATTCGCGGGCGAGCTGCACAGCAACGTAGTTGCCTTCTTATGTGCAGCTCTGCCATCCGCCGGAGGCTCATCACAGTAGGGGATTTCAATCCTCTACTGTGATGAACATGGCATCCCCAAAAGAGAAGAATCGATATCTTTCTTTCACCGCTTCCTCATAGGCCGCCAGAATGTGGTCTTTTCCCGCAAGAGCGGACACCAACATCAGCAGTGTGGATTCCGGCAAATGGAAATTGGTGATCAGGCAATCGATGGCCTTAAATTTATAGCCCGGATAGATAAAAATCTCCGTGTTTCCGCTGCCCGGCACAATGGTTCCGTCATCCTGAGCGACGGATTCCAGTGTTCTTGTGCTGGTTGTTCCCACGGAAATTACTCTTCCGCCATTTCGCCTGGTGTCATTGATGATATCCGCGGCTTCTTTGCTCACATGATAATATTCGGAATGCATGTGATGTTCCAGTACATTTTCCACCTTTACAGGTCGGAAGGTACCCAGCCCCACATGAAGGGTAACTCGGGCGATTCGCACGCCGCTGTCCTCAATCTCCTTCAGCAATTCCTTTGTGAAATGCAATCCGGCTGTAGGTGCTGCAGCAGAGCCTTCGTATTTGGCATAAACCGTCTGATAACGGTTTTTATCCTGCAGTTTATGGGTGATATACGGTGGCAGGGGCATCTGTCCCAGTCTGTCCAGCACTTCTTCAAAGATTCCTTCGTAGGAAAATTGCACCAGACGATTGCCGTCTTCCAGAACTTCCAGAATCTCTGCCCGCAGCTCTCCGTTGCCAAACACAACTTTTGCTCCCGGACGACATTTTTTGCCCGGTTTCACCAGAGTCTCCCAGATATCATTTTCTTTTCGTTTCAGGAGAAGAATCTCTATTTTCGCTCCGGTATCTTCCTTGGCTCCGATGAGCCTTGCCGGAATTACCTTTGTGTCATTGATTACCAGACAGTCTCCCGGGTGCAGATATTCTGTAATATCGCGAAAAATCCGGTGAGTAATCTCACCGGTATTTTTATCAAGCACCATCAGTCTTGATGAGGAACGATCCTCCAGAGGATCCTGGGCGATCAGTTCCTCCGGAAGATCAAAATAAAAATCACTCGTTTTCATTACGCTCTAATTTTCACTCCCATTTTTTCAAGTTCAGCCAGAATTTTATCGACGATCTTGTTGACCTCTGCGGTCTCCAGACTTCTCTCCGGTGAGCGGAATACCAGACTGAAGGCAACGGATTTGTAACCTTCTTCAATCTGGGAGCCTTCATATACGTCAAATAACTGGATGCTTTCCAGAAGCTTTCCGCCTTTTTCTTTCATCACTTTTTCCAGCTGGCCGACAAAGATATCTTTCTTCATAACAAGGCTCAGGTCACGGTTTACTGCCGGATATTTTGCCACGCCTTTGTATTTTCTCTCAAAGGTTGCTTTCTCTGTGATCACCGGCAGATCAATACCTGCAACGTAGGCCTCACATTTCATATCGTAATTTTCACAAACTTCCGGATGCACCTGTCCCAGGAAGCCTGCATAGGTTCCGCCCACATAAATCAGGGCCTGACGTCCCGGATGGAGAAAAGGTTTCTCCTGAGATGGCTCATACTGCACCTTTCCTTCAAGACCCAGTTTCAGGAACATTTCTTCCAATACTCCTTTCAGCAGGAAGAAATCACACTCACCAAACATACCAAGGGTCAGTTTCTTTCTTTCCTCCGGAAGTTCTGTTAAAGGTAAAGCCTTTGGCAGATATACATTTCCGATCTCATAAAGACGCACATTTTTATTTCTGTGGTTGTAGTTACCTGCCAGAGAGGTGAGAATACCATTGAGCTCGATGGTTCTCATGATACTGTAATCTTCACCCAGCGGATTGGAGATAACAATTGCTTTTCTGAGTTCATCGTCTTCCGGAATTAATAATTTATCAAATACCTTCGGACTTTCAAAGGAGTAGCACATTCCACCACAGAAGCCATTCTGTTCTACCACATTTCTTGCAATCTCTTCCACCCTTGCTTCTTCGGAAATCTTACCGATGGTAGATTCTCCTCTCGGCAGAGTTGTCGGAATGTTATCGTAGCCAAAGAATCTTGCTACTTCCTCGGCAATATCTGCAGAACATCTCAGATCCTGACGGAAGGATGGGATAGCAAGCAGATTTGTCTCTGCATCATATCCAATGTCAAGACGTTCAAAGTATTTCAGCATCTGTTCTGTGGAAACATCGGTTCCCAGTAATTTGTTATATTTGTCCGGTTCAAATGGAATGGTAACATCCTCTACCGGATTCGGGTAAACATCTACCACACCGCCAACGACTTCACCGGCACCCAGCTCTTCGACCAGCTGGCAGGCACGGTTGATAGCTTCCAGTGCATTTTCCGGATCCAGACCTTTTTCAAATTTGCCGGAGGCATCGGTTCTCATACCGATTCTCTTGGAGGACAGACGGATGTTAGTTCCATCAAAGGTTGCCGCCTCAAAAAGCATGGTCTTGATATCATCGGTTACCATGGAGTTTTCTCCTCCCATGATTCCGGCGATACCAACCGGGCCTTCTGCATCGTTGATCATCAGCACATCATGGTCAAGATTTCTTTCCTGACCATCCAGGGTTGTATATTTTTCTCCATCGGAGGCACGTTTTACCACAATCTTGTTGCCACGGATCTTATCTAAATCATAAGCGTGCATTGGCTGTCCGTATTCTTCCATCACATAGTTTGTGATATCGACAATGTTGTTGATCGGTCGGATTCCCATGGCAGCCAGTCTTCTCTGCATCCATTCCGGTGATGGAGCCAATTTGATATTTTTTACCACTCTTGCGGTATAACGAGGACAAAGATCGGTATCCTGCACCTCAACAGCGATATAATCATTCACATCTTCTCCGTTTCCGGTTTCTTTTACTTCCGGTGGATAAAATGGTTTCTCAAAGGTAGCTGCTGCTTCTCTTGCCATTCCGATCATGCTGAAGCAGTCCACACGGTTGGAGGTAATCTCAAATTCCACAACCGCATCCCGAAGGCCCAGAGCTGCCACCGCATCATCTCCCGGTTTTACATCCTTGTTCTCATCAAAAATGTAAATACCATTTTCCGGTGCTTCCGGATACATATCCCGGCTGCTTCCCAGCTCTTCAATGGAACACATCATTCCGCAAGATGGAACTCCTCTTAATTTGCCTTTTTTGATCTTGATTCCGTTTTCCGGATTCGGGCTTCCGTCATGGCCGCCTGCCACGCGTCCGCCATCCAGTACAACCGGCACCTTTGCACCTTTAAATACATTGGGTGCACCGGTCACGATCTGAACAACCTCTGTTCCCACATTTACCTGGCAAACTACCAGTTTGTCGGCATCCGGGTGTTTCTCAATCTTCTCAATCTGGCCCACAACGATCTTCTCCAGATTTTTGTCCAGGTAAACTGCATTCTCCACATGAGAACCTGACAGTGTCATTTTATCTACATATTCCTGAACGGTACAGTCCAGATCAGGAACGTATGCTTTAATCCATGAAATTGGTGTATTCATCGTTTCACTCCTTCTATAATAAATAATGTTTGCACTTCGCTTCTTTGGCCGTGCCCATCTCGATTCCGCTTCGCTTCTTCTCGATTTCCGGGCTTCGCCCTTTCGGCTCCCGCCGTGCTAATCTAGAACTGCTTTAAAAATCTTACGTCGTTTTCGTAGAGGAGGCGCATGTCGTCGATTTCGTATTTTAAGAGGGTTACTCGTTCGAGGCCGATTCCGAAGGCGAAGCCGGAGTATACTTCCGGATCGATGCCGCAGTCGCTTAATACTTTTGGATGTACCATTCCGCAGCCAAGGATTTCAATCCAGCCGCTTCCTTTACACATACGGCATCCTTTTCCGCCGCATTTGAAGCAGGTAACGTCTACCTCTGCGCTCGGTTCTGTGAATGGGAAATGATGCGGACGGAATTTTACTTTTGTGTCCGGTCCGAAGAATTCCTGTGCCCACTGCTCCAGAGTTCCTTTTAAGTCTGCAAATGTAATTCCTTTGTCTACACAGAGTCCTTCAACCTGGTGGAAGGATGGAGAATGGGTTGCGTCTACTTCGTCAGAACGGAATACACGTCCCGGTGCGATGATTCGGATTGGCATACGTCCGGTTTCCATCACTCTGGCCTGTACCGGAGAGGTCTGGGTACGAAGAAGGATATCTTTTGTGATGTAGAAGGTATCCTGCTCGTCCTTTGCCGGATGATTTTCAGGAATGTTCAGTAATTCAAAGTTGTAACGGTCGTATTCCACTTCCGGACCTTCCACTACTTCATAGCCCATACCGATAAATACCCTTTGCAGGTCATCCAGGGCAATCTGGTTTGGATGACGATGGCCGATGGCCGGTTTTGTTCCCGGAAGGGTAACGTCGATCACTTCTCGT
>JALERO010000019.1 GCA_022764265.1 Eubacterium sp. | reverse complement strand
ATCATATTATGAATATTAAATAAGGTTGGTCTGTATATGATAAAAATTACTTTACTTAAAACATTATTTTACGAATTGGATCCTGAAAGAATAGAAATTGTAGAAGTCTGTCGTTATAAGGACAGGATTTTTCACAGAATTGAAAAATCATTTGACAGTGCTCCGGAGATTAAGAGTGTGACAGTAGAGGAGAGATATCTTCCCTATTCTGTCCTCTATTATCTGACAGTGAATGATGAACCGAAACCTGTCGATGTAAACGGAGAACCTGCTCGCTGGATTCTTGAATTTTTTAAAGAATATCGACCGGATTTCCTACGATCGGACTTACAGGAATATCTGAATCATAATCCAATGGATATATTACAGTGCTTTGAAGTTGGGAAAATTCCTTCCTACCGAAGAAGATTTGCATATTCGGATCTTACTATGACAACCATGGAAGATATAAGAAATGGAAATGTAAAAAAAGATGAGCGAAAGGCCACATTTCCAGGAATCCAATTTCGGAGCTAAATCGCGAATCTCAAAGAGAATACGAATAGCGACCTTAGAAGAATTCGTCGGATATATAAGAAAAGCCTAAAAAAATCCATGGTATAATATTTGTTTTGATACCATGGATTTTTTCTTCTAAAAGAATCAGTCCATTTCTATTATATCCGGGGCAGAAATATCGTCTCCCACCAGATCGATTATTTTTTTGAATCCATCCCGTTTCTTCATCGTACTGCCCAAAGAAGTGATAATGGCAATGATATTTTCTTTTCCGATTGTCTCAACAAACTTTTTTACTCCCGGAGGCATGGTTCCTGCCCAAAGGGGAAATACAACAATGATTGTATCAGCAATGTCTGGTTCAATATAGTCTACGGGTATTGTTTTTCCGCTGAGGGCCATTGCCCCGGCTTTCATATAATTCACTTTTCCGTCCCAATTCATATGATCGTCAATCATTCTTGCCGTGGTATGGTAACGAGATGCCAGCTGTTCGGCAATTGCTTTGCTTCTTCCGGTACGTGAAAAATAATATATCTGCATTCAAGTTCCTCCTAAAAGTTTTATCAAATATTCTACTTTTTTATTATAACGTAAAATAGAGTTTAAGTACAATATTAAATTGGTTTTATTCCAAACAGTTCTTCTGGTTGACGCAATGACTGAAAAATGGTATATATTACCTATTAACTTCTTCAATTGCGATTCCCTGAACGATTGAAATTGTAAGATTAGTATAACAAATGAAAGGAAATTGTAAAAACATGGATTAATTGTAGGACTACAATTTAAAATTGATAGAAGGTTTGTCAGGAATGAAGTAAGCTTCTTACATGAAATAAAATTTGATTCGGGAAGGAATGATAGATAATGCAAACAAAAACAACGAATAATACGACACAGGATATGGGTTCCGGAAGTATTCCAAAACTGCTGGCCAGACTGGCAATTCCTGCTGTGGTCGCTCAGATTATAAATATGCTCTATAATATTGTAGACCGGATTTATATCGGGCATATTCCCGGCAGCGGAGCTTCCGCCCTTACGGGGGTGGGCTTATTTATGCCTATCCTGATGCTGATCAATGCTTTTGCCATGCTGGCAGGATCCGGAGGAGCGCCGAGAGCAGCTATTTTCATGGGGAAGAAGGATATTGATGATGCAGAAAAGACGATGGGAAACTGTTTCGCTCTACTTCTGTTTTTTGCCGTTGTTTTGACCATTGTGTTTTTTGTTGCTGCACCGGAGCTATTACGGCTGTTTGGTGCCAGTGAAATAACCCTTCCCTATGCGGTACAATATTCCAGAATCTACATTGCCGGCAGTATTTTTGTATTCATCGTGATGGGAATGAATCCTTTTATTTCCACCCAGGGATTTGCGAAAGTGAGTATGATGACGACGGTCATCGGTGCGGTGATCAATATCGTTCTGGACCCGATTTTTATTTTTGGATTACATCTGGGAGTACGGGGAGCAGCCCTTGCAACGATTCTCAGTCAGGCGGTGGGTGCCTGCTGGATTCTTCGCTTTTTGACGGGAGAAAAAACGATCCTGCGCCTCAGAAAAGAAAATTTGAAGTTAGAGAAAAAAGTGATTCTGCCTTGTCTGGCTCTCGGAATTTCCACTTTCGTGATGCTGTCCACGGAGAGTCTTCTCTCTGTTAGCTTTACGACCAGCTTGTCCAGATATGGAGGGGACATTGCGGTAGGAGCCATGACTATTCTCACCAGTGTCACTCAGCTTGTCCTGATGCCGTTGCAGGGAATCTGTCAGGGCGGACAGCCAATCATCAGCTACAATTTTGGAGCAGGCAATGAAGACCGTGTGAAGAAAGCATTTTTTACGCAGTTTAAAGTGTGTGTGTTGTTTTCCACGATCTGTTGGATCACGGTAATGCTGGCACCCCAGATATTTGCCGGAATATTTACAGGAGAGGCTGAGTTGGTCAACTATACCACATGGGCGCTCAGAATCTATATGGCAGGAATTTTTGCATTAGGTTTTCAGATCAGCTGCCAGCAAAGCTTTATGGCACTGGGCCAGGCGAAGGTCACCCTTATCATGGCATGCCTTCGAAAAATCGTACTGTTGATCCCGATGATTTTCATTCTGCCATTCTTTTTTCAGAATAAGGTTTTTGCCGTCTTTCTGGCAGAACCGGTCAGTGATGTGCTTGCCGCCTTTGTGACGACAACTGTATTTTTTGCAAGATTCAATAAAATCTTAAGGGAAGGAGCAAAAGCTTAAAATCGCGAATAAGTGACTTTTACTAATTTGTAATCTCATTTAAATAGCGATAAACCGTTGCGGTGGAACAGGAAAACTTCCGGGCAACAAAGGAGATAGCTCCTTTCATCTGAAACAATCCCTGTTGATTTAATCTTATCATGATTTCTTTTCGCTCATGCTGATTCAGATGATCAACCGGTGTCTGCAGATCACTGGTTGCATCGTCAAATATTTTCTGCATTAATGTGGTAATGTCCGTTGGGAAGCTTTCTGGAATCGGTGTAAATGTCTCATTTCCGGTACTTTCTGTTTCCGTGGCATTTTTGGTGAAATCATTCATAGCATTAGAAAAAGAGGCGGGATGAATGATCGAGTACATTTTTTGAGAGAGTTCTTCATAACGACTATCATCAAAATTAATGCATAAGAGACCGATTGGTTCGCCTTTCTCATCTTTAATAAACATTGTCGAAGAGCGCAAAATGTGACCGTTCTCAGAAACTCCTTTATAATTATACACATAATCGCTGGTCTGATATACTTTTGAGGAAAGCAATTGCAAAGCCGTATTGGTTAAAGGGCTGCCAATTTGGCGACCGCTGATGTGATTGTTGGCGATTGCGATAATTGCGTTTTTTCTGTCTGTCAGATCCTGCAGAACAACTTCATAATCCGGACCGAGTGCCTTTCCTAAAAAGTCAACAAGTATTTTGTATTGTTCTAATATAGTATTATTCATATGAAATCTCCATTTCATTCAAGAACGCCTCGGCGTTCTTGCTGCGAGATGCGCGTCATGCGTTAGCATGACAAAATTCTAATGCGCATCTTACGCAATCCGCCGGAGGCTTTTATCGAAGTCGGAGATTGAAAACTCCCACTTGATGATATTTATCCTTTACTCAACATTTATAGAAGTGGGAGTCTTCTCCGACGAGATAAATATATTTATATTATCTCATGGTCAATGGGAAAATGCAACAAAATTTTTTGCGTCTCAAAAAAATTTTTGTAAAAAACGTAAAAACCGGGTTGACTTTTATCATATGCGATGATAATTTATTATTATAATAATAAATTATTTATAGAAAGGTGAGATATAAATGAAAACCATATTAAACACAGATAAAGCACCTCTTGCAATCGGACCATATTCTCAGGGGGTAGATACAGGTAATCTTTTATTCCTTTCCGGTCAGCTTCCAATTTGTCCGGAACAGGGAGATATTGTTTCAACAGATATAGAAGGACAGACAAGACAGTCTCTTGAAAATGTAAAAGCGATTCTTGCCTCCGCCGGATGCACTATGGATGATGTGGTCAAAACAACCGTATTTTTAAATGATATTGCAGATTTCGGAAAAATGAACGGAGTATATGCAGAATTTTTCAGTGAAGGGAATTTTCCGGCAAGATCGGCATTTCAAGTGGCAGCACTTCCTAAAAATGCTTTGGTTGAAATTGAAGTTGTCGCTTTGAAAAAATAAATAAAATGAAAATGTGTTTGAAAAGAGGGTCTTGAAAAAGGCTCTTTTTTCTTTAATATAAATTGTTGTAGAAAAGGGAGAGGGAAAATGGACAGATTTCGTTATATAAGAGAAAGTAAAAATGCCGGAGAACTGACAGCGGCTCTTGTGCGTATTCCCAGCATGAATCCGGGAACATCAGAGAAGCAGATGGAGGAGACTGTCTGTTCTTTTTTGGAGAATTGTGGGGCAATGCTTGAGAAGGATCCAGTGAGGCCGGGTAGAAATAATGTGATTGCCACAATACCTGGAGAGAAGAGCTCACCGATGCTGGTGTGGATTTGTCATATGGATACCGTGGTGATTGGGAACGGGTGGACAAGAAATCCTTTGGAGGGAAGAGTAGAAGATGAGAAAATATATGGCAGAGGAGCCTGTGATATGAAATCCGGACTGGCCTGTGCTCTCTGGGTATTTCGTAAAACTGCCAGGATGGTTCAGGAAGGGCCTATTTCACTGGAATATCCATTAAGATTGATCTGCACGGTGGATGAAGAAGGGGATATGAGCGGGGCGGACGACGGTGACCTTTGGCCAGATACAGGGCGGTTATCAGCCCTATGTGGTGCCTGATGAATGCAAACTATGGATGGATTTTCGACTGGCACCGCCGGTTTCAGGAGAAACTATTAAAAAGATTCTGAATATCATATGTGCGGATGTGAAAGAGAGCATGCCGGGAATTCAGACAGAATACCTCATTACAGGAGACAGACCTTATGTGGAGAGCAATCAGCAGTCCGTTTTGCTGAAACAATTAAAAAGTGCGGTGGAGCAGGTGACAGGTGAATTACCGGAGCCGAAGGTATTCCCGGGATATACGGATACGGCAGTCATTGCCGGAAGACTTGGAAACAGGGAATGCCTCTCTTATGGACCTGGGGATTTGAAATATGCCCATAAGCCCGATGAATTTGTGGAAATTAAAGATATTGAAAGATGTGAGAAGGTGCTCACAGAGCTGGTGAAAAATATGGTATTGAAAAAAAGAGGAGTATAAAAGAAGAGTATAATAAATCCCCATCTTTTCCAAAGGAGATAGGAAGGAAAAGATGGGGATATTTTCAGTTTGAATTATTTTACAAATGGAAAGTAGTTCCTGTTTTTCCCTGGATTGCATCTCTTGATTTTTCAAGGAGAGTGATCAGGTAGTCAGCATCCAGTTCTTCTCTGGAAGGTCTGGAACTCACCGGACGGGCAGAAAAAGTCTATATGAGGGGAACTCTTGTGGCGGAAAATGGAACTGTAAAAGCACCGTATCTTGGTCAGTATATTACGGCAATCACCTAATTGGAACAAAAAGAAAGTGGGAATGGAATGTATACACTTAATGTAAACGGACAAGTGGTCACGACAGAAAAGAAGCAGTCGCTGCTTCGGTTTCTCAGAGATGAGCTGCAGCTTACATCGGTAAAAGACGGATGCAGTCAGGGTGCTTGTGGAGCGTGTACAGTCATTATAGATGGAGAGACCTGCAAGGCCTGTGTTCCGACTACAGACAGACTGGAAGGGAAAAAAATTATAACAACAGAAGGTCTCACCGAATGGGAGTCAAAAGTATTTACTTATGCTTACGGAGAAGCCGGAGCGGTACAATGTGGATTCTGTATTCCGGGAATGGTGATGTGTACCAAGGCATTGCTGGACAAAAATCCGGATCCTACGGAAGATGAGATTAAATATGCCTTGCGAAATAATTACTGTCGTTGCACCGGTTATGTAAAAATCATTGCTGCTGTGAAACTGGCAGCGCAGATTATGCGCGATTCGAAAATTCCGGAAAAAACATCCGATGACTGGAAGCTTGGCTTCAGAGTGCATCGACTTGATGTGGAAGAAAAAGTGCTCGGTTACGGAAAATATCCGGATGATTATTATATGGATGGGATGTGTTATGGTTCTGTTTTGCGAAGCAAATATCCAAGAGCACGAGTTTTGTCCATTGACACTTCTGCGGCAAAGGAAGTGCCGGGAGTGATTGATATTTATACAGCGGAAGACATCCCTGGTGAAAATCTGATCGGTCATCTAAAGCATGACCAGTATACCATGGTGCCGGTGGGCGAGCTGACCCACTATCTAGGTGATGCGATTGCACTGGTAGCGGCAGAAAGTATGGAAATTGCAGAGCTGGCAAAGAAGAAAATCAAGGTGGAATATGAGGTTCTGCCGGCAATACATAATATTGAAGAGGCTTCTGCACCGGATGCTCCGCTGGTGTTTGAACAAGATGAATCTAATGTGCAGGCCCATAAATATGTCAGTCGCGGAAATGCCACGGAGGCCATCGCCAATGCAAAACACGTGATTTCAAGACATTTTGAAACACCGTGGACGGAACATGCATTTCTTGAGCCGGAGGCGGTGTTCAGTTATATGGATGAAGATGGAGATGTGATGATCATTTCCACCGATCAGTCTGCATATTGTACCTTCCATGAATGCAGTCTCGTCCTCGGGACCGATAAAGTAAAAGTACAAAATGGCCTCGTAGGAGGTGGTTTTGGCGGAAAAGAGGATATGACAGTACAGCCTTATGCGGCTCTGATCACCTATCTCACCGGACGCCCTTGTAAAGTGCGGCTGACCAGAGCGGAATCCTTGCTTGTACATCCAAAACGACATCATTTTGTCATGGATTTCACCATGGGATGTGATGAAAACGGGAAAATCATGGGAGTAAAAGCAAAGGTAGCATCGGATACCGGTGCCTACGCATCTCTGGGTGGACCGGTATTGGAGAGGGCCTGCACCCATGCGGCTGGCCCTTATGCATACGAAAACTTTGAGATTGAGGGACACTCATATTATACTAATAATCCTCCTGCCGGTGCATTTCGTGGATTTGGCGTGACACAAACCTGCTTTGCAACGGAAACCTTGTTAAATATGATGGCCGATGAAATTGGAATCACCCCATGGGAGATCCGCTACCGGAATGCAATCCGCCCGGGGGGTGTGCTTCCAAATGGTCAGATCGTGGATGAGTCTACCGGTCTTGTTGAGACTTTAGAAGCTGTTAAAGAAGATTACGATGCGGCGATGGCAGCCGGAAAACCGGTGGGAATTGCCTGTGCTATGAAAAATGCCGGTGTTGGTGTCGGAATTCCGGATTGGGGCAGGGTCAAACTTATTGTGGAAGAAGATCACAAGCTTCATATTTATTCCGGAGCCTCCTGCATAGGGCAGGGGCTGGGAACGGTTCTGGTTCAGATGGTGGTGACCAACACCGATTTAAAGCGGGATGAAATCGTTTATGAGAGAAGTAATACCTGGATCGCCCCGGATTCCGGTACTACATCCGGATCCCGACAAACCCTCGTAACCGGAGAAGCCTGTTGCCGTGCCTGTGAAAAACTTATGGCTGCAAAAAAAGAAGGAAAGTCATTGGAAGAGTTGGAAGGGCAGGAATTCTATGGCGATTATCTGGCAAAAACCGATCCTCTGGGAGCCAATGTGCCAAATCCGGTCTCTCATGTGGCCTATGGCTATGCCACTCAGATGTGTATTTTGGATGCGAAAACCGGAAAAATTGAAAAAATGGTAGCTGCCCATGATGTGGGAAAAGCGGTTAATCCACTTTCCTGTGAAGGGCAGATTGAAGGCGGCGTGGTTATGTCCATGGGATTTGCCTTACGAGAAAAATATGCCATTGATGATAACTGTAAACCAACGGAAAAATATGGGTCCCTGGGACTGTTTCGTGCCCATGAGATTCCGGAGGTCAAACCGATTGTCATTGATAAACCAGGGCTGAAAGTTGCCTGCGGAGCCATTGGAATCGGGAAAATTACTTCAATTCCAACTGCACCGGCCATCACTGATGCTTATGCCCGTTGGGACGGAGAAAGAAGATATAGTCTATCGATTTCCGGTACACCTTATGAAAGGAAGCGATAGATCATGGCATTTAAGAAAAAATTTCCTTATCGAGCGGCGGTAGTTGCCTGTCAAGGCACCTGCCATGACGGACAGGAACAGAAATGTACCTATGGATGTATCGGCTGCGGAAAATGTGTGGAAAGCTGTAAGTTTGATGCCATTATTCTAGGTGAAAATGGCGTGGCAGAGGTAATGGAAGATAAATGTATTGCCTGTGGCAGATGTGTGAGGGAATGTCCGCAACAGATTATTCATATTCATGAATGTGCTAATTTCATTGTGGTCAAATGTTCCAATAAAGATAAGGGTAAAGCGGCAAAGGATGCTTGTGCGGTCAGCTGCATCGGGTGTGGAATCTGCCAGAAAACCTGTACTGCTGAAGCAATCCACGTTGTAGAAAATTGTGCGGTAATTGATGATTCCGTCTGTTTAAGCTGTGGCATGTGTGCGGTGAAATGTCCAAGACATGCAATTACGGATACCAGAGGAATTCTGGTCTGATAATATAATTTGATAAAAAAACCTTACCACCTTAATATGTAACAAAAAGCTTTGGATAGATATTATGTCTTTCCAGAGCTTTTTGTTTTGTACAAACAAAGATAGATTATGATTGGTAAAAATATTTTACGTATTTAATAAAGGCTTTTATATAATCGCTGTATATGTAATCTTTATGGAACACAATATACAACTGTCGACGAGCGGTATTTTCCGGCAACGGAAAGACGAGAATCGATTTCTCGTGCTGGAGATTCTGAGCTGCTTTTTCCGAAATAACGGAGATACCCAAGCCTCCGGCAACTAAATTTTTAATGGATTCCGGGTCATTGATCCGGGCAATGATATTGAGATCATTTTCTGACAGTCCGAGACTTTCGATGAAATAATCCGCGCTTTTTTTACTGCCGCTCCCCTTTTCACGCAGGATCACAGGCTCTCCCATGAGGGCAGTATAATCGGTGTTTTCACCGGTCTGATAGGATAAGAAATCTGATTCATATCTTAAATGAATTTGATCATCTAAAAATCATCGCTTCCCATGATCTGGATATGGTACTGGATACTTGTGAACGTACCATATTATTGGCAGATGGACAGATTGTTGCCGATGGGGAGACAGAAAAGATATTGAGAGATAAGGCATTGCTGGAAGAAAATGGATTAGAATTGCCTTTATGCTTTCAATCAAGATGTTGAATTTACCAATATTTCTTATGCATTTTACAGTCCTGTGATAGATAATTTCTTATTTTTGAAATAAAATAATCATGAAAAAAGAAATAGGAGAATAAAGAGAAAAACATGGATGTTT
Source organism: Eubacterium sp. (assembly GCA_022764265.1). GTDB lineage: Bacteria > Bacillota > Clostridia > Lachnospirales > Lachnospiraceae > Anaerobutyricum. The sequence continues at coordinate 196 of JALERO010000019.1, read as the reverse complement.
TAAGAAGTAAAAAAGGATTTATCTGTGACATGGACGGTGTGATTTATCACGGAAATCGTCTTTTGGATGGAGTAAAAGAATTTGTAGACTGGCTTTACCGGGAAGAAAAGGAATTTTTATTTTTAACCAATGCCAGCTCTCGTTCCCCAAGGGAGTTAAAAAATAAACTTGCAAGATTGGGACTGGAAATCGGTGA
>JALERO010000012.1 GCA_022764265.1 Eubacterium sp. | reverse complement strand
CAAAAATGTATTGGGATTTGGCCCGTAAATGTAACGGCATTTTTTTTAAGGAGGTTTTACTTATGGCTAAGTACATGATGGCGTTAGACGCTGGAACAACAAGTAATCGTTGTATTTTATTTAATGAAAAAGGTGAAATCTGCAGTGTTGCACAGCAGGAATTTACACAGTATTATCCACAGCCAGGTTGGGTAGAGCATGACGCAAAAGAAATTTGGCATACACAGTTATCCGTTGCAAGAATAGCAATGGAGCAGTTAGGTGTTACAGCAGCTGATATCGCTGGTATCGGTATTACAAATCAGCGTGAAACTACTATCGTATGGGATAGAGAGACAGGCGTTCCTGTATATCATGCAATCGTATGGCAGTGCCGTCGTACATCTGAATATTGCGACTCCTTAAAAGAAAGAGGACTCGTTGACATGATTCAGAAGAAGACAGGTCTTGTTATCGATGCTTACTTCTCCGGATCCAAGATCCACTGGATCCTTGAGAACGTTGAAGGCGCAAGAGAGAAAGCTGAAGCTGGACAGTTAATGTTCGGTACAGTTGATACATGGTTAATCTACAACCTGTCCGGAAAGAAACTTCACGTAACAGATTACTCCAACGCTGCAAGAACAATGTTATTCAACATTAACACTCTTGAGTGGGATGATGAGATTCTGAAAGAACTTGATATTCCGAAATCAATGCTTCCAACAGCTAAACCATCCAGTGAAATTTATGGTATGACAGAAGAAAGCCTGTTCCAGGGAAGAATCCCGATCGCCGGAGCAGCTGGTGACCAGCAGGCAGCTTTATTTGGACAGACATGCTTCAATGCAGGTGAAGCTAAGAATACATATGGTACCGGTACATTCATGTTAATGAACATCGGTAAAGAAATGAAGATTTCCGAAAATGGTCTTGTAACTACTATCGCATGGGGACTTGACGGCGAAGTTAACTACGCATTAGAAGGTTCCGTATTCGTAGCTGGTGCTGCTATCCAGTGGTTACGTGACGAAGTTAAGATCGTTGACGCTGCACCTGATTCCGAATTCTTCTGTAACAAAGTTCCGGATACAAACGGATGTTACGTAGTTCCTGCTTTCACAGGTTTAGGAGCTCCTCATTGGGATCAGTACGCTCGTGGATGTATCGTAGGTTTAACACGTGGATGTAACAAAGCTCACATCATCCGTGCTACAGTTGAATCTCTGGCATACCAGACAAACGACATTCTGGAAGCTATGCAGGCTGACGCAGGCGTTAAATTAGCAGCTCTGAAGGTTGACGGTGGAGCTTGTAAGAATGACTTCTTAATGCAGTTCCAGGCAGATATCATTGATGCTCCTGTACATCGTCCACAGTGTGTTGAAACAACAGCTATGGGTGCTGCTTACTTAGCAGGTCTTGCAGTTGGATATTGGAACAGCAAAGAAGACGTTATCGCTAACTGGGCTATCGACAAAGTATTCGAGCCACAGATGGACGATGATACTCGTAAAGAACTTCTTGCAGGATGGAAGAAAGCAGTTCAGTGCTCTTACGGATGGGCTAAATAATCTGGCGATTACAGCTTAGACCAATAGGATATGAAGCTTAATTTCATAATGTGATATAATGGCATCCCGCCGGCAGAATTGATTGCTGGTGGGGTGCTTTTTTGTTTGATAGGAAATTACTCTCTTTCCTATCAATTCAAGAACCCTCCGGTATGCTCCTCAAAACAAGGGTATGAATAAGGTAACCAGGGTATGTACAAAAGAACAAATGTCTTTATTGACTAATCATATTATCTGGGTATAGAATAAACGACAAAACTTCATTTGCATATAATGGTAGAGAACCGGGGTCGGGACGTGTGAACATCACAGACTTCGAGTTGCTGATAAGTTCACACGTCCCGACCCCATGTATGGGAGTGTATAAGGAGGAACAGAAAATGGATGTGAAAGAAAATAAACGGATTGCAATGCACATATCCAATGTGAGTATCGTGGTGAATGTAATTCTATCTGCGTTAAAGATGCTGGCTGGTGTGATTGCCCATTCCAGTGCCATGGTATCTGATGCAGTACATTCTTTGTCTGATGTGTTGAGCACCTTTGTGGTGATGATCGGAATTCATATATCCAGCAAAGAATCGGATGCCAGTCATCAGTACGGGCATGAGAGATTTGAGTGTGTGGCCTCAATCATTTTGGCTACCATGCTTGGCATTACCGGAGCAGGAATTGGATATTCGGGAATAAAGACCATTATGGGCGGATCGGCAGAAATAAAGACTCCGGGAATGCTTGCTTTGATTGCTGCTATTGTTTCTATTATTGTAAAAGAAGCCATGTTCTGGTATACTAAGGCCGGTGCGGATAAAATTAATTCCGGTGCGCTGATGGCAGATGCATGGCATCATCGTTCCGATGCCATGTCTTCCGTGGGAAGTTTGATCGGTATTGGTGCAGCGAGACTGGGATATCCGATTTTTGATCCGATTGCCAGTATTGTAATCTGCCTCTTTATTTTTAAGGCTGCTTATGATATTTATAAAGATGCCATTAACAAGATGGTGGATTCTTCGGTGGATGAGGAGACACTGGAGAAGCTCCGGGAAGTCATCGAGGAGCAGGATGGTGTCATGGGAATCGATGCGATTCGAACCAGGATCTTCGGTTCCAAATATTATGTAGATGTTGAAATCTCAGCAGATGGTTCACAATCTCTCAGGGAAGCCCATGAGATTGCCGAGAGAATCCACGACAAGATTGAAGAACAATTTGCAGATGCAAAACATGTGATGGTTCATGTAAATCCTTACGGTGATCACGAATTAAAGAATGCATGAGTTTGTGGATGCCGTCTGACTCAAAAACCAAAGATGAGAGGAGAGAATGGATGATAAAGCTTGGATGCCATGTGGGAATGAGCGGAAAGGAAATGTTTCTGGGCTCTGTAAAAGAAGCGGTTTCGTACGGAGCCAATACCTTTATGATTTATACAGGAGCACCGCAGAATACCAGAAGAAAACCGATAGAAGAATTGCGCATTGAGGAAGGATTGTCTTTGATGCGCGAGAACGGCATAGAAGAGTTTGTCATACATGCTCCCTATATTATTAATCTTGCCAATACGGTGAAGCCGGAGACTTTTGAGTTGGCGGTGGATTTCCTGAATCTGGAGATGGAACGCACCGAGGCGATGGGATGCCGGACGCTCATTCTTCATCCGGGAGCCCATGTAGGAGCCGGAGAGAATGCCGGAATCCACCAGATTGTAAAGGGGCTTAACGAGGTTCTCGGTCAAAAGGGTAACGTTAATATTGCTCTGGAAACCATGGCAGGAAAAGGAACGGAAATGGGAAGGAGCTTTGAGGAGTTGGCTCGTATCTACGATGGTGTCGTTCATAATGAACGTCTCAGAGTATGCTTTGACACTTGCCATACCAATGACAGCGGTTATGACGTCCGAAATCATTTCGACGAAGTGCTGGAACAATTTGATCGCCTGATCGGTTGTGACCAGATTGCGGTTTTCCATATTAATGACAGCAAAAATCCTAAGGGCGCCCACAAGGATCGACATGAGAATGTAGGTTTTGGAACGATTGGCTATGAAAGTTTGAGAAATATTGTCTATCATGAAGGCTTTGAGTCTGTTCCTAAGATACTGGAATCCCCATATATTCCGGATCCGGAGACAAAGAAAAGAGCCTTTGCTCCTTATAAACATGAAATCGCCATGCTGCGGGAAGGACGGTTCCATGAGAATCTGAAAGAAGAAATTCTGGCAGCATCCAGGGGATAGGATACCGGGGCGGGACATGTGAACATCACAGTCTCCGAATTGCGAGTAAGTTCACATGTCCCGATCCCTCCCAGACAGGAGGAAAGTATAACATGAAAAAAGGTTTAAAAGTAACATATCTTAAACACAGTGGCTTTTTAGTGGAAACTCCCGATAAATACCTGTTGTTTGATTATTGGAAGGGGGAGATTCCATCTCTGAATTACAAAAAGAAACTATATGTATTTGCATCCCATGTCCATCACGACCACTATGTAAAGGACATTTTCAAATTGGAAAATCAATGTGAATCCGTGAAATATATTTTATCCTTTGATATTGAGCGAAGCAACGACTGGAAGAAGGCCGAGCAGGTTTATTTCCTTGATGCCAATGAATCTGTGGAGATTGATGATCTGCAGATTAAAACCCTGTGTTCAACCGATGAAGGTGTGGCTTTCCTCGTTAAGACTGACGATTACACAATTTATCATGCAGGAGATCTGCACTGGTGGCATTGGCCGGGTGATCCGGAAGAGGATAACCAGCGTCGTAAAGAGACCTACCAGAAAGAGATCGACCTTCTGGAAGGAGAGAAAATTGACTGTGCCTTTGTAGTGCTCGATCCGAGACAGGAAGAAGCCGGCAGCTGGGGCATGGAATATTTCCTGAAACATGTGGAGAGTCGATATGTTTTCCCGATGCATTGCTGGGAGAAATATGAGATCATAAAGGATTTCAAAGAGAAAAACGATACCAAATATCTGACTGCAACGATTATGGACATTACAGCTCCGGGCCAAATATTTGAAATAGATAATGATTAGGAATCGGGTCGGAACTTGTGAACTGATTAGCAATCAGAAGCCAGTGTTGTTCACATGTTCCGACCCCAGGATAAACCCTCTGGGATAAAGATTTAAGAAGAAAGAAGGAATAAACATGGAGAAAAAAGTTATTGCAACAGAAAAATCACCGGCCGCCATCGGACCATATTCTCAGGCGATTGAAGTAAGAGGAATGATCTATACCTCAGGAGTCATCGGTGTGGATCCAAAAACAGGGATTGCAGGAGAGACCATTGAAGAACAGACCACCAGAGTATTTGAGAATCTGAAAGGGCTCCTGGAGGATGCCGGAAGCAGCCTGGATCAGGCGATTAAGACTACGGTTTTCATCAAAAACATGGATGATTTTGGAAAAGTAAATGAGATATATGCATCTTATTTCAGCGGTGCATTTCCTGCTCGTTCCTGTGTGGAAGTAGCAAGATTGCCAAAGGATCTTCTCATTGAAGTGGAAGTCATTGCTTTAAAAAACTGACTGTTTTCTGGCAAGGCATTGGAGAAATGGAATGGCTGAAATCGAAGGATTCTCGTTGAAAGCTCCCTCTAAATGTGGTAATATATACCTAACTATAATGTATCTTTTATATTGGAGATAGGAACAGTTGGGATTGTTCCATGTAGCGGAAGGGGAGTTATAATCATATGGTGCGAGCGGAGTTGACAATTGCCAATGCACAGGGCATTCATCTTGGACCTGCCAATAAGATTGCGAATCTTGCAGATCGTTTTGATTCACAGATCCATTTCAAAACAGAATATATGGATGTCAATGCAAAGAGCATCATCAATCTGATCAGCGGGACATTTCGCCATGGGGATAAGGTGATGTGTGTCTGTACCGGACCAGATGAAAAACAGGCCCTGGCGGCAATGAAAGAGTTGTTGTCCGGTGATCTGGAAGATGATGATAAGTAAAAAACAACGGGATAAAATAATAATGAGAGGAAACCTCTCTAAGCAATACAAAGAAACCCTCTGGATTCCTATATAGAGTCCAGGGGGTTTTGTGTTAAAAAACTTGAAAGAAAGCGGTCTTCTCAAGTATCCGCTTCTATTTGCTTGCGAGATACGCATCGAGCCCTTTTTTTCTAAGCTTACAGGATGGGCAATTTCCGCATCCATCTCCGATTACTCCATTATAACAGGTGAGGGTCTCATTGCGGACGATATCGAAAGCACCCAATTCGTCAGCCAGTGCCCAGGTTTCTTTTTTGTCCAGCCACATCAATGGAGTGATGATATCAAACGGGAAATCCATGGCGAGAGACAGGGTGGTGTTCAGAGATTTGATAAAAATATCTCTGCAATCCGGATATCCGGAAAAATCACTCTGGGATACGCCGGTGATGATGTCTGTGATGCCACGCTGTTTAGCGAAAACAGCAGCATAAGATAAAAATAAATGATTCCGTCCATCAACAAAAGTGTTAGGGGTACCCTGCACTGGTGCGTTTTCATCCACGGGGATATCAGCCCGTGTCAGAGAATTGGGAGCCAGCTGATTTAACAGACTCATATCCATGATGTGATGCTCAATACCGTATTTTTTGCATATACTTTTCGCACAATCCAGTTCCTTAATATGCTTTTGCTGATAATCAAAAGATAAAGCAATAACCGTTTCATAACGCTTCCTTGCCCAGAAAAGACAAGTCGTACTATCCTGACCGCCACTGAAAACAACAACAGCAGCCTTCTTATTCTTCAATTCCTGCATAATAAACTCCAATCCGTCGTCCTCATCCGACGACTAAAAAATAATATGTTGAAAACATCCCACCAGCCATGCGCCACCAAGTTTTTTTGATACACAGATTTTTTCTACTACCAAATGATGGAAACCAAACATCCCAACCATGCGCCACCGAGTTTTTTGATACGCAGATTTTTTCTATTATCAATTGATGGAAACCGACTTTGGAAATCAGGAAAAGAAGAGCGCTGGTCTATGACCAGTTCCTCTTTTCCTGATTGAAACGGAGGTTGGAATCAACTGATAATAGAAAAAATCGTCTGTATATAAAAAACACTACTGCGCAAGCATCATATAAAGCTGATTTTGCAGCATCGGTTCTTTCTCAAACCGTCCGCGGTAGGTTGTAGTTACCGTGGATGCGGATTCTTTTTTGATTCCTCTTGCACTCATACAGCTGTGGGTGCCTTTGATGATGACCGCAACGTCCTCGGTTTCAGCGGCTTCCATCATGATGGAGGCCACATCGGAACCGATGCGCTCCTGAAGCTGGAGACGTTTGGAGGCCATATCGCAGATGCGGGCAATTTTGCTGAGCCCGAGAACCTTTGAATTTGGGATGTATGCCACGGAAATATGCATGTCATACATTAGTGCGATATGGTGTTCACAATAGCTGAAAATAGGAATATCCTTTACCAGCACAATGTCCTTTTTATCAGAACCGATGTCAAGGTCATCCTCAAAGGACTTGTTGAACATTTCAGCGATTTCGTGATTTGTATAATTCATGCCCTCGAATACTTCTTCATACATTCTTGCGACACGTTCCGGGGTTTCTTTTAAGCCCTCCCGGTCCGGATCATCACCGAGGGCAATGAGGATTCCGCGGATATGTTCGCGGATGGCATCCTTATCTATTGCCATAGTATTACCTCCTTAAACGCCCCGCTGTTGCGGAGGCCAGATAAATTTATGCATCTGAAGCTGTAAATATACATCATTCCAGTGATGGTCAATCATATAGGAGACGATTTCCTTTGGCTCGATACGACCGAAAACAGCACTCAGATAAACGTGACATCGTGATGTCAATTGATAGTATTCTGTAATCTCTTTTGCTTTGTCCAGATCCCGCAGGCTGCTTACCACGAATTTTACCGTATCCTGTTCGCTCAGGATAGAAAAATTGCCGGGCAACATGGAACCTTCCATACCGCTGTCCGGACATTTATAATCCATGGTAAAGGAAGGACGGCAGGATAATTTGTCAAATGGTGTCAGATCAACGCTGCCGTTGGTCTCGATTTCCACTTCCATACCAGCCATGCCGATCGCCTCAATGAGAGAAGCGATATCCGGAGTGAGAAGTGGTTCCCCACCGGTCAGCGTAACATTTTTTACCTGGGATTCCCTCAGCCAGGTAAGAAGCTCTGCCTCTGACAAATCCTCGCAGGGACAATCCGGTACATTTGCCCAGGCTGTATCACAGTAATTGCAGCAGAGATTACAGCCCTTCATTCGAATAAAGGCGGAGAGCATTCCGGCTTTGGTTCCCTCGCCGTTGATGCTTATAAATTTTTCCACGACAGGATAAGTAATACTCATATTACGCCTCCTGATAAGTGGCACAGTTTGTCGGTGTCTCGTAAACAGAAACACTGTAAACCGGAAAGTTCATTTCTTTTAAACGTTCATAAAAATAGCGGGAGAACTGTTCTGCTGTCGGGCGAAAAGGAACTTCATTTATCTTAAAATCCTCCTCTTTCAAAACATCTACAGTTTTGGATCTGAGAGAACCGGTCTCGATGATCAGGGAATGATCGAACTCGTCCGTCAGCCTTCCGAGCGCTTCCTTGAAATCACCGAAATCGATGACCATATCCCGGGTCTGCTTGTCCTGGCTCAGCTGATCGGTGGCGATCCGCGCTACGATCCGCCATCGATGCCCGTGCAGATTTCTGCATTTCCCTTCATAGCCGCTTAAGAAATGGGCGGCATCAAAAGATTGTTCTGTTTCTAAAATATACATAAAAAATCTCCTAAAAAAAGATGCTGTAAACCACAGCATCTGATAAAACGATAATTAAAATGCTGTCCTGGTTTTATTTATAGACAGGATGGTACAAATGAACTGTCTCGAAGACGAAATCTTCTTTGTCTAATGCAGTGTAACATAAAAAAATATGTTTGTAAAGGTGATTTTAAACTATCGTTAAAAGGAAAAAAGTGCTATACTATTAATGTAAAAAAGTGTAAAATAATGATACGATACTAATTGAGGTGTAAAAGAAATTATGGATTTTTTTGGTCATTTACGGACAATCAATCATCATAAAATGTTAGTGACGAAAACCTGTTTCAAGGTTGGATTGTATAAACAGGGCATTCTCCATGATCTGTCGAAATACAATCCTGTGGAATTTATTCCTGGTGTAATTTATTTTCAGGGAGATCGCAGTCCGATTAATCGGGAAAAGGAGTTGAAGAAATGTTCCAGAGGATGGCTTCACCATAAGGGCAGAAATCCCCATCATTTTGAGTACTGGATCGATTACAGCATCAATCCAAGCGGCAAGCTGGTGGGAATGAAAATGTCCAAAAAATATGTGGCGGAGATGGTGATCGATCGAATCTGTGCCAGCAAAAATTATTTAAAAGAGAAGTATACAGATCGCAGTGCACTGGAATACTATATGAACGGAAGGCAGATGATGCTGATTGATGAGGAGACGGATTTCCTTGCAAGATATCTTCTCACAATGCTTTCCCAAAAAGGAGAAGATTATTTGCTGGACTACATGAAACGAATTTTGCTGAAGCATAAAAACAGAGATTATCATGTAATTGATGGCAGTCTGGTTCTGGACTAGAATTTTTATCCAGCTGAAATATATTTCTTGAAATTTGCATACAATTAAGTTATAGTATTTGTAAAGTAGCCTGGAATGTTCGAGACCCCCTGCTATTTTGAACCTACATTTTTGATTTTGGGAAACCTAATCTTCGAAGAAATGACAGGCCTTGTTATTACCGGAGGAAGTCAGGCATTCGAATGCGGTCACCCACCTGGCTTAGGCTAGGACTCAAAATTGCAGGCTACGGCATTTTGGGCACACATTTGAACAGCCGTCTCATTGATTATGAGACGGCTGGTTTCGTTATTAAAGATAGAATTCTGCAGCTCGCACGCAAATCCTTTTCAAGATTCGCGATTTTAAAAGGGGAGATTTATGAGAATACCAAATCGAGTGAAGAACTTGTATTCAATGGTCATGGATTTTGTGAAGAAATGTAATGATGATCATGTGGCAGCATTTGGAGCCATGTCCGCCTTTTTTATGCTGCTGTCACTGTTTCCGTTTATGATTTTCTTTTTGACCCTGACCAAATATGCACCCTTTTCCAAGGATGATATTATCAATATTCTGACGGAGTTTCTTTCTTTTGAGAGAAGATCCATGATCACCGGTCTGGTGAATGAAATATATCGGAAGACCCAGGCATCTATCTTTACGATTTCCATTGTTGCAGCACTCTGGTCTTCATCACGAGGGATCTATTCCATCGTAATCGGGCTCAATTCCGTTTATGATATCGATGATAATCGGAATTATTTTGTGATACGCCTTTTCAGTCTGATTTATACGGTAATTTTTGCGTTCCTGATCATCGCAATGTTGATCTTGTGGGTGTTCGGTAATAGTCTGTACCGTTATATCAAAAGGCGCTTTCCGATGTTTGCAACCTTTGCAGGGTATTTTTTGCATAAAAGAATCATCATGACCATCATTATTCTGACCTTTTTGTTTATGATGATTTATAAATTTGTGCCGGCGCGGGAATCCAGCTTCCGCAAACAATGGCCGGGAGCCCTGGTGGCTTCCGTTGGCTGGATGGTGGTTTCCGCCGGTTGTTCCTTTTACATGGATAACTTTACGAATTTTTCTCTGGTCTACGGGAGTATGGCGGGAATCATGATTCTCCTTTTATGGCTGCATTTCTGTATGTCGATGATCTTCTACGGAGCAGAAGTAAATTATTTTCTGGAAAATAAGAAAAATTATCATATGCTGATTCGAATCATCCGACCAAATTATAAAGCGAAACAAAGAGCCGGTGAGAAAAAAATGTTAAAGAAACTGGATCAGGAAGAGAAAGAGAAAAAGAAATTAAAAAAAGAAAAAAATTTAAATAATAAATCGTGAATCTCAAAGATGACACGGAAAAACAGAGGCAGGAACCATGTATCAATTAGATAAACGACAGATCAAAGATATAACCGAATACATTTTTCTGGAAAATGAAATAGAACCGTCCGATGTGATTTTTATCCCAGGATGCGCCAGACCGGAACATACAGAGGAGGCAGCGCGCCTATATCAGGAAGGATATGCGCCACTCCTGATTCCCTCCGGCGGCTTCTCCAAGGTTCAGGGGGGATTTCAGGGTGTAAAAAAAGGAGCAGAGAAATATGGTACGGACTTTGACTGTGAGGCAGACTTTTTAGAAACGGTTCTTTTGAAAAACGGGGTGCCCAAAGAAGCTATTCTGAAAGAGACAGAAGCCACTTACACTCTGGAAAATGCAGAGAAAACAAAAGTGCTGCTTCAGAAAAAGAATATTTCCATTCATCAGGCGATTTTGTGCTGCAAGGCCCATCATGCCAGAAGATCTTT
>JALERO010000113.1 GCA_022764265.1 Eubacterium sp. | reverse complement strand
AAGAAGATCTCGTGCAGCTGCAGTTAACATTGTTCCTAACAGCACAGGTGCTGCAAAAGCAATCGGTCTTGTTATTCCAGAATTAAATGGTAAATTAATCGGTTCCGCTCAGCGTGTTCCTACACCTACAGGATCCACAACAATCTTAACAGCAGTTGTTAAAGGTACAGACGTAACAGTTGAAGGTATCAACGCAGCTATGAAAGCAGCAGCTAACGAATCCTTCGGTTACAACGAAGATGAAATCGTTTCTTCCGATATCGTAGGAATGAGATTTGGTTCCTTATTCGATGCTACACAGACAATGGTTAACAAAGTATCTGATGATTTATACGAAGTTCAGGTTGTTTCATGGTATGACAACGAAAACAGCTACACATCTCAGATGGTTCGTACAATCAAATACTTCGCTGAGTTAGCATAATTTGATTTAACAAGATTATAATTGATCATTTAGATCCATGCATGGGTCCGGTCTTTTGGACCGGACCTTCTTTGTTTACCGGAATATTTTCCGGTGGAGAAGAATACTACAATCGAGAGGAGATTACTACTTATGCTGAATAAAAAATCAGTAGATGATATCAATGTAAAAGGTTTAAAGGTTCTTGTACGTTGTGATTTCAATGTACCGTTACAGGATGGCAAGATTACAGATGAAAACCGTCTTGTTGCTTCCCTTCCGACAATCAAAAAGTTAATCGCAGACGGAGGAAAGGTTATTCTCTGTTCTCATCTGGGCAAACCGAAGGGAGAGCCAAAACCGGAATTATCCCTTGCACCGGTTGCAGTTCGTATGTCTGAACTTCTCGGACAGGAAGTTAAATTTGCAGCAGATCCTGAAGTTGTAGGACCAAATGCAAAAGCAGCTGTTGAAGCTATGAAAGACGGCGAAGTTGTATTATTAGAGAACACCCGTTATCGCAAAGAAGAAACAAAGAACGGCGAAGCATTCTCCAAAGACCTTGCTTCCCTTTGTGATGTATTTGTTAACGATGCATTCGGTACCGCTCACAGAGCACATTGCTCCAACGTTGGTGTGACAGAATATGTTGACACAGCAGTTGTAGGATACTTAATGCAGAAAGAAATCGACTTCCTTGGCAATGCTGTAAATAATCCGGAAAGACCTTTCGTTGCAATCCTTGGTGGATCCAAAGTTTCTTCCAAGATTTCTGTAATCAACAACCTTCTTGACAAAGTTGATACATTAATCATCGGTGGTGGAATGGCTTACACATTCGCAAAAGCACAGGGATTTGAAGTTGGTACTTCTCTGTTAGAGGCTGATTACCTTGATTATGCAAAAGAAATGATCGAGAAAGCAGCAGCTAAGGGTGTGAATTTATTACTTCCTGTCGATACCGTTGTTGCAAAAGAATTCAATAACGATGCACCTAGCCGTGTAGTGGAAGGCAGCATGGCAGCTGACGAGATGGGACTGGATATCGGACCGAAGACAAGAGCATTATTTGCAGATGCAGTGAAATCCGCAAAAACTGTTGTTTGGAACGGACCGATGGGCGTATTTGAAATGCCAAACTTCGCAAAAGGAACCATCGCAGTGGCAGAAGCACTGGCTGAAATCGATGCAATCACAATTATTGGTGGTGGAGATTCCGCAGCAGCAGTTAACCAGTTAGGATTTGGTGACAAGATGACTCACATTTCCACAGGTGGCGGAGCTTCCCTTGAATTCCTGGAAGGAAAAGAACTGCCGGGTGTGGCAGCAGCAAATGATAAATAAAAATGATATTACAAGAGGCAAAGGATTCTTTGCCTCTGAAATCATAATAGAAGAAAAGAGGAATTATTATGCGTAGAAAAATTATTGCTGGTAACTGGAAAATGAACAAAACTCCAAGCGAGGCTGTTGAATTAGTTAATATGTTAAAACCACTTTGTGCAAACGAAGATGTTGACGTGGTATTCTGTGTTCCTGCAATTGACATTATTCCTGCAATGGAAGCCGCTAAAGGTTCCAACATCGAAATCGGTGCAGAAAATATGTACTTCGAAGAAAGTGGAGCTTATACCGGCGAGATTTCCCCTGCAATGTTAACAGATGTTGGAGTGAAATATGTTGTTCTCGGTCATTCCGAAAGAAGAGAATACTTTGCTGAGACAAACGAAACCGTTAACAAAAAAATGTTAAAGGCTTTCGAACATGGAATCACTCCTATTATGTGCTGTGGTGAATCTTTAGAGCAGAGAGAACAGGGTGTTACCATGGACTTTATCCGTCAGCAGGTTAAAGTTGGTTTCCTTGGAGTAACTGCAGAACAGGCTGCAACAGCAGTGATCGCTTACGAGCCAATCTGGGCAATTGGTACAGGTAAAACCGCTACAACAGCACAGGCTCAGGAAGTATGTGCTGAAATTCGTAAATGTATCGCAGAAATCTATGATGATGCTACAGCAGCAGCAATCCGTATTCAGTACGGCGGAAGTGTTAACGCAAAAACAGCTCCTGATTTATTTGCACAGGCAGATATCGATGGTGGTCTGGTAGGCGGCGCTTCCCTCAAAGCTGATTTCGGACAGATCGTAAATTACAATAAATAAATTCCGCAGGAGAGGGGCATAACCTTCGATTGTGGATCTCTACTATGATTTTATGCCCGCGGATTCTTTTCCGCGGGTAATCTAGCTTTTTACAGGAGATTATAATATGAGTAAAAAACCTACAGTTTTAATGATTTTAGATGGCTTTGGACTGAATGATAAACAGAATGCAAACGCTGTTTATGAGGCAAACACTCCAAACATTGACCGATTAATGAAAGAGTGCCCATTTGTGAAGGGAAATGCCAGCGGAATGGCCGTAGGTCTTCCGGAAGGACAGATGGGTAACTCCGAAGTCGGACACTTAAATATGGGTGCAGGACGTATCGTATATCAGGAACTGACCAGAATCACGAAATCCATTCAGGACGGAGATTTCTTTGAGAATCCGGCATTTCTGGAAGCAGTAAAGAATTGTAAAGAAAATAATTCTACATTACATTTATACGGACTTTTATCCGACGGTGGTGTTCACAGTCACAATACCCATTTATACGGTCTGCTTGAACTGGCCAAAAGACAGGGTCTGACCGATGTATGTGTACATTGCTTCCTGGACGGACGTGATACAGCACCGACATCCGGCAAAGGATTTATCGAAGAACTGGTGGCAAAGATGGATGAGATCGGTGTCGGATCCATCGCTACCATTGAAGGTCGTTATTATGTAATGGACCGTGATAACCGTTGGGATCGTGTGGAAAAAGCATACGAAGCACTGGTTTACGGAGAGGGTGTAAAGGCAACAGATCCGGTTCAGGCTATTGCAGACTCCTACGCTAATGATGTGACAGACGAATTTGTTCTGCCGACCGTAATTGAAAAGGATGGAAAACCGGTGGGAACCATCAAACCGAACGATTCCATTATCTTCTTTAACTTCCGTCCGGACCGTGCAAGAGAAATCACCCGTTCCCTCTGTGATCCGGAATTTACAGGATTTGAAAGAAAACAGGGATTTTTCCCATTAACTTACGTATGCTTCACAGAATATGATAATACGATTCCAAATAAGATCGTTGCATTCCACAAAGTGGAGATTACCAATACCTTTGGTGAATTCCTGGCTGCAAACGGCAAAAAACAGCTTCGTCTTGCAGAGACAGAGAAATATGCCCATGTTACCTTCTTCTTCAATGGCGGTGTGGAAGTGCCGAATGAAGGAGAGGAACGTATTCTGGTTAAATCCCCTGCGGTTGCAACTTATGATCTTCAGCCTGAGATGAGTGCACCGGAAGTTGGAGCAAAATTGGTGGAAGCCATCAAATCTGACAAATACGATGTGATCATCATCAACTTTGCAAACCCGGATATGGTTGGTCATACCGGAGTGGAAACAGCAGCAATCGCAGCTGTGGAAGCCGTGGATACCTGCGTGGGCAATGCAGTTGAGGCAATCAAAGAAGTAGATGGACAGATGTTCATCTGTGCCGATCACGGAAACTGTGAACAGCTTCTTGACTATGAGACAGGTGCTCCGTTCACAGCTCATACAACCAATCCGGTTCCGTTTATTCTGGTAAATTATGACGATTCCTATACATTAAGAGAAGGCGGTTGCTTGGCAGATATCGCTCCAACCTTAATTGAAATGATGGGAATGGAACAGCCGGAAGAAATGACCGGAAAATCACTGTTAATTAAGAAATAAATATCAGTAGATTCTGCAAGAGGATCATCTGATTGTAAAGATAAAATCGTTGGCAAATGATTCTAAAGTTTGCCAGCGATTTCTTTGCGATTATATCAGATGGAAGATGACTTCCACTTTTTTAGGCGGCGAGTGAGTCTTGAATGATCCGTCATATTTGTTGCATAGCAGAGAAAAGGTTGTATTTTCTGCTATGCAACAAATGGAGAAGAAAAGCAGAATAGAATCGAGGAAAACAAAATGATGAAACTGGGAAGAAATGATAAATGCTGGTGTGGAAGTGGAAAGAAATATAAAGCATGCCACATGGCTTTTGATGAGAAAATTAAGGTTTATGCCGATAAGGGTTATGAGGTGCCGGAACATCATATGATCAAGACTCCGGAACAGATTGCGGGAATTCGGGAAGCCGGAAGAATCAATACCATGGTTCTTGACTATATCACACCATTTGTGAAGGAAGGGGTCAGCACAGAAGAACTGAATACCAGAATTGAGGAATATACCAGATCTCTTGGTGCGATTCCGGCTTGTCTGAACTATCAGGGATATCCGAAAAGTGTATGTATTTCCGTGGATGATGTGGTCTGCCATGGAATCCCAAGGGAAGATCAGATACTAAAAAGCGGGGATATTGTCAATGTGGACTGTACGACCATTTACAATGGATATTATGGTGACGCGTCTAGAATGTTCTGTATCGGAGATGTATCTGAAGAGAAGAGAAAGCTGGTTCGTGTGACCAAAGAATGCCTTGATCTGGCTTTGGAGGCAACAAAACCGTGGGGAACCATGGGAGATATGGGATTTGCCTGCAATAACCATGCGAAAGAAAACGGATATACCATTGTCCGGGAAATTGGCGGTCATGGATGTGGGGTGGAATTTCATGAGGATCCGTGGGTGAACCATATCGGAACACCGGGAAAAGGGATTTTATTTGTGCCGGGTATGACATTTACCATCGAACCAATGGTAAATATGGGAAAGCCGGATGTTTATCAGGATGCCGATGATGGATGGACTATTTATACGGAAGACGGCAAACCATCCGCTCAGTGGGAATACACAATTTTGATCACAGAGGATGGTACGGAAATTTTATCTTATTAAGAGAATGGGGCAGATGATTCGAAATAACAATAAAAACCAGGAAGAATCTGTCACATAAATGAAAGAATATGATCTATGAAAAATAATAATCAAAGAAGAAAAAACAATAATCGTAGTTATTCGAAAACGGATTCCATGACAAAAAGGCCGATTGAGGAGAAAAATAAAGAAAAATATTACGCTTTTTTTGATGCCGAATATACCTGTTATATGGAATCCGATGTATCCTTCGACAGAAGTCACGGAAGTGAGGTTATATCGGTAGGACTGGTGATCTGTGATAAAAATTTTAATCTGGTAAAAACCTATTATTCACCGATTCGTCCCATTTATAATTCTCGTCTTACCAGATATTGCAAGTCCCTTACAGGACTCACTCAGAGAGAAATTGATGAGGCACCCTCTTACGATGAGGTTTTTCAGTCTTTATATATGATTCTTCAGGAATATCCGGTTCGCGAGATTTTTACCTGGGGAAATGACGCGAATACATTAAGCAATGATGTTGAAAAAAATCATAAATCTGTATCCAGAAAACACAAAAAAGTAATCAATAAACTGCGGGATCTGACGAAAAAACTGACAAAAAGAGTATTTGGAAGAGGAATTGTCTTAAGTCTCTCTGATATGAAGTTTATTTGTGATATGGAGCATCGGACAGAACACAATGCTTTAAGTGATGCAAGGGATCTTTATCTGATCACAAAAAAATGTGTACAGGGCACGTATAACAAAGATAAAGCCCTTAGTTTACAGAGATATATTGAACGAAGAGATGAATATCACCAGAACCGACGGTTTAAGCGGACGCCTCTGCATGAGTATATGGTAGTCCGCACCGAACAGGAGAAAAAGCAGTTTCAGAATATGTCTTTTCAGTATATCAGTATGTTAAAGAGGTATTTTGAAGATGAGCAGGGGAATATTCCCTCAGCTATTCTCGCCCTGTGTGATGATATCCGCAGTCTTAATGGAAAACAGGCTGTAGAATGTCCGAAGCTGGAAGAATGAAAACAGAGCAAAGACTACGATGTCACACAGATTTTGTGGAAGAATACCTTTAATTAAAAGAAAAAATGCAAGAAGAGAAGTAAAATTATTCAAAAAAAGCTTTTTCTTTGAAGGAAAAAATGTTGCTTTTATGACAGGAGTGTAGTAATATAGTAGGAAGGAATAAAGGCGTTCTGAATATAAGAAAGAAGAATGTCTTTTTTCACATATTACCTAATTATACAAGGAGGAAAAACGATGAAAAAATTAGTCAGCGTAGTATTGGCACTTGCTATGACAGTTGGATGTCTTGCAGGTTGCGGCGGCAGCTCTTCCGAACAGGCTGAGAAGAAAGCAGATGCATTCTATATCGGCGGAATCGGACCTACTACCGGTGCGGCAGCTATTTACGGTAACGCAGCAAAGAACGGAGCTCAGATCGCTATTGATGAGATCAACGAAGCAGGCGGAATCAATGGAGCACAGATCGAGTACAATTTCCAGGACGACCAGCATGATGCAGAGAAATCTGTCAATGCTTACAACACATTAAAAGACTGGGGTATGCAGATTCTTTACGGATGTGTAACAACAACACCTTGTGTGGCAGTTGCTGATAAGACTGCAGAGGACAATATGTTTGAACTTACACCATCTGCATCTTCCACAGATGTTATCGTGAATGATAACGTATTCCAGATGTGCTTTACAGACCCTAACCAGGGTATTGCTTCCGCACAGTACATCAAAGAACAGAATCTTGGAACCAAGATCGGTATCATTTATGACAGTTCTGATGTATATTCTTCCGGAATCGAAGAGAAATTCGTAGAAGAAGCTAAGACT
>JALERO010000002.1 GCA_022764265.1 Eubacterium sp. | reverse complement strand
TGAGATCGTACTGGCCGATGCGATTGCAAGATTTAAGAGAAAAGAAGGATATGATGTTCGTTTTCAGACCGGTACCGATGAACACGGACAGAAGATTGAATTAAAGGCTCAGGAAGCAGGAATTTCTCCGAAGGAGTTTGTAGATCAGACAGCCGGAGAGATCAAGAGAATCTGGGATATGATGAACACTTCCTATGACAAATTTATCCGTACTACCGACGAAGATCATGAAAAACAGGTGCAGAAGATCTTCAAGAAATTATATGATCAGGGAGACATCTATAAAGGATATTACGAGGGAATGTACTGTACTCCGTGTGAGTCCTTCTTCACCGAATCCCAGCTGGTAGACGGCAAGTGTCCGGATTGTGGACGTCCTTGTCAGCCGGCAAAGGAAGAAGCTTATTTCTTCAAGATGAGCAAATATGCAGATCGTTTAATCGAGCATATCAATACACATCCGGAATTTATTCAGCCGGAATCCAGAAAAAATGAGATGATGAATAACTTCCTGCTTCCTGGACTTCAGGATTTGTGTGTATCCAGAACCTCCTTCTCCTGGGGTATTCCGGTAGACTTTGATCCGAAGCATGTGACCTATGTATGGCTGGATGCTCTGACCAACTACATTACCGGACTTGGATATGATGTCGATGGCAACAATGATGAGTTATTTGATAAATATTGGCCGGCAGATCTTCATCTGATCGGAAAGGATATCATCCGTTTCCATACCATTTACTGGCCAATCTTCCTGATGGCTCTGGACATTCCGTTGCCGAAACAGGTATTTGGCCATCCTTGGCTGTTGCAGGGTGACGGCAAGATGAGTAAATCCAAAGGAAATGTAATCTATGCCGATGATCTGGTAGAACTGTTCGGTGTGGATGCGGTTCGTTATTTCGTTCTCCATGAGATGCCATTTGAAAATGATGGTGTGATCACATGGGAGCTTCTCGTAGAACGTATGAACTCTGACCTGGCCAATACTCTTGGTAATCTGGTAAACCGTACCATTTCCATGTCCAACAAGTATTTCGGCGGCGTGGTTGCCAACTGTGGTGTGACTGACGGATTTGACAAAGATTTGATGGATGTTGCTCTCGACACAAAACTTAAAGTTGTTCATAAAATGTCCAAATTGAGAGTTGCAGATGCAATGACAGAGATTTTCAATCTGTTCAAACGCTGTAACAAATATATTGACGAGACAACCCCTTGGATTCTGGCAAAGGATCCGGCACAGAAAGAAAGATTATCTACTGTTTTGTATAATCTGGTGGAAAGCATCACCATTGGTGCTTCTCTTCTGGCACCATTTATGCCGGAGACCGCAGAAAAGATTTTTGCTCAGTTGAATTCTTCCGAGAGAACTATGGATGAGCTTGAAATGTTCGGTCTCTACGAATCCGGCAAAAAGGTAGTAGCTAAACCGGAGATCCTTTTTGCAAGACTGGATGTCAAGGAAGTTCTTGATAAAGTAGAGGCAATGTATGCCGCAAGACAGACCGGCGAAGAACCGGAAGAAGAGGAAAATGTCATTGACATTGAACCGAAAGCAGAGATCACCTTTGATGATTTTGAAAAAATGCAGTTCCAGGTAGGTGAGATCATTGCCTGCGAAGCGGTGAAAAAATCAAGAAAGCTCCTCTGCTCTCAGGTGAAGATCGGAAGTCAGGTAAAACAGATCGTATCCGGAATCAAAGCCCATTACACACCGGAAGAGATGGTGGGCAAGAAGGTTATGGTTCTGGTGAATCTGAAACCGGCGAAACTGGCAGGCGTGCTTTCCGAAGGTATGCTTCTCTGTGCTGAAGATGAAAATGGGGAGTTATCTCTGATGGTACCGGAAAAGGAAATGCCGGCAGGAGCAGAAATCTGCTAGAATAGACAAGACCGGGGTCGGAACTGGTGAGCAGATTAGCCATCTGGAGCCGGTAATGGTCAACTGTTCCGATCCCTTGAGACGTTGAATAAAGGCAGACAGGAAAGTGGGTCTGGTATTCCAGACTCCGCTTTCCTGTCTGCCTTTTCCGAAAAAAAGAAAGGAAACTCGACATGATTTTTGATTCCCATGCGCACTACGATGATGCGCAGTTTGATGAGGATAGAATGGATGTGTTATCTCATCTCAAGGATGCCGGCGTGGCTAAGGTCGTGAATATCAGCAATGGATGGGATGATTTATTAAAGACTTTGGAGCTGATTAAGCAGGTCCCTTTTCTTTATGGAACGGTGGGAATTCATCCTTGTAAGGTCAGCGAATTAAATGATGAGAGAATGGAGCAGATGAGAGATTTCTGTTCCGGAGATAAGATTGTTGCTGTTGGGGAGATTGGTCTGGATTATTATTGGATGAGTGATCCGAAAGAGGTGCAGAAGGAGTGGTTCATTCGTCAGCTCAGGCTTGCGAAGGAAGTGAATCTTCCGGTGGTAATTCACAGCCGGGATGCATCTCAGGATACCTTTGATATTATGAAGGCGGAGCATGCCGGAACCACAGGGGGAGTGATCCACTGTTATTCCGGGTCTGTGGAGATGGCCAGAGAATATGTGAAGATGGGATATTTTCTGGGAATTGGTGGGGTAGTTACCTTTAAGAATTCCAAAACCTTAAAAAAGGTTGCTGCTGAAATTCCACTGGAGCATATTGTGATTGAGACGGATTGTCCTTATCTGGCACCGACCCCATATCGGGGCAAACGGAATTCCTCCGCATATTTGCCGATGGTTGTTGAAGAAATTGCCCGATTGAGAGGAATTTCCCCGGAAGAAGTAGAACGCGTTACTTACGAAAATGCAATGCGGTTATATTCCATTGCAGAATAAATAAAGAGGAGAAGCTATATGGCTACATTAGGAAATCCACAGGAAACCATTGCGGTTTTACAAAAATATGGATTTAATTTCCAGAAAAAATTCGGGCAGAATTTTCTGATTGATACCCATGTTTTGGATAAAATAATTGCGGCAGCGGAGATCGGGCCGGATGATTTTGTATTGGAGATCGGGCCGGGAATCGGCACCATGACCCAGTATCTTGCAGAATCTGCAAGAGAGGTTGTGGCGGTGGAGATTGATAAAAATCTGATTCCGATTCTGGAAGATACTCTTTCTGCCTACGACAATGTGACGGTGATCAATGATGACATTTTAAAGGTGGACATTCAGAAGCTGGCAGAGGAAAAAAATGGAGGGAAGCCGATAAAGGTTGTGGCGAATCTTCCATATTACATTACCACACCGATTATTATGGGATTATTTGAAAGCGAAGTGCCTTTAAGTTCCATTACGGTTATGGTGCAGAAAGAGGTGGCGGACCGGATGCAGACCGGACCGGGATCCAAAGATTACGGAGCTCTTTCACTGGCGGTACAATATTATGCGGAACCATATATTGTGGCAAATGTACCGCCGAACTGTTTTATGCCGAGACCTGCTGTCGGTTCAGCGGTAATTCGCCTGACCCGCTATGAGAAAAAACCGGTGGAAGTAAAAGACCCCGCCTTTATGTTTAAACTGATTCGTGCATCCTTTAATCAGAGACGAAAAACCTTGCAGAACGGACTCCATAATTCCAGTGAACTGCAGCTTCCAAAAGAAAAGGTAGTGCAGGCGCTGGAAGAGATGGGACTTCCTGCAGCAGTCAGGGGAGAAAAACTGGATCTCGCCCAGTTCGCCCGCCTGGCAGATCTGCTTTGTGAGTAACTGCTCCCTTGCTGTTTCCATTCTGTGGTTTGTCATAAATGCAATCTGTCTGAATACACTAGTGAAAAAAGGAGTGTTTTCATGGCAGATTATCATAGAATACTCTCTTACTTATATCGATATGATAAGAATGATAAAAAAGAGTGCAGAGGCTTTGTAAAGGCGGAGCAGAAACGAAGCGGATTGAAATTGACCATTCAGATAGAAGACGAC
>JALERO010000111.1 GCA_022764265.1 Eubacterium sp. | reverse complement strand
ACAAAATGCTCATGCTCCCTGTGTGCAAGCACCCGGAGCGTGAGCACTCTGTTTTACCTGCCCTCTTTATCAATGGACAACTTGTCCGGTCTCACAAGTCGACGAGAGAACTCCATGAATCGGATAAGTGCCGTCTGAGAGCAGAGCCGCTCCATGTAAACCCATTATGCTCTTCAGGCCAGTGCCTGAAACAGGGGACCGAAATCGCTCCTTCATGCTTTTAAACGCATGGTTTGTTGACTGCAATTTGTATTTTCGTGAATGCAGTCATTTTTCAATACATGATTCGTTGACCGTATTTCATGTTTTAGCAAATGCAGTCACTATTCAACCCAGTATGGCGGACAGACGGTCGATGCCCAGGCTGACGCCAGGCCCAAATAGCTGATTAATACATTTACTGTCCCCAACCTCAGACGGCTCCTATGCCGATGAAGGAGTTTTTCAACATTTCAGAAGGAGTCCCCCGCTTTAAGCACACAGTGTGCTAAGCGGTGGGAAATAAAATAATTTCGGTAGCGGGTGACAATCTCCTTCTGAAATGTTGAGCCTCCGGCGGATTGCAGAGATGCGCATTTGAAATTTGTCATGCTAACGCATGACGCGCATCTCGCAGCAAGAACGCCGAGGCGTTCTTGAACGACTGTGAGACCGGACAGATAAAAAGAACAGGGCAGAAAAAATACAGAGATGATGCGGACTGTGCTTGCATAGAAGACGCATTATACTCTGTATTTTTAGGGCGAAGCCCCTGGTATGAACTGATTAAAGTTCATACCAGAATGCCCGTCTGATATCATATACTATTTCTGTCCGAGTGAGGTGGAGGCGAAAAACTTCTGTCATCGGCATCGCCGTCGTCTGTTAGCCTGCCCCCAACCCTTGTCTGCTATTTATTGATAGATTCAATCAGTGCATTTGCAAGAGCCTCAAATTCCGGCTCATTGGATTCATTTGCCATGGAGTTGACACTTACCTGAGAACCGAGAACAAGACATTCTTTCAGCTCTTCATCAATGAATTTCTTCATCAAGCTGCCGGATTTAATCGCCCAGGTTCCATTCTCAATAATACCGAAGGTACGTTTCTGGAAATTCAGCACCTTCAGATGATGAAGGAAATCATACATAACCGGGTAAATATTAAGGTTATAGGTAACGGAAGCCAGAACGATATGACTGTACTTAAATGCTTCCGAAACCAGATAGGACACATGCGTGTTGGAAACATCATAGACAGCAACATTTGTCATGCCCTTTTCACAAAGGGTGGATGCCAGCTTCTGAGCCGCTGCTTCCGTATTTCCGTACATGGAAGCATAGACGATCAGAACCCCCTTCTCCTCAGGTTCATATTTGCTCCATTTATCATGTTTATCGATGAAATATCCTAAATCGGTACGCCATACCGGACCGTGGAGAGGACAAAACATTTTGATTGGAACCGTGGATGCTTTCTGGAGAAGCATCTGTACAAATGGACCGTATTTTCCCACAATGTTGGTAAAATATCTTCTTGCATCATCGATCCAGTCACGATCGAAGTTCACTTCATCATTAAACAGCTTTCCGTCAAGAGAACCGAAGCTTCCAAAGGCATCGGCGGAGAAGAGAACTCCGTTTGTGGTGTCGAAAGTAACCATTGCTTCCGGCCAGTGAACCATTGGAGCAGCCACAAAGGTGACAGTATGTTTTCCAAAACATTTGGTATCGCCCTCGGCTACCACTTCTTTGCGGTTTTCAACTTGGAAACCGAACTGTCTCATGAACATAAATGCTTTCTCGTTGCTGATGACGATACAATCCGGATAGCGAATCAGTACTTCTTCCATGGAAGCGGCATGATCCGGTTCCATGTGATTGACAACAAGATAATCCAGAGGAGCACCGTTCAATACTTCCTCAATATTTTTAAGAAATTCCCGGCATCCGGACCAGTCGACTGTATCAAATAAAACCGTTTTTTCATCCATCAGCAGATAAGAGTTATAAGATACTCCCCGTGGAATCGGATGAATATTTTCAAACAGGTGTAATCGTTTATCGTTGACACCAACCCAATATAAATCATCTGTTACTTTTCTGACGCAACTCATTGTATTACCTCCTTTTCAACTGAAAATGATTATGCCGGGATAAAATTCGCTTTGATTTCACCACAATCCGGGCAGGTCCATTCTTCAGGAAGATTCTTATAAGAAGTTCCAGGTCGGATATCTCCGCTCTCATCTCCCTTTTCCGGAATAAATTCATAGCCGCAGCCGAGACATACATATCGTCCAACCGGTGCCGGCTTTGGTTCTTCCGGTACAGCACGTTTCATCTTAACCATTGGCGGTGCTGGTTTCTTTGGTTTGCCGTCATCGAGAGCTTTCGTCAGAAGAGGAAGAATCTCATTGACATCACCGACAATGCCATAATCTGCATTTTTAAAGATAGGAGCATTTGCATTTGTGTTGATGGCAACGATCGTTGAGGCTTCCTTGATTCCTTTCAAATGTTGTACTGCTCCGGAAATTCCACAGGCAATGTAAAGATTGCCGGTAAATTTCTGGCCGCTCATACCCACATAGCGGTCAATCGGAAGATACTGGAGTTGTTCCGCAACCGGACGGGAACAACCGACAGCTGCACCGGCTGCAGCGGCGAGATCACGGATCAGTTTCATATTTTCTTCTGTTCCGATACCTTTTCCTGCACTGACTACCCGCTCTGCCTGTGCGATTGGAGTGTCGATGTCAATGCCGACAGAGAAATCATGACCATCTGCCTTTAATGCAGCAACTAAAGTATCCACTTTTTCTTTTGCAGTGCCATCTTTCAGAAGCATTTTCTTTCTGGCACCGGTAACGGCAGTCTTTGGTTTACTCTTGGCAGGAGCGCTGGAAGATTTGGCTGCTTTGCCCAGAATATTGGATGCAATAACCACATTCTGAATCTCGTTGGTTCCCTCATAAATCGTACAGATCTTTGCGTCACGATAGGCCCGTTCTACAGCCATACCCTTCAGATAACCACTTCCGCCGAAAATCTGAAGTGCGTCATTAACGATTTCCAGACACACATCGGAAGCATATTTTTTCGCCATAGCCGCTTCCATACCGTAAGGCTCATGGTGTTCTTTCAGTTCAGCTGCACTGTAAACCAGGAATCTGGCAGCCCGAAGCTTTGTGGCCATCTCTGCAATCTTAAACTGAATGGCCTGAAGCTGTGCGATCGGTGCGTTAAACTGTTCCCTTTCCTTTGCATACTCAACCGCAGCCTCATAAGCGCCCTGTGCGATACCAAGAGCCTGTGCTGCGATACCGATTCGTCCGCCATCCAGGGTGGACATGGCGATTTTAAAGCCCTGTCCCTCTTTGCCCAGAAGATTTTCCTTTGGAACCTTCACGTTATTGAACAGGAGCTGTGCGGTTGCAGAGGAACGAATGCCCATCTTGTCATAATGGTCGCCGAAGGTGAAGCCTTCCCAGCCCTTTTCCACGATAAAAGCACTGATTCCCTTTGTGCCGATTCCTGGAGTGGTAACTGCAAATACAACGTAAACATCAGCTTCACCGCCGTTGGTGATAAAGATTTTTTCTCCATTCAGAAGATAATAATCCCCGCAGAGCTCCGCCGTGGTCTCTGTGCCTCCGGCATCGGAGCCGGCATTGGGTTCCGTCAGACCGAACGCACCGATCTTCTCCCCTTTGGCCAGCGGAATCAGATATTTCTGTTTCTGCTCTTCCGTACCGTAGGCAAAAATCGGATAGGTTCCCAGAGAAACGTGAGCGGATAAAATAACCCCGGTTCCGCCATCCACTCTGGATAATTCCTCCACTGCGATCGCATAGCTTAAAACGTCTTTGCCCATGCCGCCGTATTCTGTCGGATAAGGCAGGCCGAGATATCCCATGGATGCAAAATCCCGAATCTGTTCTCTGGGAAATTCGTTATTTTGATCCAGCATGAAGGCAATTGGTTTGATCTCACGCTCTGCCCATTCACGAATGTTGGCACGCAATTCTTCATGTTCCTGACTGGTTTTAGTGAACCTCAATCAATCCCTCTGTCTGCATTTTCATCAGTGCCCTGGAAAGAGAAGGTCTGGCGACACCCAGATAATCGGCCAGCTCCTGTCGGTCCATCTGTATATGGACAACGCCCTCACTGTCCATTTCATCCATGAG
>JALERO010000217.1 GCA_022764265.1 Eubacterium sp. | reverse complement strand
GCCCGGAGTCCGCGCCGTTGCCACCTACAAGAACACTCCGTCCACCCGATTCAACAGTGCGGTTCGATTTATTGAACATGAGCTGCCTTTGACAGAACGGATCTTTGATGACCGGATTCGTTTCGCAGGGGACAAAGTATCCGCTGTGGCTGCAGATTCTCTGGCAATTGCAGAAAAAGCAATCCGTCTCATTGAAGTGGAATACGAAGAACTGCCTGTCATTCTGGATGTGGAGGAGGCAATCAAAGAGGACGCCTATCCGATTCATGAAGGGGGAAATGTGGTTGGTAAGGCCTTTGTAGATGCCGGCAATGTGGAAGAGGGATTTGCCCAATCCGATTATATTTTTGAAGACCGTTTTACCACCCAGCCGATTCATCACGCTGCCATGGAACCTCACGTTGCCATTGCGGACTGGGGCTTTGACGATAAACTGACTCTTTACACCCCCTGTCAGAACAGTTTTGGATTCCGCGTCATTTTAAGCCAGATTTTTGATCTTCCTTATAATAAAATCCGTCTGAAAGCGCCTGCCATCGGAGGCGGCTTTGGCGGTAAACTGGAAGTCACTGTAGAACCGATTGCCGGTGCCATGAGAGGGTACGGTTCTCCTCAGGCATATTTTGGCATGCAGCGCCAGCTTCAGAAGATTGCCAACTTCCTTCATATGGACATGAAGGATTTACAGATGTTAAACATGGTCGACCCGGACAGTCTGGATTCTTGTTTTCACAAACCTCATGGCAATCCACGTCCAAAAGATTGTCTTACCAAAGCACTTCATCATTTTGATTATGAAGAAGCCTTAAAAGAACAGGAGTGTACCCATGAGGATACCTATCGCATCGGAGTCGGACTTGCTCTTGGAGTGCATGGAAATAACTGTTTTGGGGCCCATAGAGATGTGTCCAGTCTTATGATTAAAATGAACGAAGATGGTTCCTGTATCTTATATACCGGCTCCCATGACATGGGAAATGACAACGTAGGTGTACAGATGCAGATTATCTCTGAGGAACTGGGCATTTCTCTGTCAAAGATTGACGCCATAGAAGCCGATACGGATGCCTGTCTGTGGCACCTTGGCGATTATTCCAGCCGGGGAACCTTTGTCGTTGGCGGTGCTGCACTGGAAGTTGCCGAAAAAATGAAAAAAGAACTGCAGATTGAAGCAGCAAAGCTTTTACAAACAGAGCCAAAAAACATTGAATTGAAACAGGACCGGGCATACCGAATCGACCAGCCTGAAATTTCTGCTTCTTTGCGGGATGTGATGATTTACTGTCAGAGTGTCAGCATGAGGGAACTTTGCTGTTATGTGACTCACCCTGCTCCGCGAGGCGCCAATTCCTATGGACTTCACATTGCAAAAGTAGGGGTAGATACACAAACGGGAAAAGTTGATTTACTGGAATATTCTGCTGCCCATGATGTGGGCCACGTCATTAACCCGATGGCATTAGAAGGCCAGCTGGCAGGCGGTATTCAGATGGGACTTGGATACGGTCTTTGTGAAAATATGGAATTTGCTCCAAACGGCAGGCCTCTTACCACAAATCTGAAGAAATATCACATTTTACGGGCGAAAGAAATGCCGAAACTCCATCTGGACTTTGTAGCAGAAGGAGAAGGCGAGCCGGGAGGTCCTTACGGTGCCAAAAGTTTGGGCGAGTCTCCTGTGGTTCCGGCAGCACCTGCTGTTGTCAATGCAATCTGTAACGCCCTGGATGTGGAAATTGACAACTTACCGGCTGATCCGGCAACGATATTAAAGGCATTCAACGAGAAAAAATAACCTTCAGCCAAACCGGTTGATACATAAATATAAGTAAAAACAAAACAATGTCAGAAAGGAGCCTTATTATGGTCAAAATTTTAGGAATTTGTGGAAGCCCACGTAGAAAAGCTGCTTATACTGCATTAAAAGCAGCCATGGAATCTGCCAAAGAACAGGGAGATGTGGAAATTGAAATCGTAGAACTGCGTGCCAGAAAAATGAATTTCTGCGTTCATTGTAACAAATGCTTAAGAGACAATTCAGACCGCTGTACTCTTTACGAAGATGATATGACCGAATTATATGATAAATTCTTTGAGGCAGACGGAGTCATTATTGCTTCTCCTGTCTATGAAATGAATGTAACAGCCCAACTTGCTACTTTCTTTGGCCGTTTCCGTTCTTCCTGGATGATCAGTGTCAAAGATCCTTATTTCTTTATGAGAAAAGTAGGAGCAGCAATTGCAGTAGGCGGTACTAGAAATGGCGGACAGGAATCCACCATCAGCGCTATTTTAAACTTCTATAACACCCAGGGAATTACCATCTGCAACGGCGGATCCGGAATCTATGCAGGAGCATCCTGTTGGAATCCCGGCGATGGAAGTGGCACTTTTGATGACCCTATGGGAATCGAAAATGCCAAAGCTCTTGGAAAGAAAGTTGCAATTATGACAAAAATCATGAAAGAGGCAAATATTCCGGAAGCATAACATGTTCCTGAGAGATAGATTTCTTCTCTTTATTACAGAACAAGACAAGATTATTCAATCAGACAAAAAAGAGGATGAACCCGGCAGGTTCCATACAACAAACACTGCCGGTCTCACCCTTTTTTTTTCGTTTCTTTTATTTGTTTACTCTTCTACTATTCTTCCACCGGTTTCTTTAAAATTCCCAGCAAAAGTGCAGTAATCAAAGAACCAACCACAAGTGCTGCCAGATAACCGATTCTATGAGAAATCACTGCGATTACCCACATACCGCCATGAGGTGCCATAAGTTCACATCCAAAAAGCATGGATAAGGCTCCTGCTACGGCAGAACCGATCATACAGGATGGGATCACGCGAATTGGGTCTGCTGCTGCAAATGGAATCGCTCCTTCTGTAATGAAGGAAAGTCCCATAATAAAGTTCACAGGTGCAGCGTCTCTGTCTTTTTTCGTAAATTTATTTTTAAATACCAGGGAAGCAAGGGCAATTCCAATTGGAGGAACCATACCGCCCATCATAACCGCTGCCATAATATGATAGTTGGCAGATGCAATGGAAGCTGTACCGAATACATAAGCAGCTTTGTTAAATGGGCCGCCCATATCGATTGCCATCATTCCACCTAAAATAGCACCAAGCACAATTCTGCTGCTGCCGTTCAGGGAAGAAAGGAAATTATTCAGTCCTGTATTTACCATGGCAATGAGTGGATTTACCAGACACATAATAACACCGATCAATAAAATACCTGCTACCGGATAAATCAGCATTGGTTTTAAACCTTCCAAACTATCCGGTAAGACCTTATCTGCAATTTTCTTTAAGCCTAATACCAGATAACCAGCTGCAAAACCTGCAAACAAAGCACCTAAAAATCCAGGGCTTACGCCGCCTGCCGGATTTGCAAATGTCATACCGGAAGAAGCTAAAGCACCGCCTACAAAACCAACTGCAAGACCGGGACGGTCAGCAATACTCATGGCAATATATCCGGCCAGAATCGGAAGCATAAAGTTAAATGCAGTTCCACCTACGGTTTTAAAGAAGGCTGCAATCGGGGTATTCATACCAAAATTGGATGGATCAATGGAATAATCATCTAACATGAACGCAATGGCAATTAAAATTCCGCCACCGATAACAAATGGAAGCATATGGGAAACGCCGTTCATCAGATTCTTATAGATGCTTCTTCCAAGGCTTTCTTCTCCGCCTTCCTCTTCTTTTGCTCCTTCTCCGTCATGATGGTAAATCGGAGCATCTTTGTCGATGATTTTCTGAATTAATTCTTCCGGCTTATGGATTCCATCTGCAACTTTAACCTGGATCACCGGTTTTCCTTCAAAACGAGCCATCTCGACTTTTTTATCTGCTGCTACAATAATACCATCACAGGCTTCGATCTCTTCTTTGGTCAGTCTGTTTTTCACACCGCCGGAACCGTTAGTTTCCGCTTTTAACGGATAGCCCATCTTTTCTCCGGCCATCTCCAAAGCTTCTGCAGCCATAAAGGTATGGGCAATTCCTGTCGGGCAGGCTGTTACGGCTAAAATCCTGTATCCTTCTTTCTTTTCCTCATTGGCTACAGGCACCTGAGCTGTTGCTTCCTCTTCTTCCGGGAATTTTTCCTTCTCTTTGGCATCAATAATGCTTAAATACTCCTCTTTATCCTTTGCTGCCAGAAGTTTTTTACGGAATTCCTCATCCATCAAAAGCATGGACAATCTGGAAAGAACCTGAAGATGAACATCAGAGCCTTCTGCCGGGGCGGCAATCATAAAAAACAGATTGGAAACATCTCCATCCAATGCATCGCAGTCAACACCTGCCGGAACTGTCATTGACGCCAGACCCGGAGCTTTTACCGCTGCATTTTTGGAATGAGGAATGGAAATTCCGGAACCGATTGCAGTAGGTCCCTGTTCCTCTCTCGCATAAATTCCTTTTTTATACTCTTCTTTGTCAGACAAATTACCGGATGCATCCATTAAATCCACTAACTTGTCATATGCTTCTGCTTTGTCTGCTACGGAAGCACCAAGCAAAATGCTTTCTTTGTGTAACAAATCTGTGATTTTCATAAAAAAATCCTCCTATTCCAGTTTTTTTATTTAAAGAACAGCCAGAAGTTTTTCTATCTCACTTCTTACCGCAAGTCCTTCTGAAAATGCTGTCGCACTTCCGGATGCAGTTCCAAGTTTTAATGCCTGTTCATAATCTTTGGTATTCAAATATCCTGCCATAAAGCCTGCTACCATGGAATCTCCGGCTCCAACCGAATTGATAACGGTTCCCTTAGGTACTCCCATCTGATGAACGCTTCCTTCTTCTGTCACCAGAATCGCTCCATCGCCTGCCATGGAAATCAGTACATTTCTTGCTCCCTTTTTCTGAAGTTCTTTTGCGTAAAATACAATCTCTTCCTCAGACTTTAAGGTCACACCAAACATTTCTCCCAGTTCATGATTATTTGGTTTAATCAAAAACGGATGATATTTTAACACATTGAGTAAAAGGTCTTTTGTTGCATCTACAACAATCCGGATTCCTTTGTCACAAAGTCTCGCCATAATCTGCTCATAAATATCTTCCGGCAGAGTACTTGGAATACTTCCGGCTAAAATCAGTACATCTTCTTCTTTCAAAGAATCCAGCTTTGCAAAAAGAGCATCAATTGCTTCTTTCGTAATATTCGGACCCTGTCCGTTAATCTCTGTCTCATTCTGAGATTTCATCTTCACATTAATCCGTGACATACCCTCTTTGAGATGGATAAAGTCAGAGCTGATTCCCTGGGCTTCCACTCCTTTTTCAATGGCTTCCCCGATAAATCCTGCTGTAAAACCAAGAGCCACACTATCATAGCCCAATTCTTTTAATACAACAGAGACATTAATTCCTTTTCCACCAAAAAATATACTTTCCTGATATACACGATTTACAATTCCCGTCTGAAAATCATCTACTTTCACAACATAATCCAGCGCCGGATTAAAGGTAACGGTATAAATCATTCCTGGACCTCCTTTACTACAGTATACTTTTCATAATTCTGCTCCGGTTTCTGATCTGTAATAATCTTCGCATCTTCCAACCGGGCAAATGTAATTCTGGAATCCATGTTAAACTTTGTATGATCGGCCAGGATATATGATTCATAGGCTTTTTTTACTGCCTCTCCCTTTACACAGGCTTCCTGTGTATCCGGAGTACTGTATCCTCCGCCGATTGAAATCCCGTTCGTCCCTAAGAAGGCTTTTGTAAAATGATATGCCGCCAATGCCTGAACAGCTTCAATTCCTATCATGGCCTCTGTCGATAATTTATATTCACCGCCTAA
Source organism: Eubacterium sp. (assembly GCA_022764265.1). Classification (GTDB taxonomy): domain Bacteria; phylum Bacillota; class Clostridia; order Lachnospirales; family Lachnospiraceae; genus Anaerobutyricum. The sequence goes on along the minus strand of JALERO010000217.1, from coordinate 18,497 downwards.
AATATGAACCCGGAACCCTTTCATTGCCAGCTTTCTGGCATGTCCGATTCCATTGGTCACAAATTCTGCCGGCTGATCGATATAATCAACCAGAAGTTCTGTAGTTGTCCCTGCATCGATATAGACAAAATCGTCTTTTTCAATCAGACTAGCTGCATATCTTGCAATCCGCTTCTTCTCTGCAAGATTCAAAGCTGACTTGGTCTTCATGTCATATTCCACCGTAGTCACTGCCTTTTCCTTTAACGTAGCTCCTCCATGCACCTTCAACAGTTTGCCCTGCTGATGAAGGGTATTCAAGTCTCTTCGTATGGTCGACTCAGAAGCCTGTAAAAGTCCGGTAAGTTCAGTCACCGTCACAGCTTTTTCTTCTGCCAGATATTTTAAAATAAGTTGATGTCTTTCTTCAGTTAACATGTTTTCCTCCCTTCTCCTTTACCATATCACAATTTCCATTCAAAGTCAATCATTTTCATTCAAAAACATTTAAAATATTTCATTTTCATTCGTGTTCAGTCAACTCAATCAAACATTTCCCTCTGTTTTTTGACTGTTTTTGACCGAATTTAATTGTATTGTAATCGATATCGTTCAAAAATACAAGTAATATCGTAAAGGAGCTGTTGTAAAATAAAGAAAATCAATCAAGTTCCAAATACAGCTCATAATATTATTCAAGGCTCGCTCACGAGTTTTATCGCAGGAGTCATCTTCCATCTGATTACATAAAAAAAGTCCCTACCTACCACTTCAAATACGTAAAGCATGAAGTAGTAGGTAGGGACTTACTTGTATCAGGTCGGATACAAGCCCCTCCTGATAAACTGCGAAGCAGTAATTCGGTTATGAGCAAGCAGCAAAGCGGATTGCGAATATACACTTTGCTGCAACGAAAAATATACAATCACATTCGTTTAAATTCTATCTTTTAACACCTTATACAAATAATAAGAAACTACAGAAATAATAATTCCTTTCACCAGGTTAAATGGGGTAATTCCCAGGATTACCAGACTTCCTACATTTTTTACAGCAGGAATCGTAGCCTGTACCATACCAAGAACTGCTTCTCTTCCAAATAAAGTCATATAAAGAGGTACGGTAACAAAGTAGTTCACAACCATTCCCATGAACATCAAGCCAAGGGTTCCTGCTGCCATACCGGTAAGCAGCTTCTTCTTCCCTTTTCCAAAACGAACTATCAGTCCAAGGGGTACTACATATCCAAGGGAAACCAGGAAATTGGAAAGCTCTCCGGACATTCCTGTACTGGTTGTTGCCAGATGAAGAATATTCTTAATCAATTCCACAAATACTCCGGAAACCGGTCCGTAAATCAAAGTCATAATAATTGCCGGCACATCGCTTAACTCCAGTTCCAGAAATCCCAGATAAGCAACCGGAAATTTCACAAACATTAAGACAAATGAAATAGCGGCACAAATACCTACGGTTGCGATCTGTCTGGTTGATATACTGCCTTTTGTTGATTTTGCTGTTGCTGTACTCATACGTAACATCTCCTTATTCATACATGTAATCTTGCCGGGATTTCTTCCCATTCATCAGGTCAAGGATCTGTTCTTGTGATAAGATTGACTGGTTTTAGAATGGCTGTACAAAAGAAAAACCCTGAGTCCAAAATAAACTCAGGGCATGATACGCGACATAAACCATTCTAACGATCGATCTTCTCTCATCCAGACTATACTGTCGGTTCCGGAATTCCAAGACATCTTACTTATGTCTTCCTTTGGTCACCGGATCAGCCATTCGGCTCGCGGACTATACCGCCGGTGGGGACTTTCACCCCGCCCTGAAGAACACTTCCTATTTACCTGTCCATTATAACCTAGCGTATATAATGTTACAAGAGGTTTTATAAAAAAATCGTATTTCTTTTTCAAAACTTTCCTTTCAACGGAGGCTTCCTTTCCCGCCTCTAATCTTTCCATGGCCGTTTTTTTCCATGCCAGCCTCGTTTCTCCCAGTAAGTAAAATCCGGTTCCATCGGCGCAAAATGCTTATGAGCAAAACGCATCAGATAAAACCATTTCTTTGCTCGGAGGTTACAGCCCTGTTTTCCTGCATTTTTTCGAATCTTCTCAGCCAGTCTATCTGTTTTTTGGTGAATCTTTTGTTTAATGAACTCGGGAATCTCATCAGGGGAAGTCGCCTGAACACCAATTCCTAACCGGTACACCTTATGAATCCCCCACATTTCAAGGCTGTCTGCCATATCCTTTCCTGTGGTTTTCATGCCTCCTCCGGCAGCGGTACTAATTGCAACAGCCTGTTTCCTGCTCATTTGAGGCATCGGTCTATGAATAACCCACCATGTTCCAAAATGATCCAGAAAGCTCATCATTTGGCCGGTAGCATGATATACATAGACCGGGCTTCCTAATATAATAAGATCTGCATCTAAAATTGCTTTCTCCAAAGATTCCAGATCTTTATAATGGGGACATTTACATAATTCTGTCTGAAAACAGGCAAAACAGCCTTTGCAGGGATGATGAAAGTCATCCGGTAAAAAAAACTCTGCAACTTCTCCACCCACCTTATTGGCAAGTTCTCTTGCCACCATACAGGTACTGCCCTTATGACTTTGTCCATGAATGATTACGGTTTTCATTTTTTATCAACTCTTTCCTTCAAATAACATTAGGGTCAAAAGCCTTTGCTTTTATAGTATTGTATCAGATACATCTTCCAGAAAATAGGTTGATAATACAGAAGGTTGTGTTGATTTTATAGGACTGACTCTTTCTTATGAACTGATTTTTTCCAGTCCATATCCGCCTGTCTCCTGTGATGAAGAGTCGCTTGTTTCTTCCATCTCAATCAAAAAATTCTTTTGGCGATTTTCTTCATTGTTTTCTTCAAAATCCAAAATAGCGCCGTTATCATCTTCATAAAAATAGAAATTATATCCCAAATCCTCTATTGGTACTCCTACCTGACTGGGATCAGCATCTAAACAGAAGCTTCCCTCCAGAAATCCATCTTCCAAATTCAGCTCCTTTAAATCAACCTGATACATCACATCAGTCATTTTTTCATAATACTCCCCATATCCGACGAGGGTTCCATGATCTAAAGAAACCACCAGTCCTTTCATTCTTTGCGGAAACATCAGTTGGTTATTCTCAACCAAAATCGGATAACAATATCGGCTTTCTCCATATACCAGTTTTTTCACACTTCCACCTAAAAACGCATACAAGGTACAGCCGGTAGCAGCACACTTTCCATTCACCTGGTTATTATAATACAAATGGTCCTCTGTTGCTGTTAACAACTCCGGTATTCCGTCACCATCAATATCGGTAAGATTAAAATAGGCATTGTCCGCGCTATTTTCTTTCAGAAAATCCCAATATACCATCTTAAAATTATTTTCCAGCATGTTCTGAATTTCTGTTTTTTGTTCTGATTCCATATATCCTATTAACAGATTACCGGTAACCGCATGAATAAAAGCTTTATCCATGTAGTTCGTCATCCAGCTTCCGTCTGTCTTCTTATATTCCAATTCTACTTTTGTTGTTTTTGGCTCTGTCTCAGCTAAATATTCTTCTACTTCAGACATCAATTTTTCTTTTGTGTTGATACGATCCAGGTCAATACTTTTCATAAAATCGGTAAAGTCCGGAATTGTAACGGTATATGTGACCTTTTTTCTTCCAAAAGAAACCTTTCCATCAATCTGCGCATGGTCTGCAATCAGGTTTACTACCTCTATGATTCCTTCCTTCTGTTCGCCGGTCAATGCTTTTTGAACATCTTCGCTCCAAGCTTCCATCTCTTCTTTAGTTGCATCGCTTTCTTGATACAAATCCGACCAGTTCTTTTGTTGTAAATCATCCAGACAGACCTGTACCGCCTGTTTTATCTCTTTTTGTTTCCTGATCTGTGTCTGTATCAGAAAAACCATTCCTGCAACAATGAGGCAAACCGCAAAGATAGCAAAATATATCCCTTTATTTTTCTTTTTCTTATTTTTCTGTTTATCAGTCAACTTCTTTGTTTTCTTGTTATTAAAATCCAATGGACTACCGCATTTGCAACAAAAATTCGCATTTTCTTTGTTTTCTGCTCCACATTTTTTACAATACATGATACATACTCCCCTTCCAAACATAGTTCATACCAATATTTTAGTGTGGTATCAGATGGTTGTCAATTATTTGCAAATATTTCTTTTGCTGTGCCACAACCTATGGAAACAAAAACAGCTTTTTTCATAAAAATATGGCAGCGATTCCATGCAATCCATGAATCACTGCCATAGGGGAGGGCTGTTTTTGGTGCGACAGCCCCTTTTCTGTAATAATGGATTATGGCTAAATTGTATTATTCTCCCATTACGACAATTTTCAGACCCTGCATGCTGATATTCATTTCCATTGCCTCGTTGATATCAGCAAGGGCATATTTGTGGGATAAGAGCTCCGTCACCGGAAGTCCGTTTTTCTGTGCTTCTTTCAATACTTCGCAAGCCTGAATCCAGTCTTTGGACTGATAGGTCCAGGAACCGGTAACTTTGATTTCTTTATTACAGATGTCTTTGTGAGGATTATAGGTTGTATCGCCATTATCAACGAAGAAACCAAGCTCGCACATAGCACCGCCTCGTTTTACATAACTCCAAACTGTGCTTGCAGCTTTAGGAGAACCGGTGCACTGGAATGCCATATCAGCACCTTTTCCTGTAATTTCCATTACTTTGGCAAGTGCATCTTCTGTCATGAAGTTTACAGTATAAGCAGCCCCAAGTTTTTTCGCCATATTAAGGCGATTCTCATCTCCATCCACAGCAATGATATTGCGGACGCCCATAGTACGAACTGTGGTCAGAAGAAGAAGGCCGATCGGACCGCAGCCCTGAACTAAAACGTAGGAATTATGCTTGAAGTTAAAGATTTCTTTTGCTTTTTCGACAGCATGGACTACAACCGCACATGGTTCGATCAAAGTACGCAGATCCACATCCATATCACTGACATTAAAAACAACACCGTCGGCATTTACTTTAATGTATTCAGCAAACCAGCCATTGAAGTTTTTGTAAGATTCCTCACCAGGCATCAATCCAAAGATTTCGCCACCCTCACAAAGATGAATATGTTCCGGATCATTTTTACAGGTGTCGCACTGACCACATGGTTTTAGACCGGTTACAATCTTGTCGCCAACAGCCAAAGGTTTTCCGTAATAGTCTGTGGTGATATTCTTACCAAGCTTTACAACAGTACCTGTACCTTCATGTCCTAATTCTACAGGGATGTATCCGAAAGGATCCCCCTTGTATTCATGAACATCAGTACCACAGATACCTGTCTGCTCCACTTTAACGAGAATCTCATCATCATTGATCTCAGGGACAGGAAGTTCCAGAATTTCAATTTTTTTCGGGCCGGTTAACACAGAGATCCTTGCGGTTTTTGGAATGTCATACATGATTTTTCTCCTCCTTCATATTGTGAAATCATCAGTTTTTTTGTTAACTATAGAATAAATGAAAGGAAAAGAAAGTACAATTCACACCGTTATTCTTTTGTCAATTAAGATTTCATTTCATGGTTTTTGTAATTTTTTGTGTCAGATAATGTGATATGATTCAAAAAATTACATCTCGATAAATCTGTAACTATTTGATGAAAGATAGAATGATTATTTACATTGGGAAAGAGTACTGAGATACGGCTCCAATTTTGCCGGCAAAGCCTGAATCAGTCGTTCCGACATTTCTTTTGGGCTTAGTTTCATCCCATTTCTTACCCATTCCGCAGTCATATCCATGGAACCATGGCAATAAAACTCCAGCAAAAATTGAATTTCTTCATTCAAATCTCCGTTTCTTTGAGCGACCTCGCGATAGAAATTACAAATACATTGATAATCATAATTCATCAAGTTGTTATAATCCGATGATGTTAATGCAGAGCTGAAAAATGCCTTATCTTCAACCATGTAAGAAAATTTCTTGACCAGACCTTCCTGTAGAGTGAGACTGATTCCCATTTGATGAATCGTTTTCTGAACAATCAGATCAAAATACCAGTTCACCAGATCATATTTATCTTTAAAATTCCGATAAAAAGTTTGCCTTGTGGTACCGCAGTTATTGACAATCTGAGTAACTGTAATCTTGTCCAATGGAATGTGTTCCATCAATTCCTTAATAGACTCTGCCAATACTAATTTTGTACGATTCGCAAATTTCATAATACCCCCACCTTATGATTTATCACGATTTTGATTGTTTTTTGTTCATTTTTTTACGAGATATTGTAATTTTACCATAAAAATGATGAATTTTTTCATTTACAGTCAGAATAGTAGGGTTACAGTTTCATAGAAATGTAACATTCGAAAAAATCGTCACTCCCCAATCTCTCTTGCATAAACTAGGATAGAACATATTCAGGAGTTTTGGGATATGAAAAGATTCCATATTTTTTTATGTGCAGTGATGGTGCTGGTTCTTATCACAGGGGCTTTCAGCCTGGCAGGCTGTGAGAAATCAAAAGCCGGTCTTCAGAAGATCCGACTGAATGAGGTTGCCCACTCCATTTTCTATGCCCCTCAGTATGTGGCCATGGAGCTGGGATACTTTGAAGAGGAAGGGATTGATCTGGAACTGACCACCGGCTACGGAGCCGATAAGACCACAACTGCTCTGATCAGCGGCGATGCGGATATCGGATTCATGGGCCCGGAAGCCACCATCTATCTTTATAATGAAGGCTGTGCAGATTATGCAGTGAATTTTGCCCAGCTCACCCAGAGGGCAGGAAATTTTCTGGTTAGTCGGGAGAAAATCGATGATTTTAAATGGGAAGATTTAAAAGGAAAAGAAATCATTGGCGGTAGGCCAGGTGGCATGCCGGAGATGGTTTTTGAGTACGTTTTAAAGAAACATAATATTGACCCACAGAAGGATGTCAACCTGGTTCAGAATATTGATTTTGCCAACACCTCCGGTGCCTTTGTGGGCGGAACCGGGGATTTTACCGCGGAATTTGAACCTGCTGCCACATTGATCGAGGAGCAGGGAGCAGGATATGTGGTTGCTTCGGTGGGAACAGAGAGTGGATATGTGCCGTATACCGCCTACAGCACCACCAAGAGTTATCTGGAAGTCCACAAGGATCTCCTGCAGGCATTTACAAAAGCGATTGAAAAAGGACAGAAATATGTGTCAGAGCATACTTCAGAAGAGATTGCAAAGGTGATCGCACCACAGTTTACGGATACCGATGAGAAAACGATTGCAAAGATTATTGATCGATATAAAGAGCAGGATACCTATAAGACCAACACTTATTTTGAAGAGGACAGTTTTACACTTATTCAGGATATTCTGGAGGAAGCAGGAGAATTGGAGAAACGGGTGGACTATGATACCCTTGTGACAACCGAATTTTCAACACAGTAGGTGTTTGATAATCCCTACTGTGATGAGTCTCCGTGATTGGCATTCCATCTTTCCTAAAATTATGATATAATCTCTTAATATAATACATTTTAGAACGGGGGATAACGATGGGAAGTTATACGATGGAAAATGAAAAAATCAAAGTGACAATTGCCAATCATGGTGCGGAGTTAGTCAGCATTTTTGATAAGGAGAATCAGAGAGAGGTTATGTGGCAGGCAGATTCGGCTTTCTGGAGCCGCCATGCACCGGTACTTTTTCCAAATGTAGGGCAGCATTTTGACAAAAAGTATTTATATCAGGGGCAAACTTATCCGGCAGGACAGCATGGTTTTGCCAGAGATATGGATTTTACGGTGGTAAGTGCAGATGAGGGTTCCGTGACTCATCGATTGGTAGCAGATGAGACAACGAAGGAGAAATATCCGTTTGATTTTCAGCTGGATATCACCCACAGTATTAAGGAAGGACATCTGACAGTCAGCTGGAAGGTGGTCAATCAGGGAGAAAATACCATGTATTTTACCATTGGCGGTCATCCGGCGTTTCAGGTGCCGGTTCTTCCGGATACGAAGCTGGGAGATTATTATCTGCTGTTTGCCGATGACAAAGAAGAACTTAGCTATATTCTGCTGGACACTTCCAGTGGTACGGCAATCACAGATGTGACCTATCCATTGCCGTTAACGGATCACAAGTATCAGATTCAGGAAGATATGTTTGATCATGACGCATTGGTGTTTGATGATACACAGATTGAATATGCAGCTATCGCCATGCCGGATGGCTCTCCATATGTTGGAATAAAATGTGACGGATTTCCGAACTTTGGTATCTGGTCAAAACCGGGAGCACCTTATGTGTGCCTGGAACCTTGGTGCGGTCGCTGTGATAATCGAGGCTTTGATAAAGATATTTCAGAGAAAAATGGAATCAATGTGCTGAAGGCAGGAGAAATCTTCGAACGCTCCTATGAGATTATTGTATATTAATAAGTCAGAGATGCGCATTAGAAATTTGTCATGCTAACGCATGACGCGCATCTCGCAGCAAGAACGCTGAGGCGTTCTTGAAATAATGAAAAAAGAACCCCGACAGATTGCTGGCCTGGTTTCATAGCCGGAATCTTTGTCGGGGTGATTTGCGTAACGATTATCAGATTTCTCTGGAAAAGAGATATCTGGAAAGTTTAAGCTTGTCCGGATCGTCGGAACTGTTTAAAAAGGTGACCTGACCCACATGGTCATCCTCCCGGTTCAGGCCGGCAACGGTGAGCCTTCGGAGCAGCTCTCGTGCGGTACCCAGACTTCCGTCAAATATTTCAATGGAAGGTCCGGCAATGGCACGGATTCGTTTGCGGACGAAGGGATAATGGGTACAACCCAGCACAATGCCGGTGATACCCTTGTCCATATATGGGTCGATTTTTTCTTTTAAAAAGCTGTCCAGTTCCTCGCCATCCAGAATGCCCTGCTCTACAAATTCCATGAGACCGGGACAGGGAACAGGATAGATGTCCGCTTGATTGATGTAGAGCTCTTCCAGATGATGAAATTTATCTTCGTGTAAAGTCATGGGAGTTGCCATGACAAGAACCTTTGGATCTTCGCATGCCATGACAGCAGGTTTGATGGCTGGCTCCACACCTACAAGGGGAACGTCAGGATACATTTCCCGCAAAATGCGGACAGCCGCACTGGTTGCGGTGTTGCAGGCAACAGCGATGGCCTTTGCGTGTTTATGTTTAATCAAATCGCTGATATGTTCAATGGTAAGCTCGCGCACTTCCTGTAATGTTTTGGTGCCGTAAGGTGCGTGCTTTGAATCACCATAATAGATGAAATCCTCTTTCGGCATCAGGCGAACCATTTCTTTCAGAACGCTGATACCGCCCATGCCGGAATCAAAAACGGCAATCGGGTCCGTTAATTGTGTCATAATATCCTCCAGAAAAATTGTGTTTTTAATAGTATAGTTTCTTTTTTTGTTGAAATCAAGTATAATCAGATATAATATAGGGAAATAGTAGTCAATTAAACATGGATAATAAAGATTAGAAAGGATGCCGGTGAAAAATGGCAAAAAATATATTGGTAGTGAGTGATAATCATGGAAACATGTCGAATTTAAGCTTTGTGCTGGAAGAATTTAAAGGAAAGTTTGATGCACTGGTCCATTGCGGAGACTCGGAATTTTCCGTCGATGAGCTTCGTGGGATGGTAGGCTGCCCGGTTTATCTGGCAGAGGGCAATTGTGATTATAATTTTACGGCAGACAGTGAAGATATTTTTGAATTTGAAGGACATGTCTGTCTGGTGACCCATGGACATCATCGTGGCGTTAACTGGGGTGATGAAGAATTACTGGATTATGCATTGGAAATGGGGGCGGACATTGTATTTTACGGTCATACCCATTGCCCGGCTTATCAGGTTTATGGAGAAGAAGGAGTGACGATGCTGAATCCCGGAAGCATCGCATTGCCAAGGCAGAATCCACCTTGTCCAACCTTTCTGGTTCTGGAATTTGACGATGATGGGGAGTTCAAACCACATTTTTATTCCTTATAATAGCGAATTTCGAAGAGGATTGGCATCTGAAAATAAATCAGATTGGTTATGTTCGAAGGAAAAGGTTTGTGATATGATATCTTCGTTAAATTTTCACTGGAGGTTTTTATGAAAAGACAAAAAAGAGTGGCGGTAATCAATGATGTGACAGGCTTTGGACGATGTTCCGCAGCGGTGGCTCAGCCGATTATCTCCGCAATGAAAATACAATGCTGTGTGGTACCGACCGCAATTTTGTCCGTACACACAGGCTTTCCAAATTATTTTCTGCATGATTTCACCCCGTATCTGGAAACCTATATGCAAAGCTGGGAGGAGACGGGGATTCATTTTGACGGAATCAGTACCGGCTTTATCGGTTCTGAGGAGCAGATTTCACTGGTAGTGGAATTTTTTGAGCGGTTTAAGAAAGAGGATACCCTTGTGGTTGTGGATCCGGTCATGGGAGACTACGGAAAGCTGTATTCTTCCTATACGGATGAGTTGTGCCAGGAAATGAAACGACTGATTCCATATGCCAATGTGCTGACTCCGAATCTCACAGAGGCCTGTCGCATTCTGGATCTGGATTATCACAGTGTAGATTTTTCGGAACCATCTCTGGAGCAAATCACCCAGGCGCTTTCGGAAAAGGGACCGGACAAGATTGTGATTACCGGTCTTCAGCAGGGAAATCAGATTTTTAATTATGTTTTCGAAAAAAATAAGACCTCAAAATTAATTGCCACCCGGAAAATCGGGGGAGACCGTTCCGGAACGGGTGATGTTTTTTCTTCCATAGTTACCGGTGCCCTTCTTCAGGGAGATGATTTTGAGAAGGCAGTCAGAAGGGCCATTGAGTTTCTGGATAAGGCCATCGAATTTACGGTCAGACAGGATCTTCCGTGGAATTATGGAATCTGTTTTGAAGAATATTTAAAGGAGTTATAGAAGATGATATTATATACAGTAAAAAATGGAGTGTATTATAATTTAGAAGACTTTAAAAAAGATTTATCGGATTTGGGAGAGAATGGTTTCCCCAATAAAATATATATCAATCTGACCAATCGCTGTTCCTGCTCCTGTACCTTCTGCCTGAGAAGTTTAAAGGAGTTTAATGAACATAACAGCCTCTGGCTGAAGGACGAGCCGACAGTGGAGGAAGTCGAAAATGAATTTTTAAAATATGATTGGTCCGGTGTGACAGAGATTATTTTCTGCGGATTCGGAGAACCGACCATGCGCTTTGATGATTTGACCGCTATTGCCGCATGGTTAAAGGAACAGCACCCACAGATTCCGATTCGCGTCAATACCAATGGCCTGTCGGACCTGGTTTTCGAGGAAGCAACGGCATCGAAATTCAAAGGAATTGTGGATACGGTGTCCATCAGCCTCAATTCCTCCGATGCGCAAAAATATCTGGATGTGACCCGGAATCGTTTCGGACTGAAATCTTACGATGCGATGCTTTCCTTTGCGAAGGATTGCCAGAAATATGTGCCGAATGTGGTTATGACGGTGGTCGATATCATTGGGGAAGAGGAAGTGGCTGCCTGTCAGAAGGTATGCGATGAAAACGGTCTGTTTCTCCGTGTGCGCCCTTACGAGGCCAATTAAATATAAAACATTTGATACAGCCGGGAAGTTTATCTTTCCGGCTGTAAATGTATAAATATAATGAAAAGACGGATACTACCTCCATAAGGAGGTAATTATTCTAATGAAAGGATCAGATCGAAGAAAAATAGTGCTGGTTGGAACAGGAATGGTAGGAATGAGCTACGCTTTTGCACTCCTGAATCAAAATTTATGTGATGAGCTGGTGCTTATTGATATTAATAAGAAAAAAGCGGAAGGAGAAGCCATGGATTTGAACCATGGAGTGGCTTTCAGCGGCGGTAATATGGAAATCTATGCCGGTAATTATGAGGATTGTAAGGATGCAGATCTGGTGGTTCTGACCGCAGGATTGCCTCAGAAAGAGGGACAGACCCGTCTGGAGCTTTTGAAAGAGAATCGGAAAATATTCCGGTCGATTTTGAATCCGATTCTGGAAAATGGATTTCAAGGTATTTTTCTTGTCGCCACAAATCCTGTGGATATCATGGCAAAAATTGTATACGAGATTAGTGGATTCCCTCCGGAGAGAGTGATAGGAACCGGAACTGCTCTCGATACGGCCAGACTCCGTTATCTTCTCGGAGAAAAATTTATGATTGATCCCCGAAATATGCATGCTTATGTGATGGGAGAGCATGGTGACAGTGAATTCGTGCCTTGGAGTCAGGCGATGATGTCTACAAAGCCAATTTTTGATCTATGCAGTGAGACGGAAGGCTGTCACTTCCAGGAACTCCTCGAAGTAGAGGAGGAAGTTCGAATGGCGGCCTACAAAATCATTGAGGCAAAAAGAGCAACTTATTATGGAATCGGTATGGCAATGGCGAGAATTACCAAAGCCATTCTGGGAAATGAACACAGTGTCCTTACGGTTTCAGCACTTTTGCGGGGAGAATACGGAGAAAAGGATGTTTTTATCGGGATTCCCTGCGTGGTGAACCGAATGGGAATTGGAAGAATCATTGAGTTGAATCTGGGTTCCGAAGAAAAGAAAAGGCTGCATATGTCCTGTGAAACACTGGAGAAAACCTATCGGGAATTAGGTTAAATCGCGAATCTCGAAGAGGAATCAGGGCTGCACTCATTTGAGGTGGCCCGAATCTTTTTTGAGAAAGAAACTATAAAAAACTTTCAGTTTATGTTATACTATTTAAGAACGCCTCGGCGTTCTTGCTGCGAGATGCGCGTCATGCGTTAGCATGACAAATTTCTAATGCGCATCTCTGCAATCCGCCGGAGGCTTAACATTTCAGAAGGGGATTTACTGAAACTATTTTATTTCCCCCCGCTTAGTGCTTTGCGCGCTTGAAGCGGGGGACTTCTTCTGAAATGTTAAAGCTGTATTGAATTACAGTGGCGAATATTTTGTGAGATTCGCATTTGACAAAGCTATGATAAGATAAGAAGGAAGGAATATAAATGGATTATTTGTTAGATGTGCACACCCACACGATTGCCAGTGGCCATGCCTATAATTCCATGATGGAGATGGCAAAGGCGGCTTTTGATAAAGGATTGAAATTGTTGGGGATTACCGAGCATGCCCCAATGATGCCGGGGAGCTGTAATAATATTTACTTTCATAATCTGAAAGTAGTTCCCCGAACCATGTGTGGTGTTGAGCTGATGCTCGGTGTGGAGTTAAATATTCTGGATTATGATGGTCATGTGGATCTGGACCTGCATTCCCTCAGACAACTGGATCTGAAGATTGCCAGCCTTCACAGTCTGTGCATTCTGCCCGGAACCAGGAAAGAGAATACGCAAGCGGTTCTGGGAGCTATTCGCAATCCTATGGTGGATATCATCGGGCATCCTGATGATGGATTATATCCTCTGGAATATGAACCCATTGTGGAAGCGGCTAAAGAAACCTGTACGCTCCTTGAAGTAAATAATAACTCCTTGAATCCGATGGGTGCGAGAAAGAATACCCGGGACAATATCATTAAGATGTTGGAACTCTGTAAGGAGTATGAACAGCCTGTGGTTATGAACAGTGATTCCCATGTGTTTGCAGATGTGGCACGACGCGACTTTTCCAGTGAAGTGATTCGTGAAGTGAATTTTCCGGAAGAACTGATAGTGAATCGTTCTGTTGAGGTATTCAAGGAGTATATTAATCGGAAACATGCAATCATGCAGTAAGTGTCGTTTAAAGAAGCGGGGCTTTTTCAACTGAGATAAATTATGAGCGAAACAAGAAATAATAGTATTAAGAGGGGTGTTTAATATGGGAAAAAATGTACATACGCCGGAAATAAAAAGATTATTAGAGGGTATCATGTGCCTTGAATCAGTAGAAGAATGCTATGCATTTTTTGAGGATCTCTGTACGATTAACGAGTTGGTTTCTCTGGGACAGAGATTTGAGGTGGCTAATATGTTGAGAGAACATCGCACATATAATGAGGTTGCCGAGGCGACAGGCGCTTCCACAGCGACTATCAGTCGTGTGAACCGCTGTCTGAATTATGGTACAGACGGCTACGATCTGGTCATTGATCGATTAAAAGCAAAAAAGAGTGAAGCTGCGGAAAATACAGAAGATTAGTATAACGCTTTCAAAAAAGAGATCCATTGTATAACAAGGTCATAATTATGTTATACAATGGATTTTTCGTTTGGTCTGGGAACTTATACTTCCTTATTTTTTCTTTGATTTCTTTTCAACGAAAGGGGCTTTCTGTTCTCTTCGATAGTCAATTATTTTTTCAATCATCTGTTTACGGACATAAATATCATAGCATAATCCATAAATAAAAGAAAAGTCATCCAGATATTCTGATTCCTCCTGAGACAGGGGATATTCTGCAAAGGAATTTCTGGAATTCTCATAATCCTTTTGAATCTCATTCTCAATAAAAGGATGTTTGTCCTCAGTCTGAGCAAGAATCTTGTCATATATATCCCTGAGTGATAATCCGCTTTCCTTATCTTTTGGAAAATAGTGGTCAGATAATGGTTCTAAAAGACTTTGTATATCGGAAATCGAAAGCATATTTTTTAAGTGGTAAATCAGAATTAAAAGAAATACATGTTCTCTGGAATATTTTTTCTTAACGGATGGGGGAAGCAGATGATTTTTGGTATAATTATTCACCATTGTTTTTGTGATGATTTTATCATCCGGATAACGTTTGGAATCTGCCAGCCTTGTATCCATAAAAGTTGTAATCTGATCCATATATAAGTCGATATTCGGAATATCTTCAGATGGGATGGAAATCGTCTGAAGCATGGAATGAATCCATTCCGTTGTGTCTTTATTCAAAATTACACCTCCACATTCATCGGTTCATAATATCTATATTATATTGTTTTTATTACTAGATGACAAGGAAAAATGTCAGGAAATTGTAAATCATTTTTAACATTTCAGAAGAAGTCCCCCGCTTCAAGCGCGCAGAGCGCTAAGCGGTGGGAAATAAAATAGTTTCAGTAGCGGGTGACAAGCCCCTTCTGAAATGTTAAGCCTCCGGCGGATTGCAGAGATGCGCATTAGTAATTTGTCATGCTAACGCATGACGCGCATCTCGCAGCAAGAACGCCGAGGCGTTCTTGATTTGTAAGGTGTCGGCGAAAAGGAATCCTGTAAAATGGGTGACAAGACTCTGGAAGTATTGTATAATTGGATATCATCTCAGTAATGGATTGAAATCCCCTACTGAGATGAGACTCCGGCGGATGGCAGAGCTGCACATAAGAAGGCAACTACGTTGCTGTGCAGCTCGCCCGCGAATCCTCTTCGAGATTCGTGATTTAACTATTGTTTTGGTTATAATATAAGATTGGAAGGTTTATATGAGTATTTATGATTCATTAAATAAAGAACAAAGGGAGGCGGTCTTCTGTACAGAAGGCCCTCTTTTAATGCTGGCGGGAGCGGGAACAGGGAAAACCCGTTCACTGACCCACAGAATTGCATACTTGATTGAGGAGGCAGGAGTGAATCCCTGGAATATTCTTGCCATTACATTTACCAATAAAGCGGCAGATGAGATGAGGGAGAGAGCCTGTAATCTGGTTGGTGCCGGTTCGGAGAATCTTTGGATCAGTACATTTCATGCCACCTGTAGCCGGATATTACGGAGACATATTGATCTGATTGGATATGATCGTAATTTTACCATCTATGACGCAAATGATCAGAAATCTCTCATGAAGGAAGTCATGAAGTCGATGAAAATTGACAACAAACAGTTCCCGGAAAAGGCTGTGTTGTCAGAAATCTCTGCGGCAAAAGACGAGTGTAAATCACCATCGGATTACAAAAATGAATTTGCCGATGATTTTCGGAGGAAAAAAATCGGTGAGATTTACGAACAATACCAGAAGCGACTGAGAGAGAATAATGCGCTGGATTTTGATGACCTGTTGGTAAAGACGGTGGAACTGTTTCAGACCAATCCGGATATTCTGGAATACTATCAGGACAGATTTCGTTATATCATGGTGGATGAATATCAGGATACCAACACGGTTCAATTTATTTTTGTCAGCCTCCTTGCCCGGAAATACCGCAACTTATGTGTTGTCGGTGATGACGACCAATCCATTTATAAATTCCGTGGGGCAAATATTTATAATATTCTGAATTTTGAAAAAATTTTTCCTGATGCAAGGGTCATCCGCCTGGAACAGAATTACCGTTCCACGAAAAATATTCTGGATGCAGCCAATGGAGTGATTGTAAATAACAAGGGCAGAAAGGAAAAGAAACTCTGGACGGAAAATGTACAGGGAGAGCTGGTTCATTTTAAACAATATGATACAGAATATGAAGAAGCGGAAGGCGTGGTTTCCCGCATTAATTTTCTGGCAATGCGAGGAGTTGCGTATGAAGATATGGCGATTCTTTACCGAACCAATGCGCAGTCTCGTATTTTTGAAGAAAAGTTAAAACAAAGAGGAATTCCATATGCGATTGTCCGCGGTATCAGCTTCTATGATCGAAAAGAGATCAAAGATTTGATGAGCTACCTTAAAGTCGTTGACAGTGGAATGGATGACCTAGCAGTAAAAAGAATTATCAATGTACCAAAAAGAGGAATCGGGCAGACAACGGTAGACCGCATTCAGGCCTATGCAATTCAGAATCAGATCAGTTTTCTGGAAGCTGTTTTTCAGGCTGACTGCATTCCTGATCTGGGACGCGCCACTTCCAAAATAAAGAAATTTGGTGAAATGATCCGAAACTTCAGGGATTATTCCATGGAAAATGATATCAGTGAACTTCTTTCCTATATTATAGATGTGACGGGATATAAAAATGATCTGGAGGCGGAAGGAACCGATGAGTCCCGCAGTCGTCTTGAAGATATTGATGAACTCTTTAATGACATTATTTATTTTGAAGATACTCAGGAGGATCCGAATCTGACAGATTTTCTTGCAGAAAAGGATATGTATACTCTCAATGCCGGAATTGATAACTTGGAACAGGATAGTAATAAAGTGCTTCTGATGACACTGCATAATGCCAAGGGATTGGAATTTTCCAATGTTTTTCTCGGCGGTATGGAAGAAGGTGTCTTTCCGGGATACGGTGCCATGATTTCCGGTGACGAGACAGAAATTGAAGAAGAGAGAAGACTTTGCTATGTGGGAATCACCCGGGCAAAGGAGCGTCTCTTTTTGAGTGCGGCAAGACGTCGGATGATGCGCGGGCAGAGTCAGTATAACAGAGTTTCCCGTTTTGTAGATGAGATTCCGGATGAGTATATTGACATGGCAAAGGATTCTTCTTTACAGGGAAGAAAACCGGAGAGGGAGAGTTTCTCTCAGATAAATAGAAGGAAACAGCAGGACAAACCATATCAATTGGATAAATTTAAAGTGAAACCAGTCACGAAGCTGGACTATCAGGTGGGTGATCGAGTGAGACATATCAAGTTTGGTTCTGGAACGGTAATGGAGATTGTTTCGGGAGGACGGGACTTCGAAGTGGCGGTTGACTTTGACCGGGTCGGACGAAAAAAGATGTTTGCATCTTTCGCAAAATTAAAAAAAATAAAGGATCAATTTTGAAATTTTATTGGTAAAGATGACCGGGTCGTGATATACTATAGAAAAACCGGTAAGGAGGAATGTTGACATGAAAAATATTGATGAATTAATCGGAGTAGCTAAGCTGTCCAATCTTATGAATAGCCGTAAAGATGAAGAGGAGTCCAGAAAAGTTTTATGGCTTCTGGCTATCATTGGTGCAGTTGCAGCTGTTGCCGGAATTGCAGCACTGGTTTATAAATATTTATCCCCGGATTATTTAGATGATGTGGATGAAGATTTTGACGACGATTTTGATGATGATTTTTTTGATGATGACGATGAGGAAGAATCTGAGAAACCAGCAGCTGAGAAACCTGCTGAGACAGAAGAATAATATTGGATAAAAAGATATGGGGATGCTAAAACATCTCCATATCTTTAATTTGTTGGAATTGTGTAAAAAAAATATATAATTAAAAAATTACAGAATAATTAAAAAAAGATGTTGACATTTAAATGAAGGTGTTATATAATGCAATAGTCAGCGCGAGAGAGCGTTGATTCATATCGGGGTGTGGCTCAGCTTGGCTAGAGCGCTTGATTTGGGATCAAGAGGCCGCAGGTTCGAATCCTGTCACCCCGATATCCTGTGCGGGTGTAGTTCAATGGTAGAACACTAGCCTTCCAAGCTAGATACGTGGGTTCGATTCCCATCACCCGCTTCTGCTTCGGCAGAAGAACAATTTTATATTGTTTTATCTTATACGTGTCCATAGCTCAGCTGGATAGAGCAACGGCCTTCTAAGCCGTGGGTCGGGGGTTCGAATCCCTTTGGGCACGTTTGTCAGGTTGTCCTGACTATGGTGGGTGTGGCGCAGTTGGTT
>JALERO010000189.1 GCA_022764265.1 Eubacterium sp. | reverse complement strand
GCTCCTTCCAACAAGTCCATCCCTTTTAAAATGGCATTTTTCCCGAATTTTTTCTTAATGGAAAGTATGGCTTTCTGCATTTTTCTTTCTTTTTCCAAATCCGCCGGATTGGTGAACAGGTCATATTGAATAAACTTCTCACTGATAATCCGGTTACAGCTTAAAGTCACTCTGCGAATGGGAACCTTTCGATCTTTCGTCCGCTCATACAGAGCTTCTATCTGGGGCACGATTCTTCTGGCAGAATTCGTGGGACTCATCAGATGTACCGTTGCATTAACCGACTCTTTCCGGTAAAGACGAGAATATCGCATATGAAGAGTGATTGATTCCGTCATCATACCTTTCTCCACCAAATCAAGGCATAGCAAATCTGCCATCTCCTTTACCGCCAGTTTCCCCTCTTCATGATCATAGTCTCTGGAAAATACCTGTCCGCTGCAAATGCAATTGTTTTTTGGTATATAATTCTTAATGTCTTCCATAGTTGTGGTCTCCCGGCCCCAGGCATGATCAATCAGCAATTCCGCATCGATACCAAAAAGCTTATAAAGCAGATTCTCATCGGCTCTGGCAATGTCTCCCATCGTCAAAATTCCATACCGCTCCAGTCTGGCGGCAATTCCGGATCCAATGCGCCAGAAATCCGTCAGGGGTTTATGATTCCAGAGCGTGCGGCAATAGGTCTCCTCATCCAGAATCCCGATATGATCCTCCACATGCTTCGCAGTAATATCCAAAGCCACCTTCGCCAGATACAGATTCGTTCCGATACCCGCCGTTGCAGTAATTCCCATCGATTGATAAACATCCTCCATAATCGTAATGATCAACTGACGGGCGGACATATCATACATGTGCAGATAATCCGTCACATCCATAAAAACCTCATCAATGGAATACACATGAATATCTTCTTTGGCTATGTATTTCAAATAGATTCCATAAATCTCTGCACTGTAATCGATATACTTCTGCATTCGTGGCGGTGCCATATAATAATCGATGCTGTCCGGAATCTGAAAGACTCGACATCGATTGGGAACTCCCAGCGCCTTCATGGAAGGAGAAACCGCAAGGCAGATTGTCTTGTCCGTACGTTCCGGATCCGCAACCACAAGATTGGTTGTAAGGGGATCCATCCCTCGCTCCACGCACTCCACCGATGCATAAAAAGACTTTAAATCAATGCAGGCATAAATTCTGTCCGACAATCTCCTCCACCTCCATTTCAAATTAATATGGTAACATGCAATTATATTAACTCTCCATCACACAAACATATGTTCGTATCTTATTTTAATATTTGGAGTGAAAAATGTCAACACTTTCCTGATATTTCCTCTTTACTTTTAGAACGTATGTTCGTATAATAAAATCAGATAGGATATCTCCTCCACAAGTAGAAGGAAACTCCTATCTGATAAAAACTCCGGCAATTATTCCGGAACAGTATTGATTTGTAAAGGGGTGATATCAATAATATGAGCAGGACAATTACTTATCATTCTTTCGATGACAAACAAGTTATCATGGTTCCCGTCATTGCATCTTTCGATACGGACGGCAATATTCTCCCACTATATGTACGGATCCGTGGAAACAGTCTCAAAGTTCAATCATCCCATATACATCATGTTTCACCCAATATCATTGAGTTTCATTGCCGGGTCATCGATTATAATCGCTTAAAGCCCCTGGCTCTGTCCTATTATCAATCTGAAAAAATATGGGGAATCCCAAGCTCCTATGATATAACATAAGGATATCACGACACTTTGTATCAAGCCGTAATATCCTTTCTTCTTCCTGTCATTATTTCTTTTTAATTTCACTTTCACCAAAGCGAACTTCCGGATAATAGCAGGACAATCCGGATAGACACTTTCTTTTTGCATTGGAAGGGAAAATCATGGAATCAAGATATTCTTTTTCTGACGCAGCCTTTTCAGCAATTTCGATATTTTTCTTTGTAAGACGAATATCATCACAGACAGCCTTATGCTGGTCAGATCTTCCGACGATTTTCAAAGAACGGATTCCCATTTCTTTCATGCGATAAAGGGCACACATTCCACATGTCTCCCGGTGAAACACTTCATTATACAGATAATCATTCAGATTCACATCATGGGTTTCCTCAAACCCCTTTTTATCGGAAATGATTTCTTTTGGGTGATTGCGGATAAATGCACAGGTGGCGCCACATTCCCTCCGATGCATGCCGAGACAGTAACAATCTGCAAAAACACAACCGTTCCTCATAAAAAACACTTCATATTCCACGTCCGGGAAAGAACGGCAAATACTCTCGATCTCATTTAATGACAAATCCCTTGGTACGATCATTCTTCTGGTTCCTGCCTGATAATAATACCTTGCAATATCTTCATTATAAATCGCGCACATGGTACTTGCCACCGTAGGAATTCCCGCCTCTGCCGCCGCTCTCATCAGATGAATATCGGAGCAGATCAGACCATCAATATCTATCTCCTTGATTGCCGGGAAATAATGTTTTTTCATAAATTCAATCTGATCCTGGCTATAGCAGTTGGCATTCATGGTGATAAAGGCACTTTTTCCAAAAGATTTGGTCTTCTCCGCCATCCGAAGCATTCCCTCGAAATCATATCGATTTGCCTTTTCTTTAAAGCCAGACATACGGTTGATATCCGCATATTCGCCAAAGGTTTCAAACCATTTTTCATCATAGAAACCCATATATAATTCATCGGCTCCGGCTTCCACGTATTCTTCCAGACATTCCTCACTATTTAAGGGCACCAGTATTTTCATCCGTAACACCTCCTTTCATGATTTCTTTTACCTCCAATATCGGAAAATACATTTTCCGGTCTATTTTCTTCCCTGCGATTCGGCAACCATTATTATAGAAATATACGGTTCGTCCATATCGGATAATGTCTGCGTATTTTCCATCAAATCGCTCTTTATAATGTTCATATATGCCGGTACATTCCATAAAACACCGGGCATTCGGTCGGAATTTATCCTCCGGCGCTTTATGAATCGAGGCAAATTTACAAATATTTCCTGTTGTCATATAGCAAAACGGACTGTGAACTCCTAAGTTAATCCCTTCCAGATCACATTTACGCAAATCGATATAGCGATTGGTCGGGTCAATCTCAATTCCTTTTATTTTATCGTTATCTTCCATAAAAAAGCTGCGACAGGAAAGCAGATTCGGGGAAATCTCTCCCTCCTGATATGGGCGTACCCGGATATCTCTGGAATCTTTAAAAAATAATCTTCCCAAATTCACTCCCACATCATATTTCTCTGAAATATATTTTAACATTCCCAGGTCATTGACTGTCACCTCATCAGTCACATTTTTTCCCTGTTCCAGAATCGTTGCGATTCGTTCCTTTGCCCAGCTTAAATCTTTCTGGCTGAACACCGGCAGAGTCAGCGTCAGCTTCCATCCCCGTTCCTCACAGAGTGCAAACATCTTCTCCCAACAGGCAAGATGAAGAAAATACTGACTGCAGAAAGAAGATCCCATATAAATTCTCTCCAATGGCTCCCCAATCTGATTATCTCGAACTACCTTCTCTATAACCTGATCCAATTTATGATCCTGCAACAATGCTCCGCTTAAAACCTCACACAAATTCAGGCAAAACATACTCTCACCTCCACAAAAAGAAATACCTCCATAAGATACTGCTCATGGAGGCATTCTATATAAATTCAAGAACGCCTCGGCGTTCTTGCTGCGAGATGCGCGTCATGCATTAGCATGACAAATTTCAAATGCGCATCTCTGCAATCCGCCGGAGGCTCACATTTCAGAAGGGGATTGTCACCCGCTACTGAAACTAGTTTATTACCCACCGCTTAGCGCTCTGCGCGCTTGAAGCGGGGGAATCCTTCTGAAATGTTAAAGATTGCGGAAACGACTTAAAAATTCCTTTGTCTTCTCTTTTTGAGGATTACCGAAGATTTCTTCGCTGGTTCCTTCTTCTTCTATGACTCCGTCTGCCATGAAAATTAC
>JALERO010000089.1 GCA_022764265.1 Eubacterium sp. | reverse complement strand
CTGATAATATTTTGGATGGATTCCTTCACGCATCTCTTTCACCTCTTCTAATCATATATATTCCTTACAATTTAATTATCATTGATGCAGGCATCAATTATCATCGTTTCAAACAGCTTTCTCATTATATCATAGCTCTATAATAAGCGCAAGGAAAAAATCAAAAAATTTTAATCCTCCTTTTCTGATCCCCATACAACCGTAGAATAAGATCCTGGATTAAATTCTGATCTCTTTTCTCCATGGAAGAATAGAGCCCTTCTAAATAATCCAATTGATTCTCCGTTTCATTTTTACAACCCTCATGCAGATGAAAAATAATATTTTCACTGATTCCAAAGGCTTCCGCTATGTATGGAATGGCATCACATGGCGGCTTACGTGTCCCTCTTTCCCATTTATAATAGGTATCCACCGACAACTCATAGCCATTTTCATTGATTTTATCCACTACTTTGGCAACACTTAAGCCTGTATGACTTTTTCGAATTCTTCTCAGATTTTCTCCAATATTTTCACGAAACACTCTATTCATCTCCTTTCATGTGGACATCATGTCCAGTAAATTTTTTGTAATTGGACTCACTAAGCCTATAAAAAAATTATAACATGGAGTATTATTATTTATAGAATTAATCATATACATTTTTCTGCCCGGATATTACAAAATCAGACAGAACGAGGAAGGGGACTGAAAAACATGCGTGCTGATTTATTGTTACCATATCTGCGAAAGGAAATCCTGGAAAGCTACTTTGAGATCTGTCATTATTTTATTGTGACAAAGAAATACGGTAAGGAAGAAGACAAAATCCGACTCAGCTACTACAAATCACTTCTGCTGGCGGACCCACTGCCCGATCTTCCCATAAAGGACAGGCTGGATCTGGAAATCATCTCAGCGGAGAAAGAAGTAAAGCTCCAGTTGTCACGTACATACACCTCTGATTTTATCATCCATATCATTCATTCCGGAATTCATGTGTTTTTTGACAAAATGGAACGGTATGCAGCCATTGACGTGCAACTCCGCAGTATACCGGAGCTCTACTCCTTTTTTTATTCGATGACCCCCATCATTGTTCAGAAAGTAAAGGATGTGATTCAACAGGAATTCGGGGAATCTAATGCCGTTTAAATAAAATGTTCCCCGCCCATTCCATGTCAACCTTCATAAAAGAATTGGTGGAGTGGGCTTTTAACTGCCCGAGATACTTTTTCTCCATCTCCCGGTAATACTCCATGGATAAAGGCATCTTCCCGATACCCTTTTTTTCAAAAAATGCGATGAAACACATTTCCTGACCACTGTAATCAAATAAAAGATTCAGCAGAGTATCATTGACCATCTCTCTCTCTAATTGTCTCAAATACTGGATTTTTATCATCTCCACCACCCGATCATCCAGATGGTTATCTGCAATCATGATCTTTTCTTTCAGATCATTGATATTATCCACGATTCGTTTTGTAAAACCCTTTTTTTCCTCCCATACCTTCATCTCTTCTCTGCGTTCCGGTGTCAGCTCAGGTGCAAGAGCAATCAATAACTTCTTTTTGCTGTCCAGATAATAACTATCATATGTCAGAGGGGCCACAAGGTCACAGTTTTCACAGTCAAAATAGAACACATGATTTTTTAAAATCTTTTCTTTTAAATCCGGCTTCTCCGTTACATTGATCAAAGAATATTTTTTCCATAACTGAACATGTCCGCATTTGGGACATTTCAGTTCTTCCCTCTCGCATTTTGTCGCAGTCTCACTGTTCATATTATCCACTCCTTCCCAATCGATTGAAACGTTTGAAAACGCTTGTGATTCGTATGACTCGATCGCCGCCTAAAGGAGGCGAGAGTCATCTTCCATCTGATATAATACATCCTGGTGAATAATAACGCAAATGCTTTTCATTTCTTACAGTATTAAGCATTTCTGGTGTATAAAGATTTCTTTATATATCTATATTTTATATCAGAATATTCATATTTTGTATAGTGTTTTTATTTTTTTCTTGCATCAAATTATTTTACAAAGAATTTATATCAAATTTACTAAAAAAATAAAATAAAAAAAGGACTAAGATCTATATCCTTATCGGTGTTTTCAAATATCATGCGGAATCGGTTTATGTTTTTCGAAGGTATAGATTTTTGTAAATCCAATTTCCTTCAATATATTTCTCGCATCCTCAAAATGATCTCCGATGTATTCCGGTTTATGGGCATCGCTGCCGATGGTGACGATTTCTCCGCCAAGAGAATGATATAATCTCAGAATATCTCCGGATGGCATGGTGTCGGCAAGTCCGTAGTGCCAGCTGGAGGTGTTGATTTCGATTCCTTTTCCCTTTTCAATAATGATTTTAAATATGTCCGTCAGAATATCTTTGATCTTTTCAAAAGGATAGGAACCTGCCGGATCATATCTGGAAATCAGATCCACATGGGCCAGTACATCGAAGTTTTATCTCCGTAAATTTTTCTCATCCGGAGAAGTTTCCCGAAATATTCAGGATAATTTACATTTGTAACAGGATCCATATCCGAAGCTGCTGTCCCTACTCCGTCTCCGCCACGCCACTGAATGTTATCTTCTGTCCAGT
>JALERO010000078.1 GCA_022764265.1 Eubacterium sp. | reverse complement strand
TTCCGCATAGCTTGTTCCAATGGGACTGGAAAATGCAAATTCTTTTTCACGCTGACTGGTTTTCCTTGCGGAAGTCACCATATCAATCTTCCCATCTCTGAGCATCTGCTGCATATCCTGCCAGCTGTCTTCATAACCGATATATTGATAATTCAGATTCGTGTATCTGCGAAGCAGCTGCAAAAAATCAAATCCATATCCACTGCCTTGCGATCCGTTTTCATCCTGGGATATCTCATGGTATCCCGGAAACGCAAAATAACCCACACGAATTGTTTCCGGTTCCGCCGCAAAAGAAGCAGTCGGACAAACAAATGAAATCAATAATACGAAAAACAGATAATACACAGGATTTGTTGTTCGTTTTTTTCTTTTTCTCCCTGACTTACACGAGAGGGGTTTATGTATTTGTTCTGTTGTATGCCCTGTTCCCATTTTTCTCTTTCTCCCATCTTCCGTTCTTCAAGAACTCTCACCACAAATTATTACACTAATTTCTTTTTGAAATCATTCACAAATTGGTGTAATATACTAGTATTACTATATCATAATTCATTCAAATATCAAATTTGAAACTGTTTTCAATATACAGAAAGAGAGCAATATGAAAAAAAATAATAATAAAGGATTCACTCTTGTAGAAGTTGTGGTTGTAATAGTTGTCCTTTTCGTTCTGGCGGCAATGATAACTCCTCGCGTTCTCAATTATTTAGAGAAAAGCCACGAAACTACCGATCTGGCAAACGTGCGGAATGCTTATACACAAGTAATGCTTGCTGCAATTGAACAGGATACCAGTTCCCCTCTATACACATCAAACGGTACATATCTTAGCATTGTTCCATTGAAGCAGAAAAAGGATGACTGGGCATTGGAGGAGGAAAAACTTGTCGTTGCGGGAATCAGTTCTTCCGATTCTGTTCATTGGCTCAACAAACCACGCGCAAAAGGAAAATGTAAGGTTTTTTATATGAACGGCTCCATGTTTTTTAACTGGAGTGGTGAAGATCATATTAATTCCATATCCGCAGCTGATTTTCTGACACAGAAGATTTTGGAAAAGATTTTGGGTGATGCCAGTCAATATAAATACACAGTCATCAATTCCAATGAACCTTATGAACAGAACGGCGGAACACAAAAATTTCTCGATTATGCGAAAAAAAATGGTTTTGATCTCAATGACTATGGAGCTAAGACCTGGCAGATTTATGCAAAAGAAAGTACTTCTGCCCCGGATATCCTCTCGAATCCTGCCATTTATTGGAGCAGTGTGGATATCTCCGATTCTGAAAAGGTCGGCAAAAAAGTTCCGGTTATGGGATATCGTGACGGCAAGTATGATGTCTATTATGCTGAAGTCGTAAAATATAACAACGGAAAAAATGAATATTATTCATTCAGGAATAACTTTGCAAATATAACAAATTCCGGTGGCTCGGCAACTTTTCAATTTGACAACTACAAAGAAGCAAAGCAGAAATATGACAAGCTTCTGGAAGCATATAATGCCAACGGCAATGTTACTTACACAGATATCTCGAAGAACGGATTATTAAAATAGGGCGGCTTTTCTTATTATAAGCCGCCCTATTTAGAAATCAATCATAGTTTTATACAGGGATTAGAGGACTTTATTCAATACATGGATCACTTCATTTAAATCAATTGGCTTGGAGATAAATCCATTCATACCACACTCTGCCGCAACTCTGCGATCCTCGTCAAATGCATTTGCCGTCATAGCGATAATCGGAATCGATGCCTTTGTCGGTTCCTCCAGCATACGGAGGCATCTGGTCGCTTCATATCCATCCATAATCGGCATCTGAATATCCATAAGCACCAGATCAAATTCACCCGGATTTGCGGCGGAAACCTTTTCTACCGCTTCCGCACCGTTCTCTGCCATGTCAATAATGAACCCGTACTCTGATAATATTTCTATCGCAATTTCACGATTCAGTTCATTGTCTTCTACCAATAATATCTTCTTTCCTTCATAACATGCAGAAGCATCCGGCAGAGCACTCTCCTTTTCTCTATGTGCCCAACCCAGAGCATTCAGCAAAGTATCCCGTAAATCTGACATAAACATTGGTTTCGAACAAAAGCCGGTCACTCCTGCAGCTTTGGCCTCTTCCTCAATGTCGTTCCAGTCATATGCAGTAAGAATGATGATTGGAGTATCATCTCCCAGACTGCGAATCTGTCTTGCCACTTCGATTCCATTCATATCCGGAAGACGCCAGTCAATGATATAGGCATGAAATGCATCGTTCATTCCAATGGACTGTTTTGCCTTCAGTACCGCTTCCTTACCGGAAAGAGTCCATTCGGAACGCATGCCTACCTGCATTAACATTTTACAAACACTATCACAGGTATTGAAATCATCATCAACTACCAAAGCCTTAAGTCCCACCAATTCTGCGATTTTCTCTATCTTCCGGCGCTCCTCCTGCAGGCGCAATTCCAGACGAATGACAAATTCGGTTCCTTTCTTCGGTTCTGTATGAACCTCAATGGTACCTCCCATCATATCGATAATATTTTTCGTGATGGCCATACCAAGACCAGTACCCTGAATCTGGCTTACAGTCGAAGTTCGTTCCCTTTCAAACGGATCAAATATCTTCTTTGCGAACTCGGGACTCATACCAATACCGGTATCTTTCACCCGAATTTCATAGAGACCTTTCTCTTTATTAATAGACGGTAGCTGCGCAACACGGATAGAGATCATTCCACCGGCCGGAGTAAACTTTATCGCATTGGAGATCAGGTTCATAAGAACCTGATTGATACGGGTTTTATCGCAGAACACATCTTCGTCTGTCACATCCATAACATCCATATAAAGTTCCTGATGCTTTGCATGAATCTGTCCGCTCACAATGGTTTTGATATCATGCAGTATATCGGACAGATTCGCTTCTCTCTCTTCCAGATGAATTTTCCCACTCTCGATCCGGCTCATATCCAGTACATCATTGATCAGAGAAAGTAGATGGTTACTGGAAGAAAGAATCTTTCTAA
>JALERO010000056.1 GCA_022764265.1 Eubacterium sp. | reverse complement strand
AAAAACTATGGTGCGAATGGAAATTGCTTTATTAATGATCATGTCTTTTGTGGCGTTTGTATATTTTTCTGCGGAGAAGAAGAACCATAAACTTCACAAAACGTTTTCCATATTGCTTCTTGTAGTAATTATTCATCTGATTTTTGATGGGATAACCATTTATACGGTCAATCATCTTGACACGGTACCGGTACTTCTCAATAATATTTTTCATCGCATTTTTATCGGCACGATGGTGTTGGTGGTGTTTCTATTCTATGAATATATTGCGATTCTGATTGAAGAAGAAACAGGCAAGCCAAGGCGGTTGGATCTGGTGGCCAAAATTTATCTGGCAATCGCAGAGCTGGGAGTTCTGGTCTTGCCAGTTCATTATGCTGTTACGGCACAGGGAAATTATTCTGATGGGATTCATGTCAGTGTCTGTTATATTTCTACCACATTCTATTTGATTCTCTGTGGAGGCTTGCTGGTTAGTAATTGGAAACAAATTGACCGGAAGAAGAAGTTTGCTATTGGAGTCGCACTGCTTGTGGAAGTGGTCGTGTGCATTTTACAGGGACTCCACCATACCTGGCTGATCAGTGGGATGGGAATCACCTTGATGACCATGTCTTTTTACCTTACTCTAGAGAATCCGGATATTCTTCGGGGAGAGCTGGTGGAGCAGAAAATGTCCATGCTTTATCTGAAAAGTCAGGTGAATCCACATTTCCTGTACAATACTTTGGACACCATTCGGATCCAGGCCCAGCTTAATGATGACAAGCCGGTGGCAGATCTGCTGATGCGCCTGGTGGATTTCTTCCGGCTAAGCGTGAAGGTGGATCGTCAGATGGTGGCGCTGGACGATGAACTGGAATTACTGGAGGCCTACATGGAGCTGATGTGTTATCGGTATCCGGAACTCATTTGCAATTATGACATTGATCCGAATCTGGGTGGGGTACTGGTTCCAAACTTCATCTTACAGCCTATTGTGGAAAACAGCCTGTTGCACGGTCTGAAAAATAAAGGCTACCGAGGTGAGGTTACGATTGCGGCTCAGCTCTCAGCAGAGAATCCGGAATATATGGAGATTCAGGTCAAGGATTCCGGAAGCGGATTTCCGGAAGGTGCTAAAGAAAAAGTGGACGAGCTTCTTTTGCATTATGATAAACAGGCTCCAAAGCTGGAGGGTAACAGTATCGGAGTATTAAATGTACAAAAACGAATCAAACTGCTCTGTGGAAAAAAATGTGGGTTATGGTATACAGAAAACAAGGCAGGCGGCGTGACAGCGCACATGCTCTTGCCGGTAAATGAAGAGATGTAAAGCTGGAGGAATAGAATGAAAAAATTGAAAGTGTTACTGGTAGATGACGAGATAATGATACGGGAGGGCTTCAAGAAGCTCTTTGACTGGAACGCCCATGACTGCGAGGTAATTGGTGAGGCGGCTGACGGAATGGAGGCATTGACACAGATTGATACGCTTCATCCGGATATTGTGATTATGGATATCAATATCCCGATTATGAGTGGACTGAAGGTAATTCAGATGAGTCGGATCAAACATCCTCAGACAGCCTTTGTGATTGTTTCGGGATATGATGATTTCTCCTATTGTCAGCAGGCACTGCGCCTTCAGATCACCGACTACATTTTGAAACCGGTCAATTATGAGGAATTTGGAACCTGTATTGATAATCTGAAGATATCCCTCTACGAAAAGAAAGTGTCTTCTCAGGAAGAATCGACGGAACAGGAGGAGCGGGTGATCACGGGAATTACCAGATATCTGCAGGAGCATCTGGAAGAGGATCTGAGCCTTTCGGTTTTGTCCGAACAATTTCATCTGAATCCTCAGTATATCAGCCAACTGTTTAAAAATGAGATTGGAGTGGGATTTTTAGCCTATCTGACCAATATCCGCATGGAGAAGGCGAAGAAGCTTCTGCTTTCTACATCATATTCTGTGGCGGAAATTGCCGGACAGGTAGGATACGGAGACTACCGGGTATTTACCAAGGCCTTTAAAAAAGCGGAAGGGATTACTCCATCTCAATACAGAAGAGAATTCTTAAACAACAATTCCAGGAAAGGATGAGAGAAAAATGTGTACAAGTATCGTATCAAATAGAAAGAAAACAATCGTAGGATGGAATCTGGATATTCTGGATATGGAGCACCGGATCAGACCCACAGAAGATGGCGTATATATTGAAATAAATGACGCTACAGAAGGCTGGATGCCCCTGTTTGGAGCAAATAAACGAGGAGATTTTGTGGGGATGCCTACCTGCTGGCCCTTTGACGAGAGAAGCAACCCTGTTCCGGGCAGTGAAAATCTGATCATGCTGGATATTGATCTTCTGCTTCAGAAAAAGACGTTGTCCGAAATCCATCATATTGTGTCGGATCAAGCGGTTTGCAGTGTCCCGGGAGTCACCTTCCAGGCCCAGCTTTCCGACCGGGAAGGAAATGTACTGCAGATTATTCCGGGACAAGGAAACCGATACCTTGAAAAACCCAAATACTCTGTATTGACCAACTTTTCCCCATATAAAATGGATACTGAACAGCACCCGTGGATGGGCTGGGACAGATATCAGACAGCAGAAAGAATGTTGAATGCAGCATCCGATGACTTTGATGTGGATGACTGTTTTGACATCCTGAAGGCAGTATCACAGGAAGTATGTCCGACTGTTGTATCGATGGTATTTGATGTGACGGAAAATAAGGTCTACTGGTGTGAGAACAGAGAATGGGAGCAAGTCAAACAGAAACAATTATCAAATGAGAGAGACATGAAATAATGGAAGATAACAAATTGATACACGCTATCCTATGGTCAACGGCCTACATTGTATTGTATGGATGCTTAACGGTCATTGGAAATGTATTTTTTACAGATCGATTTCTTGTTATATGCGGATTGACAGGCGGTATTTATATCCTGATCAATGCATTTTTTATAAAATGGGAACCGTATTTCCATTTTTATGTATTGTAATATTGTATATGGTACTTTATTTTTAGGAGTTGCTTATGAGGAGTAATGAATTATCTTTAGATCAAAAAATTTCGATGGACAGGTTTTGTTATCTATTCCTGATCTTTCTGGCCGGGTGTCTGATTGGCTGGTTTTATGAAGAGATATTCTATTGGATTACCGAAGGAATACTGAGAAACCGGGGAATTTTGTATGGACCGTGGCTACCGATCTATGGGATTGGAGCCCTCGGAATCTATACTCTGAAACCCTTGAAAAACAATTTTGCAGTGCTATTTCTGCTTTGTGTGGGACTGTCCGGTGTCATAGAATACATCATCGGATGGGCTGGAATTCAATATTTTGGATTGCGGCTATGGGATTACAGTCATTTATTTCTGAATATTAATGGAATCGTATGCTTTCGAAGTGTGATGAGCTTCGGCATTATGGGACTGGTATTTCATTACGTGCTGGAGCCGCTGGGCGAAAAAATGTATCACAGAATGTCAGGTACAACGATTCATGTAGTCTGTTTTATTACGAATCTCAAAGAGGTTATTCCATTTGGATTCTTGACAAAGGAAAAAAGTGCTGTATAATGACTATATAATTGGTTTTAGTCAAAAAGGAAGTGTGATATTTGCCAAAGTGTTTTTCTGATCAGGAAAGGGAATACATTAGAAATCGTTTGAAAGAAGAAGCTGCTGCCTGCATGGCACAATATGGAATTCGGAGAACCACGGTCGATGAGATTGTAAAAAGAGTGAATATCCCTAAGGGAACTTTTTATCTTTTCTATAAGTCCAAGGAATTACTTTTATTTGATGTCATACTGGAACAGCATGAGCTGATTAACCAGAAGCTATACCAGGCGGTTTCTGAGATAGCCGAGGATGATTTTTCGCCAGAAAAGTTAACTGAAGTGATTTTCAATTTTTTTAAAATGACAGAGGAATTGCCAATCCTAAAGCTGCTCAATTCCGATGAAGTAGAACTGCTGGCGCGAAAGCTGCCGAAAGAGATTGTGGACCAACATTTCGGAAATGATACCGCTATGATCGAGCAGGTATTTGCCATGCTTCCCGTAAAAAAGGATGTGAATCCGAAGGTGATCAGTTCCGCATTTCATGGGATTTATTTTGCAACATTGCATAAAACAGAAATTGGGGAAGAGCAATATGATCAGGCACTTCGTACTTTAATTTATGGAGTTGTAATACAAACGTTTTAATTGTCCGGCGAGTAGTCGGACTAAAAACATCCTTTGTTTTGACTAAATAATTATATTTGGTCATACAGTAAAAATAGGAGGAGAAAATATGATACGGGTGAATCGTCTTTTTTTCAGCTACACGAAAAAGCCTTTTATCCAAGACATGAGTTTTTCTGTTTCAGAGGGAGAAATTTTCGGATTTCTGGGACCATCAGGAGCAGGCAAAAGTACTTTGCAAAAAATATTGTTAGGGATGCTCCCTTCTTATGAGGGTTCCGTGATGGTAAATGGAATCGAGTGCAGAAATTGTGGATCCGATTTTTATGAATCAATCGGTGTTGATTTTGAGTATTCGACCATGTATGAGAAATTGTCTGCGAGAGAAAATCTTCAGTTTTTTTCATCACTTTATAAAAAGAGGGCTCGTTCTATCAATGAGTTGCTTTGTCTGGTGGGATTGGAAAATGATGCGGATAAGAGAGTATCGGACTATTCGAAAGGAATGAAGAGTCGACTGAATTTTATAAAGGCATTGATACATGACCCGAAATTGTTGTTTCTCGACGAGCCGACCAGCGGTCTTGATCCGACAAACAGTCGTATGATGAAAGATATGATTTTAGAGGAAAAACGAAAAGGAAAAACAATTCTTCTCACAACCCATAATATGCAGGATGCTCCATACATTGATCGCAGAAAATCGCCTCCAATCGATTCACAGCAGCGAGCCGACCTTAAACGATATTTTTATGGAAATCACAGGGAGGACATTGGTATGAGATTGAAATTCTTGATAAAGTGGGATATGAGATTTCTGGCAAGATATGGTTTCTACTTCCTGTATGGCTTTTTGACTTTGCTATATGTAGTACTGCTACTTTCTTTTCCACAGTCCTGGAAAGAAAAAATTGCTGCAATTCTTATTTTTTCTGATCCGGCGGCGATGGGATTGTTCTTTATGGGAGC
>JALERO010000054.1 GCA_022764265.1 Eubacterium sp. | reverse complement strand
ATCATCGGCTTCGCCAAATGCATCTGTCGCAACTTTTGTGACTGTGTGCAAGCACCCGTCACATCACTTGCGCCATCTGCGCTTTTCTCTGCTTGAATGAAAATTGAACGTTCAAGGTTGTTTTGTTATTCAGTTATCAAGTTTCTGTGTTGCTTTCTCATTTAGCGTGAAAGCTTTTATATTATATCGCAATTACTTTCGCTTGTCAAGAACTTTTTCATTTTTTTGAATTTTTCAATTCAATCTGTCCTGATCATCTGAAATCACAAGCAACTTTTGTATTATATCACGCTTTTGTTATTTGTCAATAACTTTTTAAGTTTTTCTTACGTTTTTCTTTCAAAAAGCTTGTTTTTCAAGCGCAACGATGATTATATTACCACCAGAATTTGATTCCGTCAATACCTTTTTTTATTTTTTTGTTACTATTCAGAGTTAACCTCGAAAACACTGCTTGCTTCTGAACAGTTACATTCTATTCAAGAACGCCTCCGCGTTCTTGCTGCGAGATGCGCGCTTAAAGCGGGGACTTCTTCTGAATTGTTAAATTACGAGAAGTAATGTTCCTCCCACAATCATCGCCAAACCAATTGCGGCTTTGCGGCTAAGTTTCTCATGAAAAACAACATAGGAAAAGGCGACCGTTACAAGGATACTTAATTTATCGATCGGTACCACGACACTGGCCGGTCCCATCTGAAGAGCACGATAATAACACAGCCAGGATCCACCTGTGGCAAATCCGGAGAGAATCAGAAAAATCCAGCTTTTAAAATCAATCTCTTTTATAGTTTTCTGCTTTTTGGATACAAAAACAACAATCCATGCCATAACAAGTACAACGCCGGTTCGGATCGCCGTTCCAAGATTGGATTCTACATTTTCAATACCAATCTTCCCGAGAATCGCTGTTAGGCTGGCAAATACCGCACTTCCTATGGCAAAAAAAAGCCAGGCATAACTCCCTTTCTCCTTTGACTGTTCTTTTGAGACTCCCTCTTTTTTCTGAATCATTAACAGAGTACCGCCCCCAATTAGTATCATAGAAACAAATTTCAGAATAGAGATCTCTTCTCCCAACAGAATAAATGCCAACAGCATCGTAAGGACAACACTGGATTTATCTATAGGGGTTACTTTATTGATATCTCCAATTTGAAGAGCACGGAAATAACATAACCAGGAAGCACCGGTAGCAATACCTGACAGGCAGAGAAATACCAGAGTCCTCAGGGACAGATCCCAGATTGTATTCTGACTGCCCACGATGAAAACCATTGCCCAGGAGAAAATCAAAACTACGATGGTTCTCAGAGCAGTTGCCACATTGGAATCCGTATTTCGAATTCCACACTTTGCCAAAATAGAGGTTAGTCCTGCAAAAAAAGCAGAACCTACAGCAAACAACATCCACATACATTTACACCTTTGCTTTCATTTTTATCTTTTTTGTATATAAACGGGCGTGGAATAATTTCGAATAATCATCCAACTGTCCCGGTTTCACCCAAATGGTGAGATTTCCGTTGATATCTTCCAGTAACTTTCTACCTGCCCGCTTTATATTCTGTCCGTGAATCAGAATGTCTTTTAAATGTACATTTTCACCAAAAACAGAATTACCCAGGGAATGAATTCCCTTGCCAATGATGATGGATTTTAATCTCCTACATTTCGACAGTCCTTTATCATGTATGATATGTACCGTATCAGGTAAAATCAGGATTGACATATTATCGCATCCGGAAAAGGCGTTTGAGCCGATTTCCTCTATCCTGTAATAATAGTCTCCCAGTTTCACTCTTTCCGGCAGTACCACCCGAGAAGAACTGTCACGATAAGAAATGCAGCACACACCTCCATTCGTTATAGAAGGATTTGTGATAACATAACGATTTCCATCCTGATCGATAATTTTTCCTTTCGTGTTGGAAAATGTCCATTTAGCTGAGATTTCCATTGATTTCTCAACAACTTCCTCTTGAATATCCCAGCTGAGATCATAGCCTTTCTTTTTCAAGTCCGGATAAACCAGCGGAGTTCCATAATGGTATTGTTTCGATTGTACTTCTTTTCCATTGTCAAAAAAAGTGACGGTATATTCTTTATAAATATTTTCAAAAACCGCCTGAACCCTCAATGATTCCGTCACTTTTTCCGTAGGCACACTCCAACCGGAAAACCGATAATAGTAAACCTCGTCATCTGCTTTTGTGACATTTTCAGGAGGATGGGCAGATGCTCCATAGAATACTTCCTCTTCTTTAAGCAGCCTTCCGTCCTCATGATAAAATGAGACGATAAATGTTTTGCGTTTTTCTTCAAAAACCGCTTTGACGTTGGTATCCTCTGTAATGCAGTCCAGCGGAACATTCCATCCTTTAAAAATATAATCATATTCCCTGCTGCTTTTTTTTACAGGCGAAAAGGCAGCCTTTGCCGGGCTGCCATACGGTACCGCTTCCATACCAAGCATCTTTCCGTTTTCATGATAAAACATAACCAGATATTTTTTCGGTACTTCTTTATAAATTGCTTTCACTACCAGATTGTCTTCTACCTGATGATAATCCTGATCCCATCCTTGAAATACAATCTCGTGATGCGCAGTCTCTCCCTTTTTGGAAGGAATCTCCGGAGGCTCCGCTTTCTTTCCATGGGATACAAAAGCAGTTTTTAACACATTTCCTGTCTCATCCTGGAATACAACGATATGCTTTTTTGCTGTTTTTTTCTTTCCCTTTTCCAATTCCAGACCTCCGGTTTCCATCTTTAAGGGTTACGAATCTTTGCAGATGTCTGCATACTGCCCTTCTGTCACCCGCACCAAAGCATCGGGCTCACAGGCTATCTGCGTACCGATCTTGCCACCGCTTACCATGATCTGTGGCTGCTGTGCAGCTGTAATATGGTAAGTTGTCGTATACTTTTTCTTCATTCCGACCGGAGAACATCCTCCTCGGATATATCCGGTAATTTTATTGATATCCTTCACATGAATCATCTCGACGGATTTGGCTCCGACCGCTTTCGCTGCTTTTTTCAGATCCAATTCCTCCGCCACCGGGATGACAAATACAAAATATTCTTTTTTGTTGCTTACTGTCACCAATGTTTTGAAAACCTGATCCGGATTCTGTCCTGTCAACTCTGCCACAGTGACACCATCCACGGCTTCTTTCCCATGGGGATAAAATCGGGCTTCATAAGGCACTTTCTCTTTTTCAAGAATTCGCATGACATTGGTCTTCACTTCTTTTTTCATTTACCTATCCTTTAATCATTTAATTCTTTTTTTAATGTACGGATGTAATCCTTCGCCACTTCCAGATCATATTGATTCTTTTCCATCAGCTGAATAAAATGAGTACCTACAATACAGCCGTCGATGGTGTCCTTTAATTGTTCCACATCCGCTGCGGTCCGGATACCAAATCCCATCATGACAGGAATTTTGGAAATGCTTTTTACATTTTCCAGATAGGCTCTCACATTTTTATGGAAATCTGCTGCCTGTCCGGTTACCCCCATGGAGGAAACGCAGTATGCAAATCCTCTGGCATTTTCCAGAATCATCGGAATGCGGTCTCCGGAAACCGGAGAGACCAGCTGAATCAAAATCGGTGCATTCTCTGTCTGATCCAGTGCCTCCTGTAACTCGTCCTGCTCCTCCTTTGGAAGGTCCGGCACGATCAGTCCGTCTACGCCCACCTGGGCACATTTTGCGGCAAATTCCTGAATCCCATAATACATAATGGTATTATAATACATCATGAACACAATTGGAATACAACAATCAATGCGAATTGCCTGAATTGCGTCAAATATTTTTTTCAGATTGGTACCATTACAGATGGAACGATAGGAGGCATCCTGAATCACCGGACCATCGGCAGTCGGGTCAGAAAATGGTACTCCCACCTCAATGATATCTGTTCCCGCTTCTTCCTGGGCACGAATCAATGCTTTGGTGGTCTCCATATCCGGAAGTCCTGCCGTCATATATGTGATAAATGCCTTTTTCCCTTCAGCCTGAAGCTGGGCAAGCCTTTTTTCAATACGATTTTGTGTCTGATTCATCTTAATTATACCCCCTGTCTTTGAAATAATCTGCGATGGTATGTACGTCTTTATCTCCTCGTCCGGATAAATTCACGACAAGAATCTGATCCGGATTCATGGTCTTTGCCTTTTTAAATGCATAGGCCAATGCATGGGCACTCTCGATGGCTGGAATAATTCCTTCTACTTTACATAATTCGAGTAATGCTTCCATGGCCTCATCATCGGTAATTGGGACATAGGTTGCACGGCCGGTATCATGAAGATAAGCATGTTCCGGTCCCACACCCGGATAATCCAATCCGGCTGAGATGGAGCTGGCAATCTGCACATTTCCGTCTTCATCCTGAAGGAGGTAAGAACGCATTCCGTGGAGAACTCCCGGTTTTCCGACAGCAAATGCACTGGCATGTTTGCCTGTCTCAATACCAAATCCGGCTGCTTCTACACCGATCAGCTCTACTTCTTTTTCTTCGATGAATTCCGCAAACATACCGATGGAATTGGAACCGCCGCCCACACAGGCAATGACACAATCCGGCAATCTGCCTTCTTTTTCTAAAATCTGCCGTTTGGTTTCCACACTGATGACTCTCTGGAATTCCTTTACCATTTCCGGGTATGGATGCGGGCCCACAGCTGAACCGATAATATAGAAGGTATCTTCTGCGGTCTTTGCCCAGGTACGGATTGCCTCATTGGTTGCATCCTTCAGGGTGCGGCTTCCTGTCTTTACGCATTCCACTTTGGCTCCCAGCATTTCCATACGAAATACATTTAATGCTTGTCTTTCCATGTCCTCTTCTCCCATGTATACGGTACATTCCATTCCAAATAAGGCCGCACCGGTCGCAGTCGCCACACCGTGCTGTCCCGCACCGGTCTCAGCGATTACTTTTTTCTTGCCCATTCGTTTTGCCAGAAGAATCTGCCCAATCACGTTATTGATTTTGTGAGCTCCGGTATGATTCAAATCTTCTCGTTTCAGATAAATTTTTGTGCCATATTTCTCAGAAAGCTTTGCCGCATAGTAAAGGGGTGTCTCCCTTCCCACATATTCTTTCAGATAATATTGATATTCTTCTATGAATTTCGGGTCAGCAATTGCCTCCCGATAAGCGGTCTCCAGTTCTTTTAAAGTATTCATCAAAGATTCTGCCACATATTGTCCGCCGTATTCACCGTATTTTTTATTCTTCATCATGCACCATCCTTATTATTTTTCTCATTTTTTCTTTATTCTTTCCACCGCATCGTCCATTCACATCAGGATTCTCCACGGCAGAGCTTACATCAATCACATCGGGATTGACCCGGGCAATTGCCTGCTTCACATTATGCTCTCCGATTCCTCCTGCCAGAAACAACAGCTTATCTCCCCGGTCAACATTTTTAAGAAGATTCCAGTCAAAGGTCTTTCCGCTGCCTGGAGTTTTCGCATCAAATACATAGCCTCTGACCTTCTCTTTATCTTGAAGCTGTATCATCTGTTCCGTATCCGTCACATTAAAAGCGCGGAAAATCGGAATCTGAAGAGCTTCATAGACTTCATCGGACATTTTCCCGTGAATCTGAATGCAATGGAAACCTGCTTCCTGTATCTGTTTTACCTGCTCCACTGTCGGGGATACGGTCACCGCCACCGTATATATCCTCTCCCCTAATTGCCTGCGCAAAATAACGGCATCTTCCAGCCCAATATTACGCTTACTTTTCGGATAAAACAAGACAAATCCTACAAATTCCGGCAACAGTTCATTGGCATATTCAATGTCCTGCAGACAGGTCATTCCACATATTTTAATTAATTTTCTGTTCATCATAGATTTTCTTCCACTTTCC
Source organism: Eubacterium sp. (assembly GCA_022764265.1). GTDB lineage: Bacteria > Bacillota > Clostridia > Lachnospirales > Lachnospiraceae > Anaerobutyricum. The sequence goes on along the minus strand of JALERO010000054.1, from coordinate 54,587 downwards.
AGCCAGTTCTTTCGGCTCCCCGGAAAGCATGAATGCACCTCCAATCAACAGGGCATCTACCCCGCATTCCTTTAAAAATTGAATATGTTGATCCTCCGTGACACCACTCTCCGACACGAAAACGGTTCCTTCCGCCACCATTGGACGTAATCGTTTTGTATTATCAAGAGAAATCGTAAAATCCTTCAGATTTCGATTATTTACACCGACAATTTTCGGTTGTAAGCGGAGTGCTCTGTTCATTTCCTCCTCGTCATGGGTTTCCACCAGCACATCCATCCCCAGAGAGGTGGCCAGATCATAATATTCCTTCATTTGTTCATCGCTTAATATGGCAGCAATCAGCAAAATGCAGTCTGCTCCGATCACCTTTGCTTCATAAATCTGATACGGATCAATGATAAAATCCTTTCGAATCATTGGCAGTGGCGTAATGGCACGGATTTTTTTGAAATATTCCACGCTTCCACTGAAATGATCTTCTTCCGTCAGACAGGAAATAGCATCCACAGAAGAATTATATTCTTCAATCCGGTCTTCCAGTTCCATGGTCATCTTTATTTTTCCCATACTTGGAGAAGCCTTTTTAAATTCTCCGATAATTGATAATCCACCTTTTGCCAACGCATCATAAAAAGATATGCTTTGGCGGTCAGAAGCCAGCGCCATTTCTTTCATTTTTTCTTCGGAGATTATTTGTTTTTGTTCCAGAAGACGTTTTTTCTTATCTTCCACAATCACATCCAATATCATATGTGTTGCCTCCTTTACATATGGAACAGAAAGTTCTCAATCATTTTTTTGCCATGATCGGTAAAAATGGACTCCGGATGGAACTGTATTCCCAACACCGGAAATGTTTTATGTTTCATCGCCATGATTTCCCCATCCTCCGTTCGGGCAAGAACCTGAAAATCTTCCGGCAATGTATTTTCATCCACTGCCAGGGAGTGATATCTTGCCACATGTATCGGACTCGGAATCCCCTGAAAGATTCCCGTACCATCATGCTCAATAAGGGATTGTTTTCCGTGCATCAGCTCCTTTGCATGAACAATCTTTGCTCCAAAGGCAGCACCGATACTCTGATGTCCCAGGCAGATTCCGAGAATTGGCTTTTTGTCATAAAATTCTTTTACCACATCCATGCAGATTCCGGCTTCCATCGGACTTTTCGGTCCCGGCGAGAGAACGATCCGCTCCGGATCCAACGTCCGGATTTCTTCTATTGTAATCTGGTCGTTTCGTACCACCTTAATATCGTTATAGAAAATACCCATATATTGGTATAAATTGTAAGTAAAGGAATCGTAATTATCAATGAGTAAGATCATAAATTTTCCTCCTGTACTAAAACTTTCGCGAGGGCGCGCACCTTATTGCAGCATTCCTTGTATTCACTGACCGGATCACTATCCGCCACAATACCGGCTCCTGCCTGCAAATAAACCAGATTGCCTTTTTTGATCATGGTGCGGATGGTAATACAGAAATCCATGTTTCCGTTAAAATCAATGTAGCCCACCGCACCGCCGTAAAGGCCTCTTCGCACTTCCTCCAGCTCGTCAATGATTTCCATTGCTCGAACCTTCGGGGCACCGCTCAGGGTTCCCGCCGGAAGGAAGGAGTAAATGAGATCAATCGGGTGAAATTCTTTCCGTTTTCTGCCTTCCACAAAGGTGACCAGATGCATGACGTGGGAATATCTCTGAATATGCATGAAATCCTTTACTTTAACACTTCCAAACTCTGCGATACGCCCCATATCATTTCTTGCCAGATCCACCAGCATCACATGCTCCGCTTTTTCTTTCGGATCCTTCAAAAGACTTTCTTCCAGTGCTCTATCTTCCTCTTCGTTTTTTCCCCGGGGTCTGGTTCCGGCAATCGGACAGGTCGTTACCAGATTATCTTTATGCTTTGCCACCATTTCCGGCGAACTTCCGATAATCTCAAAATCACCGAAATTAAAATAATACATATAAGGAGAAGGGTTGAGTTCACGAAGCTCCTGATATAAATCAAACCCTTTCTGTTTTGTTTCTACAGTCCATCGTTGGGAGAGCACGGTCTGGAACACATGGCCCTCCACAATATATTCTTTTATTTTCTCCACTTTACGACAATACTGCTCCAATGTATCCGACTGCTTTACGATTACTCCATCGGGCTCAAAATTATTTGATGATGATTTTTGCGTTACGTTAAGAGCTTCCTTGATCATTTCTTCACAACGCTTTGTGGCTCTCTCCCGTCCCTCTGTATTATCTTCTTCAATGACTACAGCAGTCATAGTTTCTGCCATATGGTCAATGGATAAAAATTCAGTAACCAGCATCAGCTGAATCGTATCAATTCCAATCTCATCCGGATTATTGTCCGGCAATGTCTCCTGATATCTTACAAAATCATATCCCAGGGCTCCCACCAGACCACCGGTAAAAGCCAATGGCGTTCCATCCTGGCGGATCTCAAAATCACTGTAATAGACCTTCAATAAATCCATCGGATTCCCTTCCATTCCCATGGTCGTGCCATCTTTTCTGTGAATCAGCAGACGATTCTTCTCGGTCTGAATAATTTCCTCCGGATTTTTCCCCATAAATACATAACGGTCATAGTTTTTGTCGTAACTCTCAAGTAAAAACCCTTTTCCTTCTCCCACAAAACTACTGTAAATATCCACAGCCGTCTCATTAATAATACTCACTGTTTTGCTGTAAGCTCTTCGAATCCGCTTCATTGTCTCTCCTTTCTGTGCATCCTCCTGTGCGAGCACATCGTTTACATTCGTATTCATTCTGCTGCACGGTTTTAGCTATATACGAAAAAAGTCCCTGACTAAAAAGTCAGGGACGAATAATCCGCGGTGCCACCCTTATTAATCATATAACTATTCCCATAAAACGGAAAGCTATGTGATTCACTCATTTCAGATACAGAACTTAATCGATATCATACCCCTGTAACGCGAGGACGCGGCATCAGCTACTGTTACTTCACCTTGCATCTCCCAAATCCATTCCTTTCTGCTTCCCATATCGGCTCTCACCTACCCGACTCTCTGTCATGATCCATCAAGAAAGTACTACTTTTGTTCCAAGACTTTACTGTATTAAAGCAAGTATAGCAATTTTTTAAATATATGTCAACCATGAAATTGATTTCGTTATATCAACACCATTACATTCTTGTCATCTATGTTTTTTATTTACCTTAATCCGACATTTATTTCCTCGTTAAACCATAAAGAAACTTCTTTTCCCATTATCTTCCTTCAATTATTTCCCTTAACTTGGCATTATTTTATCATTTTTTGTCGAGATTGCTTAGAAAATTGAAAAATCTCATTATTTTTTTGTAAAACTATTGTATAGACTTTTTGACGCAGATGTTATATTATAATGTCGATAGATGAAATCGATTTCAGATATTGGGTTTCAACTATTTCTCAACGATTCAATTAAATTATACCTACCTTCCGGACCTCCTCCTTTTAGCCGGATGGTTGAAAAACATCGCTCACCTAGCCATCAAGCGGTGTTTTTTTCATTCTTCAAATTTGAGTAATCTTTTATATCTCCATCCATTTCTGGAATTATATTTCAAACAACGTACATATATACTACACTTTTTCGTGTCAAAATGTGAATTTTAACTTTAGAAAATAACGGTGTACTTGGATATACCGTTGCAGATTTTTCTGAGGTGATTTTGGGTGATTCTTCACAATTAAAAAAACTTGAGGTTTTTTCACAAGACATGTCTGAAATGGTAGAATTAACAAAAGCAGGTTTAGCAAAAATAAAATTGTTTTCAAAATCAAAATATTATACCTATCATGGCATTGCAACATATACAGTTGATTTGGGGAAGTTAACTAACAATTGCATATTATTAGATGAAGAAAATCAGACCGTAATTTTGAAAATTCCTCATGCTGCTATGGAAATAGATATTCCTTTAGAAGAAATGGAAATTGGAGATACCCAAAAGGGATTACTAGCATTTGGTGAGTTGAGTATGAATGACGATGAATCAAAAAAACTATATTCTGAAGCGAAAAAGCGAATGGAAGAAAAACTTGATGCAGATAATATCCAAGAAAAAGCTGACCGGATGGCAAAATTATCTGTATGGGAAATATATCAACCGATGGTAGCTGGCGTTGCTAATGGATATGCATTAGACGTACAGTTTATTGATTAATGGATATAAATGAGTTATAGGCCGTTGCATTAGCAATTAAAAAGTGCTATTGTAAACGGCCTTTCTTTATTGACAGAAAACGTAGCTATTATCCACAAAAAGCAGAATAACTCACAAACCAAAATAAAACCGCAGTATCCCAATCACAAGTAAATGCACCGGATAAAACCAATAATTCAGCATTTTATTCTGTTTGCCTCGCTCGCCGTTATAGGCAAGTGTCAGGCCAAATCCCACAAGCGCCCAAGGCTGTGTATACATGGATGCATAGCCGAAAGGTACGGCAAGAAGTCGCACATCATGGAACAGATAAAAGAAATAGCCGATTAGAATCGCATGATGCTCGTAATCCAGGCTAAAATACATAGAAATGACGCAAGCGATGATCACAATGAAAATGGACACAGCATACCATTGCACTTTTGGTCTGTTTTTCATCTTTTCTTTTAATACATCTATACTCCAAATAGTAATAAGTACAAGAGCAAGGGTAAACATGACGTTATTCCAGTTCATATTATACAAACTTGCCGTTGTACTCATGTCAAAGGGCACTTCGGAGATCACACCAAATATCAGCAAATAAAGCAGATATTTCTTTCTGTTTCGCGTGTTGAAATAACCCTCTACCAGCAAGAAACAAAATAGCGGAAAGGCAATTCTGCCGATAATATCAAACAGATTACTCACAGTTGCAAGAGTACCTTCACCGGATACTAAATTGGGATAAATCAGTCCCTTATTTACATGATCTAAAAGCATCGAAATCATTGCAATTGCCTTCAGCCTTGCCCCGGAAAGGAATTGAATTCTCCCACATAGACGGTTCATTTTTTCTTTCATATATTTTTCTCCTAGTAGTATTTTTCTATCCAAAACTCATAAGACATCTCTAACAAGCATACATTATATAAAATTCGTTGGAGTTGTTTTATGAAACAATATATGGAGAAGAGAATCATATCTATCGCGCACTATACCATCGACCACAATTCTACGGTGCGCTCTACCGCCAAAAAGTTTGGCATATCCAAATCGACGGTACATAAAGATTTAACAGAACGGCTTCCCCAGATCGATCATCATCTCGCCGGGGAAGTCCGTGAAGTTCTGGAAATTAATAAGCAGGAACGACATATCCGTGGCGGTCAGGCCACAAAAGAGAAATATCTACAGCAACATCATTCCCACTTCTACAACAAGAACAGCGGCACAGGCTCCAGCAGCCACCACGATCAGGCTTTTTTTCCGATAGGCCAGCAGAATTGCGACAATAAGTCCCGCTGTGGCTGAAAGTTTGCTTCCGGTGGCATAAAGTATTGCCGGAAAGGTCATAGATGCCAGTACTGTGTACGGAATATAGTATAAAAATGAGTTTAAAAATCGATTTTTGATTTTGTGTTTTACCAGGACCAGCGGGATAGCTCGAATGAGATAGGTTACCCCTGCCATCACGATCAGATAGGGTAAAAATGTCATGAAATCCATCTATTCTTCCTCCTTTACCGGAAATAAAATAGCTGCAGCGGCCGAGGCAATCACTGCACAGATAATGATCGCAAAGCCGGAAGAAATTCCGGAAAATATCGGCACATATCGCAGAACCATGCTGCATATCACCGCCAGTATCACTGCCGCCAGTACATGATGATCTTCCACCGATTTTGGAATGACAACGGCAATGAACATTCCGTATAAAGCCACACCAAGCGCATTGGTTAGAATCGTCGGAAGTACATTTCCAAGAAATGCCCCCAGAAATGTTCCGGAGGTCCATCCGATAATAGGCAGAATCATCAGTCCAAGAAAATAATATCGTTTTATAGTTCCCTCTTCCTGTATGGCGGCGGCAAAAATCTCATCTGTGATTCCAAATCCAAGGATCCATCTCCAGATACCGTGAAAATCCGCATCTACCTTCTGTGACATGGCAATGGACATGAGCATATATCTGGCATTGATTACCAGCTGGGTGACTGCCATCTCTATGAGAGAACCCATTCCGGCTATGACCGTAAGCCCTGCAAATTGTCCGGCGGAAGTCAGATTTGTGAGGGAAATCAGGACTGCCTCTCCAATCGTACATCCGCTGTCCACAGCCAGAATTCCAAAGGCAAAGGATACGGCAAAATAGCCCAGACCAATGGGAATTCCATCCCGGAAACCCCGTTTAAAATTCATTTACTCTCCTCCTCGCTTTCTGACAGAAAAATGTACAAGGAAGAGCACCGCAGGAAAACCGTGCGTTTCTCTCTGCGATGCTCTCTCATATCTTATGCACATCTTTGTGCTTTTCTTTTTTTGACAGATATTGGTCTAAGCCTCATCAATAGCCTTTCCGATATCATGTCTCATGTATTTGTTCTCAAAGGTTACCCATTCGGTTGCTGCATAAGCATTTTTACGGGCATCTTTGAGATCCTTTCCTTTAGCTGTAATTCCGAGAACACGTCCACCGTTGGTCACAATACCTTTGTCTGTCAGCTTGGAACCGGCATGGAAACAGTAATATCCGTCTTTGTCTTTGAAGTTCTCAAGTCCTCCAATGACAAAACCTTTCTCATAGGATACCGGATATCCTTCTGATGCCAGAACCACACATACTGCCGCATTGTCCTCAAACTGAAGATCAATTTCATCGAGACGTCCGTCGATGCAGGCTTCCATCACCTCGATAATATCATTTTTCATACGAGGCAGCACAACCTGTGCTTCCGGATCACCGAAACGAGCATTGTATTCCAGTACCTTTGGTCCGTCTTCTGTCAGCATGAGACCGGTAAAAAGAATTCCGGTAAACGGTCTTCCTTCCGCTGCCATGGCATCGATGGTTGGCTGGTAAATGTATTTCTCACAGAATTCTTCCACTTCTTTTGTATAGAACGGACTTGGAGAGAAGGTTCCCATACCGCCGGTATTTAAGCCCTGATCGCCATCCTGTGCTCTTTTATGATCCTGAGCACTGGTCATACACTTCACCGTCTTGCCGTCACAGAAAGCAAGCACAGATACTTCACGTCCGGTCATAAATTCCTCAATAACCATAGTATTTCCGGCATCACCAAACTTTTTATCTTCCATGATGGTTTTCACGCCATCTTTTGCTTCTTCCAGCGTATTGCAGATCAGAACACCTTTGCCCAGTGCCAGTCCATCGGCTTTCAACACGATCGGCATTTTGGCTTTTTCCAGGTATTCCAGTGCGGCATCTTTGGAATCGAAATTCTCATAGGCTGCTGTCGGAATGTGATATTTTTTCATGAGGTCTTTAGAAAACGCCTTGGAGCCTTCGATGATGGCTGCATTTTTTCTTGGTCCGAAAACTCTTAATCCTTCCGCCTCAAAAGCATCTACGATTCCACCAACCAGAGGATCGTCCATACCGATGATCGTCAGATCAATGGCTTGTTCTTTTGCAAAGGCTGTCAATTTATCAAATTCCATCGCTGCAATATTTACGCATTCCGCATATTCTGCAATGCCGGCATTGCCAGGTGCACAATAAATCTTATCGACTTTATCACTTTTTGCCACTGCCCAGGCAATTGCATGCTCTCTTCCGCCGCTTCCTACAATTAATACTTTCATCTTGAAACCTCCAATTATTCATCGATGGTGACTGTTCTGCCATCTACATGTACTTTTCCGTTGGCAATCAGATCAATGGCTTTTGGCATGATGACCCATTCTGCCTCTTCCATAATACGTTTCTGTAAGATTTCCGGGGTATCTCCCTGCTGTACCATGACCGGTTTCTGTAAAATAATCGGTCCGGTATCGGTTCCCTCATCCACAAAATGAACGGTTGCTCCGGAAACCTTCACACCGCGGGCAAGAGCCTTTTCGTGAACATGGAGCCCATAACATCCGGTTCCGCAGAAGGAAGGAATCAGAGATGGATGAATATTGATAATCCGATTCTCATATTCCTGAATTACACATGGAGGAACAACCACCAGATATCCAGCCAGAACCACAAGATCAATGTCCCGTTCCTTCAATGTTTCCAATAGTTTCTGATTGAATTCTTCTCTTGTATCAAAATCCTTCGGAGAGAGGAGCAAGCTTTCAGCACCATATGCTTTGGCACGTTCCAGAGCATAGGCTCCCGCATTATTGCTGATTACGGTCACAATCTCAGCGTTGGTAATGGTTCCGTTTTGGATGGAATCCATGATTGCCTGAAGATTGGTACCGCCTCCGGATACAAGGACTGCCAGTCTTAGCATAAGGTTACTCCTTTTTCTCCACTCTTAATGTGACCTACGACGTATGGTATATCTCCTGCAGCTTTCATTGCTTCCATTGTTTTATCAACATCAGCCGGGTCTACGGCTACGATCATACCTAGCCCCATATTAAAGGTATTGTACATCATCTGTTCTTCGATATTTCCTTGTTCCGCTAATAATTTGAATATTGGAGGAACCGGATAGCTATCTTTTTCTACAACAGCATGTGTGCCTTCAACGAGCATACGTGGAATATTTTCGTAGAATCCACCACCGGTGATATGGCTGCATGCTTTTACTGTAACGCCAGCATTTTTGATACTCTTTAATGCTTTTACATAGATTCTTGTAGGAGCAAGAAGTGCTTCTCCCAGAGTCTTTCCAAGTTCATCATAATAAGTATCTAAAGATTCTTTTGTCATATCAAATACTTTACGAACCAGAGAGAAACCATTGCTATGTACTCCGGTAGAAGCCATACCGATTAATACATCACCATCTGCAAGATGTTCTCCGGTAATCATGTCTTTACGGTCACAAACACCTACTGCAAAACCAGCAAGATCGTAATCCTCTTCTGGCATCAGTCCCGGATGTTCTGCGGTTTCTCCACCAATTAAAGCTGCATCAGACTGTAAACATCCTTCTGCAACACCTTTCACGATCTCTGCAATCTTTTCCGGATAGTTTTTGCCACATGCAATGTAATCAAGGAAGAATAAAGGCTCTCCACCTGCACATGCAATATCATTCACGCACATGGCAACCGCATCAATACCGATGGTATCATGTTTGTCCATAATCATGGCAAGTTTCACTTTTGTACCACATCCGTCGGTTCCGGAAAGTAATACAGGATCTTCCATTTCTTTAATTTTACCAAGAGAAAATGCGCCGGAAAAACCTCCAAGGCCTCCAAGTACTTCTTCTCTCATTGTCTTCTTTACATGTTCTTTCATTAATTCTACTGATTTATAACCAGCTTCAATATCTACTCCGGATGTCTTATAATCCATAATCTCTGTGATCCTCCTATGTTATTTCGATGCAAGATATTCTTCGTATCCAATCTCATCAAGTTTCGCTGCTTTTGCCTGAACCTGTTCTTTCATCTCTTGTGTATATGCATTTAATTTCGCAAGAATACTCTCATCTGAAACAGCAAGAATCTTTGCAGCAAGAATTGCAGCATTTTTTGCGCCGTCAATAGCAACCGTAGCTACCGGTACTCCAGGAGGCATCTGCATAATGGAAAATACAGCATCCATTCCATCCAGTTTACTGCCGGAAAGAGGCACACCAATGACCGGAAGCTGAAACAATGCAGCACACATCCCAGGAAGAGCTGCAGCCATTCCTGCACCGGCAATTATCACTTTCACATCTCGCTGTGGAGCTTTCCTCGCCCAGTCAATGAGAACATCTGCTTCACGATGAGCAGAAATAATCGTCATCTCATAATCGATTCCAAATTCTTCAAGCTGTGCAGCGGCTTTGCTCATCACTTTAAGATCAGAGTCGCTGCCCATAATAATACCTACTTTAGACATGGTTTTTCTCCTTCTCTTTTCTGGGGTCAGGGCCGGTGAACATAACCGGCTCCAATAATCTATGTCGTTCACCGGACCTGACCCCGTTTTTTATTTTACAAATGCGTTTTTCAGATCTTCTTTCATATCTAATACTGCCTGTCGGCTGGCATCTCCAAAATTCTGCGGTCCATAAATCTCTGATTTCTTATAAGCACAGATGATTCCACGGCTGGAATTCACGATTGCACCGAGTCCATCTTCATTGAAGAATGGTGCCAGGTCTTTTCCCTGTCCTCCCTGTGCGCCGTAACCAGGTACAAGAATGTAGTTCTTCGGCATTAATTTACGAAGAACGGCTCCCATCTCCGGATAGGTTGCGCCGACAACGGCACCGATATAACTGTAGTCATCTCCCATATGATCCTCGCCCCACTCAGCAACCTTGCGGGCTACAATCTCATATAAAGGAGTTCCGTCTACCAGCCGATCCTGGAACTCTCCGCTGGATGGATTCGAGGTTTTTACAAGAATAAACATTCCTTTCTTTTCCTCTTTGCAAACCTTGATAAATGGTTTCACTCCATCGGAACCAAGATACGGATTCACTGTCACAAAATCTTCTGTAAATGGAGAAAATGTATGATTTCCAACAGAAACATGTCCCACATGGCCCACAGCATAAGCCTCTGATGTGGAACCGATATCGCCTCTCTTGATGTCGCCAATGATAACCAGACCTTTACTCTTTGCATAATCGCAAGTGCGCTTAAAGGCTTTCATTCCTTCAATACCAAATTGCTCATACATGGCAACCTGAGGCTTTACAGCCGGAATCAAATCATAAGTCGCATCAATAATTCCTTTATTAAACTGCCAGATAGCTTCTGCTGCTCCTTCCAGATTCTCTCCGTAAGCATCAAAAGCATCCTTCAAAATATGTTCCGGCACATATCCGAGCATGGGATCAAGACCGACAACGATTGGGGCATCTTTTTCTTTAATATTTTTAATTAATTCCTGAATCATGGTATCCTCCATTTTGCTATTACTTTACTCTGAATAGTTATCATTCTAGCATAATTTTTTTCAGATGTACACTTGCCAATATGACAAAAACCGACCGTCCATTTCTATCCTCTGTAGACAATATGACCATCGCAGATCGTATAGCGCACCTTACCAAAAAGCTGGGCTCCGAGGAACGGAGAATTGCTGGCTTTTGAGGCGAATTTCTCTATGGTATGAATCTGATTCGGATCAAATATCACCAGATCCGCTGCCTTTCCTTCTGCAATATCTCCACAGTCAAACTGATATAATCGGGCCGGATTAACAGTCATTTTGGTCAGCAGCTCCATCATGGAAAGATAGCCCTGTTTCACCAGACTGGTAATGCCGAGAGACAGTGCTGTTTCCAGACCGATAATTCCACTTGGCGCTTTGGTAAACTCTCTGTTTTTTTCTTCTTCCGAATGAGGGGCATGATCCGTCGCAATCATGTCAATGGTTCCATCTGCCAGACCTTCGATAATCTTGCTGCGATCCCACAGGGTCCGAACCGGCGGATTCATCTTACACATGGTACCGTAATTTGGCACATCTTCCTCAGTCAGAGTGAAATGATGCGGTGTCACCTCCGCATACACCTTTGCTCCCTTTTGTTTTGCATAGCGAACCAGATCCACGGAACGACCGGAGGAAATGTGCTGGATATCCACCTTGGCTCCGGTTTCCAGTGCAAGCATCACATCTCTGGCCACCATCACGTCTTCGGAAATAGCCGGAGCGCCTCCGATTCCCATCTGGTCACTGATGGCACCTTTATTGATTCCATTCACCTCATTGAGGGAAGGATCTTCTTCATGAAGACTGATCGGCATATCCATCTTCGCCGCCATCTCCATCGCTTTTTTTATAAAACCGGCATCCGTCAGCGGAATACCGTCATCCGTAAATCCGCAAGCACCATGGCGAACCATCGCTTCATAATCTACCAGTTCTTTTCCCTGGAATCCCTTTGAAACTGCAGAAACCTGCTTAACATGAATTGGAAGATTATTTGCCCGTTCCAGAATATCGTCCAGCACCTCCGGCGTATCCACGATCGGTTTCGTGTTTGCCATACACACAACGGTAGTAAATCCCCCCGCTGCTGCCGCTGCACTTCCGGTTTCCAAATCCTCCTTATAGGTTAAGCCGGGATCTCTGAAATGTACGTGAACGTCCACCAGCCCCGGAGCCACAATACATCCGGAAGCATCAATTACTTCTTCCGGTTGACCGAACTCTTCACGTTCACCATATGCTAATATTTTCCCGTCCTGAATCCAGAGATCAGTCACTTCATCCAGACCTGTCGCAGGATTCATAACTCTTCCGTTTTTTATCTGAAGCATTCTCATTCCTCTTTTCCTGTATTTTGAAATGGTTCATTCAACTGCAATGTGCCATCCAGCACAAATCGACCGTCCAGTATGATCGGAATCTCCACACGGTCTTTGTTAACAGCGACAATACGATCCAGTGCTTCATACGGAATGGTAATATCCGTATGACAGTTAAAATATGCCTTCTTCGGATCTTCCTTTCTTAAAGCAGAGCGCTCATTATCCTTTGCGATCATCTCTCTGCCGTCCGGATTATAGACCCGGACATCTTCTGAATAAGAATAGCAGGTATCTCCAAGAGCAATATGCGGTCCCATTTTCTCCGCAATTAAAATCGGCAGCTTCTGCATGATGCCATATTTGGATGCCATCACGTAAGCGGTTGTATTTGTGCCGATGGCGAACTCACCCATCGGAAGGGTATCTCTGCTGTAGAGCAGATTCTCCCGGATAAAATTCTTTCCCTTTTCCTCATCCTGAAAATTACCGCAGGAATATTCCGTAACCATTCCATCCTCAAATCGGATGCGTAGGTCTTTGTAGCACAATCCATTTAAGAAAACTTCACTGACATGCAACAGTCCTGTGGTTCCGGTCAGTTTTGGTGAGGTGAAAACTTCTCCCACCGGGATATTTACATCGGCCAGACAGTTCTCAAACTTGGTCTGAGTTTCCGGATTCTCGATGTCTGCAAGGGCAATGGTGAGGTTCGTCATATTATTACCTCTGCCCATGAGCTTAACATATTCCGATCGGTCCAGGACATCGATCATATTCTGCTGGATCTTTTTATATTTCTCTTTATCCAGATTATTTACTTTGCGGACTTCCTCAAAAATCTCCGAAAATTCCGGACCGATGGACGGCTTCGGATAAGCAATAATCGTGAAGCTGCGCTCCTCCTGATTAATAAATTCATTGGTCACTTCATTGGAAAGAGCAGAGTATTCCACCAGAAGGTTCTGCTGTCTCTCGCTGAGACGATATGCTGCTTCTTTTTGCTCCGGTTCAAAAGGAATATCTCCGAATACTTCAAAGCAGGCCGGTCCGGCAAAGCCTTCCGCCTCTGTCTCAAATTCTTCAAAAGCCTTCCTCATACAGCTGATCTTGCGATCCAGCATCCGCTTGTCAAAATAAATCGCATCATCAAATCGATGGTCGTAATCATACTGTTCATTGGGATTGGAGGAAATGTATCCGATTTTCAGGTTCTGTCTTTTATTGAGAGTATTTTGTGCCGCTTTATATAGAATCGGCTTCAATCCCAGCTCTTCAAATTGAAGAATTGCAGCCCTTATCACCCTCTCAAAGCCAATGTTATAACGAATGTTAACCGTTTTTTTCTTCCTTATATCCACATTTTTCAATGCAAATCCTTCCCGGAATCCATCGGTGAAGGTAAATGCAATCTGATCGATTTCTTCCTGTGGAAGCTGATTCAGATACTGTGCGATCTGCAATTCATTGTCTGAAATATATTCTCCATAAGCATACAGATATCGGAGATCCGTAAGATCCGCATTCATCACAATATCTGTGGCAAAGTCAAGGCTGGGATCCACCAGTTCTCTCACTCGCCAGCCAACCCATTCATCGGCATAATCATACAGAAACCAGTAAATGGTTTCCCTCAGCTGATAATAACTGACCTCCTCATTCTCAAACAGAAAATATATTTCAAGAAAAAGCTCGTTGAGAATAGTCATTTTATACAAATTCTGCTCAAAAATAAAAATTCGTTCGGAACGAAGCTCCGTGTATAAAAAGCTGAGAATGCGACCATATTCCTCTCCCAGCTGCTCTACGGCATAAGCCGGATTGGCATAGGAATGGTCATAATTCTCCGGCAAAATATCCTGATAAAAAATGTAATTTTCTTCCTGCAGCTTCTTTAATGATGCCTTTTTCAACTTTCCTCTGGAAACTGCTATATATAATTCTGCACAGAGCGAAAGAAAAGAAGCGGTCGTCTTAAAATAAAGGGACAATGGTTCCGACATCTTTGAGTCTTCACCATCGGCAATATCCCGGATTCGTTCTGACGCCAGCTCAAATCTTTCCTTCACTTCTTCATTACTTTCTTTTAATAATTCTCTATAATCCATAAATCTTTCATCTGCCTCCTGATATTGTAGTAAATGCCATCTGAAAAGAATGATTTCTTCGTCTATGGCCATTATTTTTCTTCTATGATATTACAACATCACAAAAGTAATTCCTAAAAATATGACAATCACATTCAGACAGATACCGGAAATCTTAAAACGTTGATTCGTTTTCACATCATCATAACTCAAAACGCCCCAAAGTACTCCGAAAAATGCCAGAAGTACCAGAAGGCATCCAATATATCCACCAAATAGATTCAGTTTTCCTCTGCTGAGAATTGAAATCAATAACAGCAGCAAAAATCCGACAATTTCCACAATTCCCATAACCAGGGTAATGATCGCGTTTTTTGATACCTTTTTTTCCGAAAAAGATAATACATTTCTCGTTGTCATTCTTTTTACCCTTCTTTCTGATTTGCCTTTTTTACTTTTTTCTCCATCATCCAGTGAAAAACTGTCAACAGTATTTTATAACAAATCCACCCGAAGACACCACCAAGAGTATTGAGCAGCAAATCATCCACATCAAAGACGCCCACCTTCGTTACCAGCTGCAGACTTTCTATACAAAGGCTGAACAGAAACGAATAGAGTATGATCCAGAGGCACCCTTTTTTATTTGTTTTCCATATAGGAACCAGAAAACCAACAGGAAAAAATACCAGAAGATTTCCAATCAGATTCAATATAAATGCACCTGTGGTAACATAATCCCTATACTGAATAAACCGGCGTATTTCTTCAAACGGTACCAGATTATACCGATACGTACTATAACCGTCCACACGCCCAAGACGGTCGCTGAATAACACAAAATATACGACGATTCCGACATATATTATCAACAAAAACAGGCTTAACAAGCCAATTTCTTTTCTGGTCTTCTTTTTCAATGTTCTGATGTTCCTTCCAATATTTCAAATGCAGGAATCGGCATAAACCGATTCCTGCTACATAATATCAGATCATAATATTCTTTTTTTCATGCAATGCACGAGCCCCATTGATAATGGAGAGAACCCCCAGGCTGATTCCTGAAACGATACATAACACACCGACAACAATCCCGGATACTCCAATCTGGCTTAATGTTTTAAAAATTTTTTCATTCATGAATAACAGATCCTCCTTTATGTCGATTATTTTACTCCATATTTCTCATAATAAGCATCGATGGCTGCCTTAAGCTCATCGTTGATGATAATTTGTCCTTTATATGGTTTATTATACAGATGTTCCACCACTTCTGCCATGGTTACGATGGCAGTAGTCTCCATGCCGTATTTCTCACTGATCTCTTCCAGTGCGCTCTTCTCGCCCTGTCCCCGTTCCATACGGTCAACGGAAACGACAAGTCCCAGCACTTCCACATCGCCCTGAGCTTTCACGATCGGAAGCGTCTCCTGAATAGAAGTTCCGGCGGTAGTCACATCCTCAATGATAACAATCTTGTCCCCATCCTGAATCGGACTTCCCAAAAGGATACCTTTATCTCCGTGATCCTTTACTTCTTTTCGGTTGCTGCAGTACCGGATATCCTTTCCGAATTTATCTGAAATCGCGATGGTTGCAGCCACGCTGAGCGGAATTCCTTTATAAGCAGGTCCAAACAGCACATCGAAATCAAACCCGAACTTATCACTGATTGCCTGAGCATAATATTCACCAAGACGTTTCAGCTGAGAACCGGTGCGATAGAAACCTGTATTGACAAAGAACGGTGTCTTTCTTCCACTCTTGGTAACAAAATCACCAAATTTCAATACATTGCAATCAATCATAAATTCAATAAACTCTTTTTTGTATTGTTCCATCGTTCTTAAATCTCCTTATATATTTTTGTAGATGGGATCAGAACCGGTGAACATAAAAGGTAACAGAGGTCTGATAAGTTCACCAGTTACGACCCCATATTTGAATTTAGTGTATCATATCTTTTTTGGATTTTCAATCTTTGACAAAGGTTTACATGCAACCAATGATCTCGTTGATATCCTGAATCTGATAGCGTTCCATATAGTCACGGATTCCCTGTAAAACATCCATGGTGGCTCTCGGATTGTGGAAATTGGCAGTTCCCACAGATACCATGGTGGCACCTGCCATCATCAGCTCAATGGCATCCTCTCCGGTCATAACACCACCCATTCCGATGATTGGGAGTTTGCAGGCTTTATGCACCTGATAGATCATCCGCACTGCCACCGGCTTAATGGCTGGACCGGATAAACCTCCGGTCTGATTGGCCAGGACAAACTTCCTTCTATGAATATCAATTTTCATTCCGGTAATGGTATTAATCAGAGAGAGGGCATCGCTTCCACCGGCTTCTGCTGCTCTTGCCATCTCCGTAATGTCCGTCACATTCGGACTAAGTTTCATGATGATAGGCTGTTTTGCCTTTGCTTTGACCGCTTTGGTAATCTCATAAAGTGCATCCGGATTCTGTCCAAAGGCAATGCCTCCGGCTTTCACATTTGGGCAGGAGACATTGATTTCCAGCAAGTCTACAGGTTCATCCTGAAGGCGTTCTACCACATCGACGTAATCTTCCATAGAACGACCACATACATTTACAATAATGGATGCCCCTTTTTCCTTCAAATGTGGAATATCTCTTTTACAGAACAGCTCGATTCCCGGGTTCTGCAATCCCACCGCATTGAGCATACCACCGTAGGTTTCAGCAATACGCGGAGTAGGATTGCCCTCCCACGGCACATTGGCAACACCCTTCGTAGTTACTGCACCAAGGGCGGAGAGATCAACAAATTCTTCAAATTCCGCACCGGATCCGAAGGTTCCGGAAGCTGTGGTAACGGGATTCTTAAAAGTTACTCCTGCGACTTTCACTTCTAAATTCATTGAAATACAACCTCCTTTGCGTCAAATACCGGACCATCTTTACAAATCCGCTTATTATTTACGTTGGTATGATGGTCTTTTTCTTTTGATTTACAGATACAGCCAAGGCATGCTCCGATTCCACAGGCCATTCTTTCTTCCAGTGAAATCTGGGCTTCCATCTGATGTTCTTGTGCGTATTCTGCCAGTGCTTTTAACATCGGCATCGGACCGCAGGCATAAATTACGGCACCTTCCACATTGCAGGCTTTAATAGCATCGATAACGGTTCCCTGGGTTCCGCAGCTTCCATCTTCTGTCGCCACCTTCACATCAGCCACTTGTTCGAATTCTTCTTTTAAGAATAATTCATCCCGATATCCCAGGACAACCGTCTTCTCACACTCCAGCTGTTTTGCCAGCTCAAGCATAGGCGGAATTCCGATACCACCTCCGACAATAATCGCCTTTTCGTCTTTCATATCAAAACCGTTGCCAAGAGGACCCATGACCTCAAGAGTATCCCCGGCCTTCATCTCGGAAAATTGTCTGGTTCCCTCTCCGGCAATCCGATAGACAACCCGGAGAGTACCGGCAGCAGCGTCTATACCGCAGATACTGATTGGCCTCGGTAAAAGTTTCGTCTGGTCATTGACATACATGGCGAGAAATTGTCCCGGTTTTGCCTCTTTTGCTCCCTTTGGGAAAAGAAGCACCATATCAAAAATTCCGGTTCCAATCTCTTTCTGACTGACAACGGTTGCGGTTTCTTTTATAATGCTCATAAATCCCTCTTTACCTCCTTTTTCACTGTGTTTCAATGAATATGAATATATTATATCTTTTAATTATGAATCTATCGTTTCCAGATAAAGACCGGCAGTGGCGGATGATTTGGCTTATTATAGAAATCTTCCACCAGAACGGTATATCGATGAGAATCCAGTTCTTTGAGCCATGCCATCACTGCATTTTTTTCCTCAAAACCGGTGTCTCCTCCACTGTAGATCATCAGAGAAACGAGTCCACCTTCTTTCAGAATCCTGAGACTCTTATCAAGGGCTTCCAGAGTCGTATCGGCAGTGGTTGCCATATTGTGATCTCCTCCCGGAAGATAACCGAGATTAAACATGATCAGATCAGCCGATTCTTCGTCACAATATCTGTCCATATGTTGATGCCCATCCAAAACCAGCTGTACCTGTTCCTCACAGGATACTTTTTTCAGACGCTCTCTGGTCTGTTCAAGGGCCTGCTCCTGCACATCCATGGCAAGAACTCTGCCACCATGCCTTAGCAGAGAGCACAAGAATACCGTGTCTCTTCCGGTTCCCGCCGTGGCATCAATACAGAATTCCGGAGATTCCACCATCTCTCTGATTCGTTTCTGACACCACTGCGTAATGGTTAATCGCTTCATTAATCTATCCCCATTCTCTCTTTACCGCAATAAAAAGTAAGCGGCAACAATCACACCGAGAACAATTCGATATACACCAAAGGCTTTAAAGTCATTTTTCTTAATATATCCCAGTAGAAACTTAATTGCCAGGATGGATACTGCGAAAGCGACCACCATTCCCACAATGAGATACAGCATTTCATTGCCGGTAAAACTGAAACCATATTTCAACATCTTCAAAAGACTTGCCCCGAACATGACCGGAATGGATAAAAAGAAAGAATATTCCGCTGCCACAAAACGGGAGGTACCAAGAATCATTGCTCCAAGAATCGTTGCTCCGGAACGGGAGGTACCCGGAATCAATGCGAGAATCTGAAAACATCCGATAAAAATTGCTGTTTTATAGGTCAGATCTGCCAGTGTGTTGGTGGACGGCTTTCTGTTTTTATTATAATTCTCCACGACAATAAATAAAATACCGTAAAGAATCAAAGTAAAGGAAACGGTCTGCGGATTATAAAATAACGCATCTATCGTATCATCAAATAATATACCGATAATTGCTGCCGGCACGCATCCGACAATAACCTTTCCCCATAATTGAAGGGTCTCTTTCTTCTGTACTGTTGTCTTTTTCGGACTGAACGGATTCAGCTTATGAAAATAGAGCACACACACAGCCAGAATTGCTCCCAGCTGAATCACAACAAGGAACATTTCCATAAAAGCTTCTGAAACATTCAGCTTAATAAATTCATCGACCAGAATCATATGCCCGGTTGAACTGATAGGCAGCCATTCTGTGATTCCCTCTACGATACCGAGCAAAATGACTTTCAACATTTCTAATATCATAAATCTAACCTCCTGTAAGTATCACAGGCATAGTGTTGCCTGCTTCTCTTTAAAATGCAAACACAGCTTATTCTATCATAGATATGTCATTTGTGGAATTATTTTCTGATTTCTGGATTGGAATCACTTTTAAAAGATTCTGTTCCAGCATAAAGGACAGGGAAAATGTCTTCATCCGTTTGCTTTTATCAAACTGAATCGATATTTTGTCTTTTTCTACTGCCTTAATAGTACCAGCGCCAAATTTTTTATGGGAAACCCGCTGTCCTTCCCGGTAGACCTGAGGGTCATACCGGATTTCACTGATATATCTGGATACTTTCGCTTCCTTTTGGTACAGTTCTTTGACAGAATAGAGAAAAAGATAGGTCCTCGCCCTTGTCAGTGCTACATACATAAGCCTTCTTTCTTCCTCCAGGTCCGCATCCTTCACTGCCTTCTTATGAGGGGTTATTCCTTCATTTATGTCCATCACAAAAACCACATCATATTCCAGCCCCTTTGAACTGTGCATGGTAGTGAGTGTCACCCCATCTTTTTCCACCTTTCGTCCGGCTTCCATCTGCTCTCTCAATTCCTGTCCGTAAGCCTCTATATAATCAAACCATTCCTCTGTGGAATGATACTCTTTCGCACTCTCCTGAATCTGATCCAGAATCTCTTCCAGATCATCGGGATTCATTCGCCGAAATTGCGCATACTCTGCAATATAGTCGTCATATCCAATCCCATGGCGTATGTACTGAATTGCCGCATAAGGCTCCATTTTTTTCAGCAAATATAAATCCATTTCCATTTTGTCTATTTTTTCATAAAGCCACTTTTTCCCAAAGGTCTGCTGTTTTAAATCCTGAAAGCTGATCGTGGCAGAATCCGCAATCATTTTTCTTGAAATATACCGCTTCGGCCGATTCATCACCTGCAAAAACAGAGAACGATCTCTGGCACCGCCGGCAAGTTTCAGATAAGTAATAATATTTCTGGCAATCCAGTGTTCGAAAATATTGGGAATCGTGTCTCGCATCTGAAACGGGATATTATATTCCATTAACCGTCCCACCAGAAGTCTCGGCTGAGAGTTCGTCCGAAAAATTACCGCCATCTGCTCCAGCGGAATTCCTTTTTTCTGATAGAATCGAATTCCTTCGATAATATCCTTACATTCCTCTCCCACATTATCAAATTGACGGTATACCAAGGGAACTTTCTCTCCCCTGGCCGCCTGCATATGTTTCTCATATCTTTTCTTATTATGCCCGATCAATCTCTCTGCACTGTCCACAATTTCTTTGCTGCAGCGATAATTTATACCCAGAATGATTTTCTCTGCCTGTGGATAATCCTTCTGAAATCCAAGCATAATCTCCGGCTTCGCACCCCGAAAACGATAGATTGACTGATCATCATCACCAACAATAAATAAATTGCCGGCATCTCCTGCCAGCATCTTCACGATCTCATATTGAATCCGGTTAATATCCTGAAATTCATCTACCAAAATATATTGAAACTTTTTTTGCCACATGGCAAGTATATCCGGCCTCTCCTTTAAAAGCTCATAGCAGAATACCAGCATATCATCAAAATCCAGCATCTGATTTCTTCGAAGTCGTTCTTCGTACCCCTGATATATTTTTACAAACAGTTCATCAGCACAATTGCTGCTGTGATACATGGAAAGAGAAATCATCTCTCCTTTTACAAAACCGATCTCATTGAGAATACCGGTAATGAATTCTGTCTCATCCTCAATCTCCAGCTCCAGTTCTTCCACAATTTCTTTGATAAATCGTCTTCTGTCTTCTTCACGAATGATATTTTGTCCGGTGTATCGATAAGCATATCGGAGAATCATGAAAAACACAGAATGGAATGTGCCGAACATAACCGGTGCATTCTCCAGCCCCTGAAATTGCTGAAATCTTTTTTTCATCTCCTGTGCAGCTGCCCTTGTAAATGTGATAACCAAAATATTATCCGGACGAATTCCCGCGTACTCAATGAGCCACTTCACCCGATAAGTAATGACAAGAGTCTTTCCTGAGCCCGGTCCTGCCAGTACCATTGCGGGACCTTCTCTATGTGTGATTGCTTTTTTCTGTTCTTCATTGAAATGTCCGCTCATCTTTCTGCCTTCCATTATTTTCTCAATCAAGAAAAGGGTGTTTTCCAACACCCTTTTCTCCTACGTCTATTCATTATGGCTATCCAGTAAATTGTCTGACCACCACATGATATAACACTATTATTTTGCAACTGATTTCAGGTATTCCTGAATTTCAGCTTCTGTTGCCATTGACATTGCCTTCTCAGCAACTGCGTTTGCCTCTTCCATGGTCCAGAGGGAAATGGTCTTTCTGGTTGCCAGAATGGAAGTTGCACTCACACTGAATTCGTCTAATCCGAAGGATAACAGTAATGGAGTCAGTAATGGATCTGCTGCTGCTTCTCCACACATACCAACCATTGCTCCGCCTTCTTTTCCAGCTTTGATTACTCTCTCAATGGAGCGAAGAACAGCAGGATTATACGTAGAATACAGATATGCCACATCCGGATTACCACGGTCAACAGCCATCGTATACTGTGTAAGATCGTTTGTACCAATACTGAAGAAGTCGGCTTCCTTGGCAAATACATCAGCCATCAGGCTGGCTGCCGGTGTTTCTACCATGATACCAACCTTGATATCTTTGTTGTAAGGAATGGATTTCTCATCCAGTTCAGCCATGATTTCTTTCAGCATTGTCTTCACTGCACGGAACTCGTCCACACAGGTAACCATAGGTACCATGATCTTAATATCGCCGAAAGCACTTGCACGAAGCAGCGCTCTTAACTGTGGACGATATAAATCTTCTCTCTGCAGGCAGAGACGGATTGCACGGAATCCAAGGAATGGGTTTTCCTCTTTTCCAAGGCCGAGATATGGAATCTCCTTATCTCCACCAATATCTAATGTACGGATGATAACCGGTTTGCCTTCCAGTGTTTCCGCTACTTTCTTATAAGCTTCAAACTGCTCATCCTCTGTAGGAACCTGAGGACGATCCATGAACAGGAATTCTGTACGGAATAAACCAACACCTTCACCGTCACACTCAACAACTTTCAGCGCATCTTCCGGTTTTCCGATGTTTGCACATAACTCAACTACACGACCGTCTGCTGTGCTGCTTTCTTTGCCGATAAATGCTGCAAGTGCTGCTTTTTCTTCCAGATATTTTTCTCTTTTCTCTGTATATTCTGCCAGAGTGGCTTCATCCGGAGAAAGGAAAACATGTCCTGATGTTCCATCCAGAACAACTTTCTGTCCATTTTCAACTTTGCTTACAATACCCTCGATACTGAGAACTGCCGGAATCTCCAACGCTCTTGCAAGGATAGCTGAGTGGGAGGTTTTGCCTCCGATTTCAGTTAGGACACCTGCAACATTGGCAGGATTAATTCCTGCTGTCATGGAAGGTGTAAGATCCTCTGCCACAAGAACAGTTCCTTCCGGAACACTTGCGAGATCCACATCTTCCACATCAAGAAGAATCTTTAATAATCTTGTCTTGATATCACAGACATCTGTTGCTCTCTGCTGGAACATTTCGTCCTCAAGAGAGGAGAACATCTGTGCAAACAAGTCGCAGGTCTGCTCTACCGCAGCCTCTGCACACATCTTTTCATTCTCGATGTTGGACTCAATCTGACTCGACATTTCCGGGTCCATCAAAAGCAGAACATGCCCTTCCAAAATCTCTGCTTCTTTTTCCCCAACGCGGGTCTTCATGTCCTCTGCCATAGCCTGTGTCTTTGCAATACATTTTTCCAATGCTTCATTAAAGCGTGCCTTTTCGGCAGCCACATCACTGATTGCCACGTTATTGTAGGCCAGAGAAGGCTCTTTTACAACAACAACGGAACCAATACCAATCCCCGCAGATGCACCAATACCAGTATACATATTTCCACCTCTATTTTAAGTTGTTCCTATTCTCCTAAACCGGATTCGATCATTTCAATTGCTGTCTTTAAAGCTTCTTCTTCATCTGGTCCATTACATTCAATTTCAACTTCAGCACCACATTTAATGCATGCACCGATGATGTTTAATAAGCTTTTGCCGTTAGTGGATTTGCCATTGTAGTTGATATTAACATCACTTTCAAACTTAGCAACACCTTTTGCAAATACGCCTGCCGGTCTCATGTGAAGTCCCTGTGGGTTTTTGATTGTAACTTTTTGTGATACCATAATTGTTTCTCCTTTTCTTGAAAAAATAGTTTAATATCTCAGACTAAAAATAACTGGTTTACTCACTGCTGGTAGATGCATTCGATTAGTATTATATTGCGGTACCGCAGAAATTGTATGCTGATTAAAATCGTGAATCTCAAAGAGGATTCGCGGGGAATAACCATAACATACATTATAAACAAAAAAAGAACTGCTATGCAAAACATAATAGAATGTTCTGAAGCCTTTTTCTGCTATATATAATATTGCCCCAAGTTATCTTAGTATTGAGTCAATTTTATCATTTTTCGCATATACTGTCAACTAATGGAGTCCTTCTGACTTAAATTCTTGTGGATAAAAAAACCATTTCTTTTTCCGCATTTTTATCTTCCGGGAAAAGTTCACAATATTCGCTGACCGCATCATAGGCAGCCTGATAATCCTGTGATTTCTCGTATATGATTACTTTCTGATACATGAGCTCTTTTTTACTTTCGCCACCGGCCTGAATTCCCTTTTCTGCATAAACCAGAGCCTGATCATATTCGCCCTGCTCCATGTACAGATCACAGATTCGTTTTAAAAACTCACTCTCCTGCGTTTTCTCATACCCGGCTTCAAATGTCTTGACAGCCTCATCATATTTTTCTTCTGCCTGAAAGCATCGTCCCTTCAGAAGATAGTATTTTTTTTCTTTCTGGGATGATTTCAGCAGCTGATCGTATATTTCTTCCGCTTCCTCATACAGTCCCAGCTGATAGTAGCTTTCTGCCATGTAACACTTCATATCGTGGTCTATCTTCTCTGAAAATAATGACTTTTTATCGAGCGCCTGCTGAAGATATTTTATCGTTTTTGAATAATCTTCCTCTTTAAAATACAGGAGTGCTTCTTCTCTCAGCTCTGTTTTCTGCCCGTAAGCATTCCACTGAAAGTAGCCCGCCGCCAATGCAACCAGAAGGAAGACAATTAACGTTCTTCGTATTATTTTACCCATAAATTTTACTCCTTTTCCAGTTAACATTTTATCTTACTTCCCCGAAAAATACAACTGTTACATGATAAAAAAAGATGCCGGTTTTTACACTCAGCATCTCTTTTCGTTTTTTTATTATTTTCTTAATCCTAACTGTTCGATCAGGGTTCTGTAACGCTCGATATCTTTTCCTTTCAGGTATGCAAGAAGGTTTCTTCTCTGACCAACCATCTTTAAAAGACCTCTTCTGGAATGATGATCCTTAGGGTTTGCCTTGAAGTGTTCCTGAAGATCGTTAATTCTTGCTGTAAGGATTGCTACCTGAACTTCCGGTGATCCTGTATCTCCTTCTGTTCTTCCATATTTTGCGATCAGTTCCTGTTTCATTTCCTTTGTAATCATGTTCTGTTCCTCCTTTTTTTATAAACACCTTTACGAAGACACGGTCGGAGACTCCATATCCTGGCAAAGGTTATCGTGCCAAAAGGCACCTTTGCAAGTTTATCACAGGCAATTTTTTTTGTAAAGAGTTTTTATATAAATTTTTCACGAATTATTCATTCTATGCTGTGCTAAATAATAATCCCCCTGTATTATTGTAATTTTTCCAGAAGTTTCTGAAAATATTCCGGCAAAGGGGCTTCAAACTCCATATACTCTCCGGTTCGAGGATGCACAAATCCCAGCACTCTCGCGTGAAGGCACTGTCCTTCCAGCCCGGCCGGCCCATTTTTCGGACCATAGATCTGATCTCCCAGCAGAGGATGTTGGATGCTTGCCATATGAACGCGAATCTGATGGGTTCTTCCCGTCTCCAGACGGCATTCAATATGATTGAATCGATGATTCAGATGATTCAGTACGCGATAATGGGTCACTGCACGTTTCCCGTTTTTATATTCTACTGCCATTTTTTTGCGATCAACCGGACTTCTGCCAATAGGTGCATCCACTGTTCCGCTTTCTTCCGAAAAATTATGATAGACAATCGCCTCATACCGCCTTGTTATAGAATGTTCTTTTAGCTGCTCTGCCAGACTTTTGTGAGCCAGATCGGTTTTGCAGACTACCAGAACGCCTGTGGTATCCTTATCGATCCGATGCACAATACCCGGTCGTAAAACCCCATTAATACCTGATAAGTGATCTTTACAATGGGCCAGCAGACCATTGACCAGAGTTCCTGAGTATCTTCCCGGGCAGGGATGTACTACCATATCTTTTGGTTTATTGATCAGAATGACATCCTCATCTTCATATATGATGTCCAGCTCCATGGGTTCCGGCAACACTTCCAGCTCCTTAAGAGGTGGAATGCACATGAGAATCTGATCATCTGCATTGAGACGGCAGCTGGCTTTTACTTTTCGTTCATTGAGCAACACTCGCCCCTCTTTGATCAGCTTCTGGATATAAGAGCGCGACTGCTCTTTCAACTCACCGGCCAGGAACTGGTCAATTCGCTGTCCTTCCTGTTCTTCTGTCACCGTATAATAATATTTTTGTTCTTTCTTTTCTTCCATTATGCCCTCTTGGAAAATATCTTATCGAAATCTTCGTCTTTATAATAAAATACTACCAGCACGATCAAAAGTACCGCCGCAACGGTCACATAAATATCTGCCACATTAAAAACCGGGAAATCAATCAACCGGAAATATATAAAATCAACGACATATTTTCGGAACATCCGATCAATCATATTTCCAATGGCACCTGCTCCGATAAAATAAAGACACATCCGAAATCCAAGATAATGTCTGTCTTCAGGAATTTTAGGGACCAACCATATCAGTACGGCAAGCACCACAACGGTAATCAATAAGAAAAACCATTGTCGATTCTGCATAATTCCGAAAGCAGCACCCCTGTTCTCCACATAATGAAGCTCCAGCACTTCGGGAATGATTGCAATCGGATTCTTGCCTTTCAACGCTCCTAATGCCCACAGTTTGGTAAGTTGATCTAATACAATCAATCCGGCTAATCCCAGAATTGTTTTTATCCACTGTCTCATAGTTCATTCTCCCATTTTATTGAAAGGGTAAGCTCATCTCTTCTTCCGTGACGTCACGGAAAATCTCTGCTTTTCCAATTTCTTTTAACAAAATAAATTTGATGGAACCATGCTCCATTTTTTTGTCATGGTGGGTCTCTTCGATGATTTTATGGAAATCCAGTTCTGCCGGAACGCCAGGAAACTCAAAATAATCAAAAATGTTTTTGATTCCTTCATATTCTTCCTCTGAAATATAGCCTCTGCGGAAAGACATTTCGCTGGCAAGAACAGCACCAATTGCAACACACTCCCCGTGAGCCAGGCGGAAATCCATCAGCTTTTCAATGGAATGTCCGAAAGTATGTCCAAAATTCAGATAAGCACGAATTCCCTGTTCTTTTGGATCCTCCTCCACAACAGCACGCTTGATCTTACAGCTTCCTTCCACCATTTCTGCCAGAACATCCGGTTCCCTTTTTGCTATTTTTTCTTTATTCTCATTGATCCAATGATAATAATCTTCATCCTGAATCAGTCCATGTTTGATTACTTCTCCAAGACCACTGTGGAACTGGCGATCTGAAAGTGTTTTTAAAGTATTTATATTAATATACACCAGTTTTGGCATATAAAAAGCACCGACCATATTTTTGTAAGATTGAAAATCAACACCGGTTTTTCCTCCGATACTGCTGTCCACCTGAGCCAGCAGGCTGGTCGGCACCTGAACAAAGTCAATTCCTCTCAGATAAGTTGCCGCCGCAAATCCTGTAAGGTCTCCGGTAACGCCACCTCCAAGGGCAATGAGCATATCTTTTCTGTCAAATTCATGCTGAATCAGAAAGCGGTAGAGCTGATTTACCGTCTGAAGATTTTTGTTTTCTTCTCCTTCCTGGAAAATAAATATCTCCAGTTGTCTGCAGTGGGGTTCGAGAAGTTCTTGAACTTCATTCAGGTAATAAGATGCCACATTCCGCTCCGTTACAATGCAGAGCTTTCTTTTTACAATATCAAACTGCTGCAATTCTCTCAGTATACCCTCAAAATCATCTCTTATAACAATATCATATATCTTTTTACCTTCTTGCTTAACTTCCAAACGTTTTTCCAACATAACCTTCCTCCTGGTTGGTAATCTTCCATTAACAACAAATTGCAGAGTATCTATACGGCTTCTTTTCGTGCGAAAGTTTCTCAGCCCGAAAAATCCATATATCTACTCTGCTTTTATTACAATAATTCTTTATCCAAGAACGCCTCGGCTTTCTGGCTTTTTAGAACTTTGTCAGTTCCGGAGAAAGCATACTGTCACTGATAATCTCATCTCTCAGGTCACCGGAGACTTCGATATTTCCAGGTGCTACAATAAAGATATTATTGGAAATTGCCTTTAAGGAGCCATCTACTGCAAAGCTTGCTCCTCCAATAAAGTCAATGATTCTCTGTGCCTGGCTGATCTCAATGCCTTCCAGATTGACAACAATTGTCTTTCCTTCCTTGAGAAAATCTGCAACGATCTGCGCTTCATTAAATTCCTGTGGTTTGATTACTTTCACACTTTCACCTTCTTCTTGTCTTCCATGAAATGGGATTACTCTGCTTTCAGAATCTTCTGGGTCTGGCTCTTCTTCTTTTTCCTTTTTCTTACGACGGAAAGAAAGGACTGGTTTTTTCGGCTCTTCCTCATTCAGTTCCTCATCAATTTCCTCTTCCTCCTCGTAAGCATCTGTTACTTCGTCATACTCCTCGTCAAATTCATCTGTCATTTCATCGACATCATTTAACTTCATCATGTTTAAGAACTTTTCGGCAAATTTCACCATTCCCAAGTACCTCCTGCTATTTATTGTAATTTCGTTCTCCGAAGATTCCGGTACCTACGCGAACCATGGTGGCACCTTCCTCAATCGCTACTTCATAATCATTGGTCATACCCATTGAAAGAATATCCATAGTTACATTATCAATGTTTTTCTTTCCAATGTCAACAAATAATTCATGTAATTTTTTGAAATAACAGCGATTTTCTTCAGGATCTGCTACAAACGGAGCACTTGTCATCAATCCTCTGATATGAACATGGGGAAATTTGCTGATTTCCATGATAATCTGGAGTAATTCCTCTGTATCAAGGCCAAACTTTGTCTCTTCTTCAGCAATATTTACTTGTATCAAAATCTGTGCTGTCAGATTTCTTTTTGCAGCTTCTTTTTCAATCTGCTTTGCCAGATGCACGGAATCCACAGAATGAATCAAAACTGTTTTATCAATAATATATTTTACCTTATTGGTCTGAAGATGACCAATCATATGCCAGTGAACAGGACGACTGATCTTCTCGTATTTATCGCAGAGTTCCTGAACATAATTCTCACCATATTCCATCTGCCCGGTTTCCAATAAAGTCTCAATATCCTCCAGCGGTTTCATCTTACTTACTGCCACCAGAGTCACCTCATCCGGATTGCGGCCAACCTTCTTACAGGCAATATTTATTTTTTCTCTGACATTTGCCAAATTTTCCTTTAACATTTTCTTCACCTCTGAATATGATCAATAAATGACCTGATTTTCTTTGATGGTATCACTGTTTAATATAACTCTGTCATATAATTCAATCTGACTTTCCTCATCGGAAACGATGCAATAATCTTCATTTCTTTTGTCAATTACAACTGGTTTAAACACAGCATACCCTCTGTTTACAACAAACACACCCTGAATATCCTTCGTCTGTCTTAATGTATAGTTTTCAGTCATATCCAGGCTGGATATAATGTCACCATCTTTCAGCCCTACAGTTGAAATGAGCGCATAAGTATCGTCGGTTCGATAAACAGTTACAGACACCTGGGTGAGAACATTAACACCCTTCTTATTGGTAGATAATACATTAACCTGTGTACTGCTGCTGGAATTACTTCCTTTAGTCAGATATTTTTTCGGTATTTGGTATACCTGTTTTGTAACCAGGGAGCTGGATGGAATTTTATAACCATCTGACTCAGACAACAGAAGTTCAACGGACAGATATCTCTGATTGAGATATCTCTGCACATAGTTGTCAAAAGTCAGAGTAATATAATATCCATCTTTTTTCTTCTGACATAAATATGGAACTGTCGTGACAAAATTATCTTTATGGAATGTCACCTGAACCGTATTTTGTTTTTTTGTCCGAAGATCATTCATGCGGTTATAGTCATCCTCATTGACAGCGATAACCAGTTTCCACCGCTGCCCTGTAACAATGCGATAGACCGGCGAACCGGCAGAGAGTGATTCCTTGCTCCGCAAATCTTTCATTTTGGTCTTTTTTTCAAATTGTTTTTTTGTCACTGAGGCTTCAGACAACTCTTCAAGCCCATCCGAAGAAAAGGAAACCAGGCCCGACACATCTGATTTTACTTCTACATAACAGTCTTTTCCATATTTTTTTTCTAATTTTTCTTTATTATCGGCTATGATCGTGTCCGTATAAGACATCAGTTCATGATTAATTGTATTTTTTGCCTCATAAACTTCAGAAAAATTGCTGTCGGAATAACTTTCACTGAAAGTCTTTAATTGTTCAAAAATCTGCGTCTTTTCCTCTTCACTGACTGAATTCTTCTTCTGCATCAGTTCATTGAGATAAGATTGAATCTTGCCGGTAGTATCTATTGTATAAACAGTTCCGTTCGCTTTCACTCGGGAACCGTCTTTTATATAATAATTTACATATCCGTCCTGTTCTGTTGAAACAAGGGTTTCATCTCGTATAATGATTCCCGTTCCTTGTATGGTGTCTGAAATATCGCTTTTACTCACCTCGTAAATCGCCAGTTTTTCTTTCCCTAAATAACTTATTACATATGCTGTGAGATAGACGATAATAACCAGAAACACTATCGTCCCTATATTAAAATGTAAATGCGGCCTCTTTTTTACCTGATCTGCCATTCTACATCCCCCATCGGTTCAATGCAGCTCCATTCAGATAATCATAATGGATTCCCTGAACATATCCTTTTTGCTGCATTAATTCTTTCCATTCATCGGTCAATTTCCACCAGCTGCAGCCCCAGTTACAAAAAGCTGCATCCTTTTCCGGTATTCTGCTGAACAATCGCTCCACTACAATATTCGGACGAAGCAACGCCAGAAATTCTGCAAGACGATTTAAATATTCTTCTTTAGAACATATCTTTATTCTACCATCTCTATATTCCTGACACAATAAAGATTTTTGAGGAATGTAGAGCGAGTGAAGCTTTACCATGGATATCGGCAGGGCGGATAATATCCTGGCGGACTCACAAGCATCCTCCATGGTATCCCCCGGCAGATTCAATATCATATGAGCACACACCGGAAAATGATATGGTTCGATCATCAGCACCGCATTAATAAATTCTGCAAGACCGTGTCCTCTTCTGACTTTCTTCAACGTATGATAGTTTACAGTCTGTAATCCCAGCTCAATGGATATTTCGATTCCAGTCCTGTCACGATAATTCCGAAATGCTTCAAGATAGTCACTGCGAATACAATCAGGTCTGGTGGAAATACATATCTCAACAATATCTTTTATCTCCCCTGCCTGGGCTATATATTCCATCAACGATTCCAATGGCAGAAAAGTATTTGTATAATTCTGAAAATAAGCAATAAACCGACGGGCATGATATCTTTTTTCTACTTTTTCTCTGGATCTTTCCAGTTGTTCTTGCACCGGCATATGGCAATCTGAAGCCTCAAATCCGGTTCCTTCATCCGCACAAAAAGAACAACCCGCTCCATCCGTTCGATTCGGACATGAAACCGGCAGATTCACAGGTAGTTTATATACCTTCTCTCCATACTTCTCTTTTAAATATTCTGCATAGGAATAATACAGGTTCATTTCGCTGTTCATATCAATGTCCTTCAAAAAAGACAGCCCCATAATAATTTATGAGGCAGCCTTTTCTTACTGAAATGTTGTTAATATGTAATCTTCTCCGAATAGAGGAAATCCTATAATGCTACAGTAACATACTTCTGAACAGATTCCGGCATACTGTCTTTTTCTGTGGAAGCACTGATTACAAAGTTCACATCATATTTTTGGGATAATACTTCTAATTTGCCGATGGCATAATCCAGATTATCTTCAATACATGCTGTTGTCAGGAAACTATCTAAATAAATCTTATCCAAATCATGATCCTGAGATAAAATTCCGGCAATAAATCCGATAAACATATCTGTATTTGTAATATTAAATTCAGGGACAACAATAAGACGAATCTGATTGCTTAATTCATACATATGCTTGTTATTTTTGTCGAGATAAACGATGGTTCCCTTTGTCAGCTTAATGTCATCGTTCACCTTCTGTATTAATACTTTCGTTTTACCATGTCCTTTTAAACCTGAAATAATTTCAATCATGTTGATTTCCTCCTTAAAATATATTGTCTGCTTGCGCAGTCATTATTGATTCTGCTTATGGTATATTATAATTTATATCCTCTAAAAGCACAACCATTAATTCGTTGTTTTTTCCAGTAATCGTGTCATGGATCGATACAGAGCCGGCTTATCCTCCGCTCCCAGAACAACAGAAAAGAATCTTTCCCCTTTTGTGTTCTCTGTCATTAAGATCAGACATGATTTCGCCACAGATGTCGTTCCTGTTTTTCCACCATACATAATTACACCTTCCGGAACCGGATATTCATTGAGCAGATAATAATTGGTACTCTGCATATATTCTCTGACTTCCTGACCTGCTGCATTCACGTAGGTCATTGTGTAATCTTTCATGGATACAGTATCAACGAATGCATCATATTCCACTGCTTCCTTGAAGATTAAATATAGATCGTAAGCTGTCGTATAGTGGGTATCTGCATGAAGTCCATTGGAATTTTCAAAATGTGTGTGAGTTGCCCCCAGCTCTTTTGCTTTTTCATTCATCATATCCACAAAAGCATCCTGAGAACCCGCAATGTATTCTGCCAATATTACAGCACAGTCATTTGCCGATTTGATCATCATCGTATGAAAGACCTGATCCACAGTCACCGTTGCTCCTTTGGTAAGTGTACTGATCACCGCACCGTTCTCCTCCAGAATAATATCATGATCAAGGGTAATCTCATCATCAAAATTCCCTTTTTCCATCGTAAGGAGAGCTGTCATAATCTTTGTGATACTGGCAGGATACACCTGTTCAAAACATCGATAGGATTCCATGACCTCATTTGTAGTGTCATTGATCAGCAAATCAGCATAATCTGTACTCAGATAATCAGGATCTGTTTCATCCTCTTTGGATAACACGGCCAGATCTTCTGCCATTCCGCTGATTTCCGATTTTTCTTCTTTCATCTCTTCTGCGTAATATGATTCATAAGAATCAGTCATCTGAAAAGGATCTTTCACACAGCCGGAAAGTCCGAATACTGCTGCCATCAATATGCAACAGATACCTGTATATATTTGTTTTTGTCTCATTTTTTCTGCCTTCTAATTAACGATACATCTCACGCCACTCAAGATCACCATGATCCAAAGCTTTAATCAGCAGTTCCGCAGATGCAAGATTGGTGGCCAGCGGAATATTATGAATATCACATAAACGCATAACATTGAACAGATCCGGCTCATGTACCTTCTGGTTCTGCGGATCCCTCAAAAAGATAACCATATCAATCAGATTATGCTCAATCTGTGACCCCAGCTGCTGTTCTCCACCAAGAGGGCCTGCCAGATATTTATGAATTGTGAGATTCGTCACTTCCTCAATCAATCTTCCTGTCGTTGCTGTAGCATATAATTCATGCTTATTTAATATTCCACGATATGCGATGCAAAGATTCTGCATCAGTTTCTTTTTTCCATCATGGGCAATCAATCCAACATTCATAAAAATCCCTCCTTAATAATGTCTCTGTAAGCCGATGTTCAAGACAATTCCTATGCCCGCCATACAGCTTAGCAGGGATGTCAGTCCGTAGCTTAAAAATGGTAGCGGCAAACCGGTATTCGGGAGAATCTGCGTCGCCACTCCAATATTTATAAATGATTGGAAACCAATCAAAGCTGCAATTCCTGTCGCAATCAGCCTTCCACTCATATTTTTGGCACGATTTGCGATTATTAAACATTGTATCACTATTATTGCCAATAAGGCAATCACAATTACACTTCCGATGAAGCCAACCTCTTCTCCAATCACAGAAAAGATAAAGTCTGTCTGCTGTTCCGAAACCAATCCGGTATCCGTCACTGTCACATCAGATATGGTATTGTTGTTCAAACCTTTTCCATACAACTGACCGGAGCCTATAGCCATAACCGAGTTCTGCTGCTGATATGCGGATGTATCCGCATATTTTGAAGGATTGATAAAGGTCATGATTCTGGTCACCTGATAATCCTTCAACAGAATCTGATTCGGTGTTTGAATGTACCAGACAAACAATACTGCCAGCGGAACCAAAACAATAATACATTTGCGAATTAGTTTTGTATCGAGACCACCCACAAAAATAACTGCCAGCAAAATAAATGTAATGTCCAATGTAGTAGACAGGTCGGGCTCAATTACCACAAGTAACAGTGGAAGAGCACACAGTCCTGCCAGTCTGGCAAGCACCTTCCAATCATTAAAATCATCTTCATGTTCCTGAATATAGACCGCAACGAAAATTATCATAATCATTTTCGTAAACTCTGAAGGCTGAATTCTTGTAAATCCGAGATTAATCCATCTCCTCGCTCCACCAACTTTCACTCCGGCAATCTTTACAATCAAAAGTATGACGATATTGATTGCATATAATATCCGACTGTAATCACAAATAAAATTATAATTAATTACAGACAGAAACAACATCAAACCGGTACAAAAGATCAGACCAATAAACTGCTTGGTAGTATATGAACTGTCAGCACTGTTTATAAACAGAACACCCAGACAACTGATTGCAAGAACAACGATGACTAATAACCAATTATAATTCTTAAACTGGTATTTCTGTTTTAACATGCAAACCTCCTGATTTATCTATGGAACCGGACCTCTTTAATGGGAATATTCGCGTAAAGTGCCGGAACATTTCCATTGCCACCTTCCGATTCCGTCTGAGTAATCTGAATATCTAACCCCTGGGTATCAATTTCCATATATTTAGATATCACTTCAATGATATCATTTTTTATCATTTCCATTGTTTCCGGAGAACAATTGGCTCTATCTGAAACGAGCACAAATTTCAACCGATCTTTTGCCATATTTCCAGAAGAACGCTTTCTGAA
Source organism: Eubacterium sp. (assembly GCA_022764265.1). GTDB lineage: Bacteria > Bacillota > Clostridia > Lachnospirales > Lachnospiraceae > Anaerobutyricum. The sequence goes on along the minus strand of JALERO010000054.1, from coordinate 19,521 downwards.
AAATGCATCCATGAAACCCATAAGTTTATTTCCTCCTTTAGTAACCACGTTTAAACAAATTGATGATTTTCTTAAATATTCCGTCGGTATCAAACTCCATAAACGGAACTTCTTCCCCAATCACTCTATGACAAATATTCTCGAATGCTTTTCCTGCCTGTGTATCATTTCCAACCAGTGGCTCACCCTCATTGGTTGCCACAACGATACTTTCATCATCCGGTACCACACCGATCAGATCAATGGCAAGAATATCAATCACATCTTCAACAGACATCATATCCCCACGTTTTACCATATCCATTCGAATCCGGTTCACGACCAGTTCAATCTTTTTTAATTCATTCGCTTCCAGCAGACCAATGATTCGGTCAGCATCACGGATTGCCGAAACTTCCGGTGTTGTCACGATAATTGCTCTGTCGGCTCCGGAAATAGCATTTTTAAATCCCTGTTCAATTCCTGCCGGGCAATCCAGAAGTATGTAATCAAATTCTTCTCTCAACTCATCGACTAATTTTTTCATCTGTTCCGGACTTACGGAAGTCTTATCTCTGGTTTGTGCTGAAGGGAGCAAAAAGAGATTGGAATATCTTTTATCTTTTATCATTGCCTGTTTCACACGACAATTTCCTTCAATTACATCTACCAGATTATAGACAATCCTGTTCTCAAGTCCCATGACCACATCCAGATTTCTCAAACCGATATCCGTATCGATCATTACAACTTTTTTATTTAACTTAGCAAGTCCAGTTCCGATATTCGCTGTTGTGGTTGTCTTTCCGACACCACCTTTTCCAGATGTAATTACAATTACTTCACTCATCTTTTATCTCCTTTTATTCCCCTTAACTTATACTAATCTCACTGATCAGCGATCTCGTGATCGTTTCAATGAAAATATTATCATTTTCCACAAAAGCCAACTTTGCTTCCAACTGTTTCTGATTCTTTTTTTTCAACGTTTTTTTGCTCTTTCCTTTTTGATCCGGAGATCTTGCAATACAGCTTCCAATCTGAATCTGCATTGGTTCCATCATAAGAGAAGCAACAAAGGCTCCCTTATCATCGGGATATCCGGCGTAAACTGTCCCTTTCAGGCAACCCAGAACAACCACATTGCCTCCGGCAATAATCTGGGCTCCGGGATTAATGTCACCAAGTATCACAATACTGCCGTCCACCTCGATCTTCTGTCCGGAACGAAGCGTTCCCCGATAAAACTGACCATTTTTGCCGATTCGATTCTCCGGAAAATCAATAATATCCGATATTTCTTCTGCTGCTTCTTCCTGCGCCTTCTCTTCCTCCGCTTCGGAAAGTAACTGTGCAAACTGTGTTTCCACTGCTTTGGCTCCATCAATAATATAATGGATATTTAATCCGCTGTTGTCCACAATCGTATCTACTAATAAATTCTGTTCTCCCTGTGTAAGATCTCTTCCCTCAAAACTCACCGCAATGGGGCGGTTGAAATCAAAAAATCCAGTAGATTCTTTAAATTTCTCCGCCACTTCGTGAAGCAGTTCTTCAAAAGGAAGGGTAGGATTTAATACAATCTGAAATCCATATTTATTACCTTTAATAATAACGGAACTTTTCATATATCCTCCTGATTCCTAATCATTACTGCTGTCTGCACCAGTCGGAAGGAGTGCTGTTTTTGATTCTTTCTCCTCTTTGCTGGCTTTACCAAAATAATATTTATAGATGTCTCTCGCAATCTCTGCCGCGTTGGTGGATGTATATCCGTTCCGAACAACTACGGTCATGGTAATTTCCGGATTATCATATGGCGCATAGGAAATAAATAACGCATGGTTAGGTCTGCTCTTATTCTCCTGTGCCGTACCTGTCTTTCCGGCAACCTTCAAATTCTGTTTTGCATATAAGAACTTGATGGAGCTGTCCTTTCCGTTAACCACATCGCGCATACCAGGTTTGATCAAATCAAATGTGGTATCGGAAATATCTAGTTCTCCATCTGTTTTTTTCTCATATGTTGTCAGTACATTTCCATCCGAATCTGTGGTTTTATCTAAAAGTGTCAGTTCAAGGAGCTCATCTTCATTCACCAAAGATGTCACGTATCGAGACAGTTGGCTTGGTGTATAACTGTGTGTACCCTGCCCAATCATAGATCTGACCGCATCCTCATCGGAGATTTTGGATTCATACTCTGTAATCTCCACACCGGACTTGCGATCCAGACCGTACATTTTGACATATTTTCTCAGACGGCTTAAGCCCCGATCACTGTTATACGTACCATTTACTGAGCCGAGATCATATCCCATCTGATAAAAGAAATAGTTACAGGATACCGCAATCGCTCCACTGACATTCAACAGGCCATGGGCATTCGGATAAATCCAACATTTTGCATTTGGAGTAATCTTGTCAAAAATTCCGGTACATTTCACATAATCACTGGCATCTGCAATCCCTTCTTCCAGAATTGCGGTGGCCGAAATTGGCTTAAAAGTGGAACCCGGAGCTGTTCGCGTCTGAGTACAGCGATTCAGCATCGGTGAAGATTTGTCACTATTCAGTGATGCATAATATACAGAATCAATGCCGTTGGCCAGTCTGTTGTTATCGTAGCTTGGATAAGAAACCATTGCTTTTACTGCACCGGTATCCGGGTCTGTAATGATAATAGAGCCGGAACAAGGATCAAGCGCCAGCTGTGCCGGTGTTATCTCAAGCTTATATATTTTTTGATACATAAAATTATAGGCGGACATCTGATCGGTGTTAAGTGCATTGTAATCTTCATCTTTATTTTTGTCCAGAACTCCCTGGTCAAATAGTAGAAGACAGACTTTCTTTCCGCTCAGCATGCTCGTTTTAATCATGTATTTATATAGAATTTTATCAAAAGATTCGTCGGTTTTCAATGCATCAATAATATAATTTATCAATTCGTTATAGATTTCATCTCCCGCATAATAATCTGATTCGATATCAAAGGAGCTGATATCAATCCATTCATTATTGATCGCATATTTCAGAAAACTTTTCAGGCTGATATCTCCATTTTTCCACTCCTGAAAAGTCTCATCATCATCCGTAGATGTAGTAGATAAGATTGAATTATTTACCAAAAGATCATATATATAATCAACATACTCTGCTTTTTCATCACTGAGATTCTTTACTGCCGTGTTTCCACTCTGCATTTCTTTTCGCATGGAGTTCAGAACCGATGTCTGTTTTTGCTGATAAAGCTTATATACTTCCTTCTCATTTTTCTTGGCATTCTTGGCATTTAAATGGCTGATATCAATAATATTGTTATCAATCAATGCATAGTAGACATCCTTAATCGGAATCATCTTTTCGCTTCCTGGTTCATCACTGGTTGTCAGATGAGCCAGAACGATTCCTGCCAGTCTTCTTTCCAGAACATCATAAGCATACTTCTGAAGATCACTGTCAATGGTCAAATAGATATCATTGCCGGTCTCCGCTTCTGTGGTGCTTACAACCTTGATAATCTTGCCGAGATTATCTACGAGAACATTCTGTTTTCCTTTCTTTCCCTGAAGAACACTCTCCATGGTTTTTTCTATTCCTGTTTTTCCCACCACATCATTGGCTTCATAATCGCCGCCGTTGGAATTGTATTCCTCCAGTTCAGACTCAGAGATCACACCTGTATAACCGAGGATTCCGGAAAAGTATTCCGCATCATTATATCTTCTCAAAGAATCCGCCTCGATTGCAACACCCGGGAACTCCTCCTCATGCTCTGATAAAGCTGCAATGCTTTCCTCGCTGATGTTGGTTGCTACAGTTATCGGTGTCGTCTGAGAATAACGGTTCATAAACGAATCATACCGAACAGACATGATCTTCAGCGTATCTTCCATGGAGTAACTATCATCAATGTTAAACATATATCCGGTACCTGCCGGCCCGTCCGTCCCTTTTCTCAAATATTCATATACTTCTTCCGGAGAGGAATTGAGCCATTTTTCTGCCTTTTTCTTCTCCTCGACCTTCATGTCATCCAGATTGCCGATACCATAAATATCTTTTTTGAATCGGGTCAGGGCTGATCCTGATTCCGTAAACTTCAGCTTCCCGTTACTGTTAACCGTCAAAGGCAGATCATACACCACCTCATCACCGTTGGCTTCCAGCATCTGAATCAGATTGTAAATCACTTCGTTTTTTACGGTATTCTCATCAACACCTTTTTCCTTCGCGATCTTCTTCGTCTTATCCGTATTCTCCAGAGTCACAGTATAAGCCAGCTGATTGTAAGCAAGCAGCTTTCCGTTACAATCATAGATATTTCCTCTGGATCCGCTGGTTTCAATGGTTTTTTCCACTTTATAATTGAAATTAGACTGATGTTCTTCTCCCTGAACAATCTGCAAAACAAAAATACGATAGATAATAATTCCAAATAAGATCAGTGCGAGAACCCCAACAATCACCAGACGATTGGAAAACAATTCGATAATTTGCTTTTTTAATTTTGTGAAATCTGTGTTTCCATTGCTTTTAAACAAAATCCGCACTTCCTTTTTCGTTTTTATCAAGCCAGTCATTGATCCGCAGCAGGATCTGATACATTACAAGTCCAACAGCTACTGTATATACCACTTCCGGTAAAATAGTGCTTCGTATATAATAAAATATTTTCAGATGGTTATTTAAAAGGCCGCATAAAATGTACATGATAAACCCATATACCAGATCATTAACTCCAATCATAATAACCGGCAGAAAACTATCATCCGAATAATAAATCCTGTTGAAGAATCCATCAATAAAACCGAAAAGCATATAAATAAAAGCATATCCTCCCAGCAGTGAGCCATAAAATATATCCAGCATTAATCCACTGAAAAATCCAACCAGCATTCCTTCTTTCTGTCCCCGCATAACCGCAACAGATGAAACCAGTACTATTAAAAGATTAGGCGAAATATCAGCAAGTTTAAAAAATTCAAATACTGATGTCTGCAAAAGAAAACAGGCCACAACGGTCAGCGCAGTCACTATCGTTCGTCTCATAAATATCCCTTCTTATACAAGCGGCGGAAACAGAAGTATCTCCTCTGATACTTTTTTTCCGCCAAAACATTTCTAATCTGCACTTTCACTGCCTTCCGGCACTTCCTTCAACTGGGTGATTACCAGCACCTCTTCAATATGCTGGAAATCAACAACCGGGGTAACTCTTGCCGATTTGGTCAGGTTCGATGAATCCATTGAAATATCACTTACCGTACCAATTCGAAGACCTTCCAGATATTTTGAACTGATATGAGATGTCACCAGTTCATCCCCGGCCTGCATAGTCGCATCTTTACTGATATATTCCACATCGATCGTTCCGTCTTTCCGAATCGATTCGCTGTTTCCCTGAACAACACAGGTATCAGCTGTGGTCATTGACTTGGCGCTGACATTGCTGGCATCATCAATAATCGAACGAACCTTTGCATAGTTATGTCCAACTTCTGTAACAATACCCACAAGACCGGTTCCTGCAAGTACATTCATATTCACTTCAATCCCATCATCAGAGCCCTTATTAATAACAAACGTCTCATACCAGTTTCCACTGCCATTACTGATCACCCGGGCACCAATTGTTGAATAAGAAGAATATTCTTCTTTCAGACCGACCAGCTGTCTCAGATCTTCCAGTTCTTTCTGGTCTCCACTCAATCTTTCATTCTCTTTCGTCAAGTCATCCACCTTTTTGGACAGTTCCTCATTCTCGGCTTTCAACTCGTCCATACTCTTAAAAGAGCCAAAACGGTCATTGACCCAGACTCCCACAGAATTGATTCCATCCTGCATCGGAATGACAACCGCTGCCACAATACTGGTAAATGGTCTCGTTACATCTTTACATATCACACTGACAGACAAAAGAAGAGCACACACCGCAGTGAGCACGATCAGCAGCATCTTCGGTGAAAACTCAAATTTATGACGATATTTCATAATTCAACTCCTCTCTTACCTGAAGTTTTTAATGAAAATCTGACTCCTGTAAATTATAAGCCATTCTTTCATTTTCCGGGTTTTCCATGATCATGCCAAGTCCCTTCACAACAGTCAGCTCCGGATCTTCCATTTTCATGATACTCAGCCCGGTCTCCTGCTGAATCAACAGATCCAGATTCTTGATATGTGTGGAACCTCCGGTCATACATACGCCATCATGCATAATATCCATGGATAATTCCGGCGGTGTTTTTTCCAGAATAAACTTAATTGCATCAATGATGGAAGACATACTCTCAGACATTGCCTCAAAGATCAGGTGGTTGGTAACCGTCACACGATTCGGAAGTCCTGTGATCAGATTACGTCCCATCACATCGTCGGTCACTTCCTCATCTTCCTTGATGCCGCTGGCAAGGTGCATCTTCAGACGTTCCGCACTCTTCATACCGATCACCAGATTATGTTTCTTCTTAACGGCCTGCTGAATCGCCTCGTCAAACTTCGTGCCTCCGATTTTAAGAAGGCGGCTCTGCACGATACCTCCCAGACTGATCAGACTGATTTCCGTGGTATCTGCACCAATGTTCACGATCAGACGTCCGGTGGCATCCATAACATTAAGGCCGGCTCCCATGGCATCTGCGATCGGCTTTTCAACGATACGAATCTTCTTGGTCTTCAGGGAAGAGCTGGCAATCAGATCATAAAATGCTCTTTTTTCCACCTCTGTGATATCTGTCGGCACTGCAATATAAAACTCTGAAGTACCATTGGCAGAAAGACCTTCCCCGCCCTTTTTGCCATGGGCTCCCTTAAAGTAGAGCTCGATCATCGTCTGCATTGCCGTGAAATCTGCGATAACACCATTCACGATCGGACGCTTCACTTCTATATTCTTCGGCGCTTTCTCATACATGGAATAGGCCTCATCTCCCATAGCCAGAGGTTCTTTTCTCTTGACCATGGCAATCATATTTTTCTGGTGAACTGCAACACCTGCTCCTTTTTGATAAATCTTAATGGAATTGGTTCCCATGTCAATTCCATATATTTTCTCAGACATTGATATGTCTCCTTTCATTGCTGTTATAGATATCAAGCAAATGCACTGTATCATCTGCTTATTGTGTACCAAATATAGTTCTGTTGTATTTACATCATCTTCTGTTCTCTCATGCTGACAAAACACCTGTCTCCAATGATAATGTGATCAAGCAAGGAAATTCCAAGAAGCTCCCCGGCTTCTTTCACTCTTCTGGTAAGAACCAGGTCTTCCCGACTGGGTTCCGGATATCCGGAAGGATGATTGTGAATCAAAATAATCGAAGAAGCCTCATAGCGAAAGGCCTCCAGAAATATTGCCTTCACAGATACAATGGCACTGTTACAGTCGCCTTCTGACAAAGAGATCTCTTTCAGGAGCCGGTGCCTTCCATCCAGCAGAAGAAGCATCACCTTCTCTGTCTCCAGATGTCGCATGTTCTCCATAAAATACGCGGCAACATACTCTGGTGAACTGAAATCTGTATCCAGATCAACAGTTGCACGGGCTAATCTTCTGGAAAGCTCCCCTACACAGAGGATCTCTATCGCCTTGACATTCCCGATCCCGGGAATCTCTTTCAGCATCGGAAGATTCAGATGATATAAACCTGCAATTCCTTTATACACCGGATGCTTCTCCAAAATGGTCCAGGCAAGCTCCAGTGAGGAACAATCTCTGGTTCCCGAACGCAATAAGACAGCCAGGAGTTCTCCATCAGACAGACTCTCTGGCCCGGATTCCAGACATTTCTCATAAGGTCGTTCTGACAACGGCCTTTCTTTCATTTTCTTAAACTGCTTCTCCATAATACCTCCTGCGGTCTCTCCAGACGCACAGCAGAAAGAAAGCCAGCTTAGAATAGTATTTTAACACAGAAAAGAATGTTTGTATATAGATTAAAACCAAGGGTTTGGTTAATTTTTTGTGTCATATGTTAAAAAAATCGATATATTATTGTAACATTTTAATAGTTTTCGTGGGGCAAATCCAGTTTTCCGGTCTCATAAATTTTCTGTAAAGACATCATGATTCCATATTTTGCATGTTCCCAGGTCAATCCACCTTGAAAATAAACCGCATAAGGTTCTTTCATCGGACCGTCAGCACTGAGTTCGATAGAAGAACCGGATACAAAGGCACCTGCAGCCATTATGACCTTGGAATCATATCCCGGCATATCCCACGGTTCCGGCCGCACAAAGCTGTCCACCGGAGCCGCTGCCTGTATTCCCTCACAAAAAGCAACCATCACATCAGGATCCCCGAATTCCACTGCCTGAATGATATCATGTCGGCTCTCTCTTCCATCAGGTATTACCCGATACCCCAGTTTCTCATAAATATTTGCCGCAAATATGGCTCCCTTTAAAGCACCTTTTACAACTGTCGGCGCCAGAAAGAGCCCCTGCGTTAAAGTAGAGGTCAGGCCTAAGGTTGCCCCGACTTCTTTTCCAAGTCCCGGAGAAGTCAGACGATAGGCTGCTCTATCAATGCACTCTTTTGTCCCACAAAGATAACCTCCGATTGGGGCCAGACCGCCACCCGGATTTTTTATAAGAGAACCCACCACAAGGTCAGCTCCGACCTGAGACGGCTCTGTAAGCTCCACAAATTCTCCATAGCAGTTATCTACCATGCAGAGTACATCCGGTTTTCGTTCCTTTATGAAGGAAATCAGTTGACCGATCCGTTCTACAGACAGAGTCGGTCTGGAGGCATATCCTTTGGATCGCTGAATGGTCACCATCCGGGTCTTGTCATTCAATGCCTTTTCAATACCTTCCCAGTCAAAGCTGCCGTCTGCCAATAAATCCACCTGTCGATACGTAATCCCATATTCAGCCAGAGATCCATTGGACGGACGGATTCCGATAACTTCCTCCAGGGTATCATAGGGTTTTCCCACCGGGGAGAGAAGTTCATCTCCCGGTCGCAGCTGACTCATCAAAGCCAGGGCCAATGCATGGGTTCCACAGGTAATCTGTGGCCTTACCAGTGCATCCTCCGTTCCGAATACATCGGCATATATTCGCTCCAGCGTCTCCCTTCCGATATCATTGTATCCATAACCTGTTGTTGGAGAAAAGCAGGCTTCACTGAGTCGATTATCTCTCATGGCCTTCAAAACCTTCATCTGATTACACTCGGCTATCTGATCAATCTGTTCAAAACGCTCTTTGAGAGATTCTTCTATCTTTGAACAAAACTGATATACCGGCTCGGAAATTCCCATTTCTTTATAATATTGTTCCAAAATTGTATTTTTCTCATCCATTCCAGATTTCTTTCTCCTTTAATATTTTCAGTATCTCATGAAACAGGGCATCCCCATCAGGATAATCCTGTTTATTCATCCAACAAACCTCTTTTTCCCTGCGAAACCAGGTCAGCTGTCTCTTCGCAAAACGACGGGTATCTCTCTTAATGATATCCACTGTCTCTTCCAGAGTACATTTTCCGTCAAAATAGTCAAAAAATTCTTTGTATCCCAGCCCCTGCATGGAAACGAGAGTACGTTCATATCCTTCTTTCACCAGTGCTTCCACTTCCTGCAACAGTCCGGCTTCCATCATCTGATCCACCCGCCGGTCAATTCGATCATAAAGAATTTCTCTTTCGTCATTCAGCACCAGATAAACAAATTGATATGGTGAAGAGTTCTCTCTCTGCTGTGCATTATGTTCCGACAATTTCCGTCCGGTTTCATGATAATATTCCAGAGCACGTATCACTCTTTTCACATTATTGCTGTGAACAATGGCCGCATATTCCGGATCTGCCTGTTTCAGCATCTCGTACAGATATTCTCTTCCCTTTTCCTGTTCGAGGGCAACCAGCTCCTGCCGGTACTTTTCCTCCGTCTCATGTTCGGAAAAGTCAACATCATAAAGAAGCGCCTGAATATAAAATCCGGTTCCTCCCACAACAATTGGAATATGCCCATTTTCATAAATCTGTTTCATCGCCTTTTTGGCCATCTGCTGGAAGGCAACTACATTGAACTCTTCACCAGGATCCAGCTCATCCACCAGATAATGTGGAACTCCAGCCATCTCTTCAGGGCTGATTTTTGCTGTTCCTATATTCATTTTTTTATATATCTGCATGGAATCTGCACTGATAATTTCTCCACCAATCTTTTTTGCAAGCCGAATCGAAAGATTCGTTTTCCCAACGGCAGTGGGACCGGTGAGAACGATCAGTGGCTTCTTTTCTGATTCATTCCTGTTTTTCATCTGACTATCACCATTAATCTGTCTGCTTTATTATTGAATTCGCTTAAATTTTTTCTCCAGTTCATATTTTGTCATCGAAATAATCGTCGGTCGTCCGTGAGGACACTGATACGGATTATCCAGCTGAAGCAACTGATCCATCAGACTGTCCATCTCCTGAACGCTCATCTTCTGATTTCCCTTTACAGCCGCCTTACAAGACATGGAAGCCAGCTTATCCGTAATCATTTCCAGATTCAGTTTTCGACTTCCCTCCTCAATCTGATCCAGCAATTCGATGAACAAATCCTGCTGGTTGATTCCATATAAATTGGCCGGAACCGCACGGATACAATATTCTCCTCCGCCAAATTCTTCAATCTGATAGCCCATTGCTGCAAAGGAATCCTGACACATCAGATATTTTTCTTTTTCTTTTATGGAAAAGGATAAAATGATTGGCGGAGCAACCATCTGCTGGTCGATTTTTTTCTCTTCGAGATTCTTTTTCAGCTTTTCATACATCACCTTTTCATGGGCGGCATGCTGATCCACAAAAAACAGCTTGTCTTCATATTCCACCAACCAGTAGGTGCGGAATACCTGGCCGATGATCCTGTGCTTCGGTTTCGCCTCCTCAGATAACAGAGGTACATCTGCAAAGCTCATCTGAGTACCTGATACCGGTATCTCCGGATTAGCCCTGTTCTCTCCATAATCGCCTTTACTGTCTTTTACTTCAAAAACATCTGTCTTTTCCTGTCGGAAAGGAATTGCCGAATCAATTTCCTTTTTCAGTCCATTCATCTCGCCGATTTTCAGACGGGCAATCCGCTCCTCAATGGTCTTTGACGCGGAAGCTGTTGTATTCTCTTTCTGCATTTGCTCAGAAAAATCCTGACTCTTCTTTCTCTCAATCTCCTGAATTTTTTCTTTGGACAGGCTTGAAAAATGTTCCTCGATGGCTTTTCTTTTTTTCTCAAAAGGTTCCGGACCTGCACTGATTTTTTTGTGGTCTTCCACTTTATCTTTTCCCAGAGTCACTTTTGGAATCAGATCTTTTCTGACAAAAGCTCCCTTCACCGCATTGACAAGGGATGCGTAGAGTTCTTCACTATTTTTAAAACGCATCTCCATCTTTGCCGGATGCACATTCACATCTACAAAGTGAGAATCCATCTCAATCATCAAAGCTGTGAAAGGGAATTTATGGACCATGGAATGGCCTTTGTATCCATCTTCTATTCCACGGCTGATAATATTGTTCTTCAGATATCTCCCATTGACAAAATAGTTTTCATAATTCCGATTGCCCCTGGATATGACCGGCTTTCCAATAAAGCCGTCAATGCGGATTCCACTGTTTTCTGTATGAATCTCCAGAAGATTCATGGCAATGTCCCTTCCAAAAAGATGATAGATTACATCTTTCAGATTGCCATTTCCTGAGGTAGAAATCTTATTTTTATTATCACAGATAAATTTAAAGGATATTTCCGGATGGCTTAAAGCCAGTCGCTGAACAAAGGCTTCCACGTATCCGGCCTCGGTCATATTGGATTTCAAAAACTTTCTTCTGGCAGGTGTGTTATAGAAAAGATTCCGCACGACAAAGGTCGTCCCTTCCGGACAGCCAATTTCTTCCATTGAAAGTTCTTCGCCACCTTCAATGACATACTGGATCCCGGAGATTCCCTCATCGGTTTTCGTGATGAGTTCCACCTTGGCTACGGCAGAGATGCTGGAGAGAGCCTCACCGCGAAATCCCAGCGATTGCACCGTTTCCAAATCCTCGGCTGAAACAATTTTGCTGGTGGCATGGCGCAAAAATGCTTTTTTAATCTGCTCGGGCTCAATTCCGCTTCCGTTATCAGTAATCCGAATGAAGTCAATACCCCCACCCTTTATTTCGATGGTGATGGCCGTTGATTTGGCATCAATTGCATTCTCCACCAGTTCTTTTACAATGGATGCAGGTCGTTCCACCACTTCTCCGGCAGCAATCTGATTGATGGTATTCTGATCTAAAACATGAATGGTCGCCATGATTTCCCCTTTCCCTGTCAAATGTTTCTCTTAACAGTAATTCTTCTATTTTCTCACCGAATCAATGACATTTTTTCTGCAGTTCATAAAGATAATTGAGAGCCTGAATCGGGGTCATATTACCCAAATCTGCCTGCTTTAATTCTGCTTCCACCGGACTTTCCTTCATCTCCACCGGCATGATACCCATGGTATCAAAAAGGGAGAGCTGCACCGGTTCCTCTTCCGTCTCTTTTTTTCTTCTTAGATTCTTTGTATTGGATGTAATATCCGATTGTTCCAGCTCCTGAGCAATCTCCTTGGCCCGCTCGATGACCGGATCCGGCACTCCTGCCAGCTTGGCTACCTGAATGCCGTAGCTTTTATCGGCGCTTCCTTTAATAATTTTTCGCAGGAAAATGATATTATCTCCTTTTTCCTGAACAGCAATACAGTAGTTGTTTACTCCCGGCAGCTTTCCTTCCAGCTCCGTCAATTCATGATAATGAGTAGCAAACAACGTTTTTGCTCCGGACAACGCACTGCCTGAAATATATTCCACCACCGCCCAGGCAATGGATAAGCCGTCAAAGGTACTGGTTCCCCGCCCAATCTCATCGAGAATCAACAAACTGTCTTTGGTGGCATTTCTTAAAATATTGGCCACCTCGCTCATTTCCACCATGAAGGTACTCTGACCGGAGGCCAGATCATCGGAAGCTCCAACCCTCGTAAAGATGCGGTCTACCAGTCCAATGCTGGCGGATTTCGCCGGCACAAAGGAGCCAATCTGAGCCATGAGCACAATGAGTGCTGTCTGTCTCATATACGTAGATTTACCAGCCATATTGGGACCGGTTATAATATTCACTCTGTTCTTTTTGTGATCAAGCAAAGTATCATTGGATACAAAAAGGTCGCCCCGCATCATCTTTTCCACCACCGGATGTCGTCCTTCTTTGATGTCGATGGTTCCCTTCTGATTGATCGTCGGACGAACATACCCATTCTGTTCTGCTGTCAGGGCAAGAGATGCAAAGGCGTCCACCCAGGCAATCACGTGAGCCGTCTTCTGAATTCTATCCATCTGGGCAGCCAGTTTTTCACGGATATCCACATATAATTCATATTCAAGGGCACAAAGTTTATCTTCCGCACCGAGAATAGTACGTGCCAGTTCTTCCAGTTCTTCGGTAATATATCGTTCTGCATTGGCCAATGTCTGCCTTCGAATATAATAATCCGGAACGAGATCTTTGTAGGAGTTGGTCACTTCAATATAATATCCAAACACTTTATTAAAACGAACCCGGAGATTCTTGATTCCGGTTTTCTCCCGCTCTCTTTCTTCCAGTTCAGCCAGCCAGCTCTTTCCTTCCGTTTTGGCCTTCTTCAGATGATCTACTTCCTCCGAGAAACCATCTTTAATGATTCCACCTTCTTTTATCGGAATCGGAGGATCTTCCTCAATGGATTGATCCAGCAGTTCATATAGATCTTCCAGCGGATTCAGATCTTCCGCCATCTTTGCCAGCAAGCCCTTGCTGAATTGTTCCAGAATGGCTTTTATATATGGAAGATATTGAATGGATGTCTTAAAAGAGATAAGATCCCTTGGATTGGCGGAACGATAACTGATCTTCATGGTCAAACGCTCCAGGTCGTAAATCGAATTCATATATTCCCGCAGTTCTTCTCTCGCCATCACATTTTCTTTGAGCATCTCCACCGCATCAAGACGATCCATGATAGATTTTTTATGTATGAGCGGTTGCTCCACCATTTTGCGAAGCATTCTGGCTCCCATAGCTGTTTTCGTTTTATCAAGTACCCACAGAAGGCTACCTTTTTTGCTCTTTTCCCGCAGAGTTTCACAGAGTTCCAGATTTCTTCTGGTGGAACTGTCAAGCACCATATAATTCTGTGTAGAATAAGGAATCAGCTCCATCAAATGAGACAATGATGTCTTTTGCGTCTCATGAAGATACTGCAGCAATCCTCCGCTGGCGATCACCCCAAAAGGATAATCTGCCAAACCGATTCCCTCCAGATTAATCAGATGATACTGCTCGCGGATCATTTTCTCACAATGATCCATCTCAAAAAAGTAGCTCTCCACCGGCGTGATCACTGCACCGATTTTCTCCCGGATAAAATCAAAATCCATACCACAGATACAAAATGCATCATTACAGATAATCTCGGAAGGCTCAAATTTGTTCATCTCGTCAAAAAGTGCATCCTGATGTTCCACCTGTGTCGTCCGAAATTCTCCCGTAGAGAGATCGCAGACCGCCACTCCAAATGAATCATTCTCACAAAAGACGCTCATGATATAATTATTTCTGGACTCGTCCAGACTTTGAGACATGGTATTGGTACCTGGAGTCACCACACGAATCACATCCCGCTTTACGATTCCCTTGGCTGCTTTCGGATCTTCCACCTGCTCACAGATCGCAACCCGATAGCCCCGCTCTACCAGTTTACTGATATAAGGCTCACAGGAATGAAAAGGAACGCCACACATAGGTGCCCGTTCCTCCTGACCACAGTTTTTACCGGTTAAAGTGATTTCCAGTTCCTTGGATGCCACCAATGCATCATCATAAAACATCTCGTAAAAATCACCTAATCGATAAAATAAGATACAGTCTTTATATTTATTTTTTATCTCAAAATATTGTTCCATCATGGGAGTCAGTTTAGCCATTGGTGTCTAACCTCCCAATATAATAAAATCCCTTCGCTTCTTCTAAAACCACCGGAACGATCTTGCCGATTACCGATGGATCTGCCTTGAAATGTACCACATTGTTGTTGGATAGCCTTCCCGTAATCATCGTGGCATCTTTCTCATCAATCTCTTCTGCAAGAACCAATTCGGTCCGTCCCTCCAGACGTTTATTCTTTTCTTTTGCCACTTCACCAACCACCTTCAACAGTCGGTCAAATCGTTCGTGAACCACATCATCCGGTACCTGTCCTTCCATTTTGGCTGCCGGTGTGCCAGACCGTTTTGAATAAATGAAAGTAAAAGCACTGTCATATTCTGCCTTGCGGACAATATCCAGGGTCTCCTGAAAATCTTCTTCCGTCTCTCCCGGAAATCCCACAATAATATCTGTGGTAATTGCCAGATCCGGCATGGCTGCTCTTAATTTATCAACCAGAGACAGATACTGTTCCTTGGTATATTTTCGATTCATCAGTTTCAGAAGACGACTGCTTCCGGACTGTACAGGCAAATGAAGATGACGACAAATTTTCTTTGAAGAAGCCATTACTTCAATCAATTCATCAGACAAATCCTTTGGATGGGATGTCATAAATCGAATTCTCTCAATTCCATCCACCTGCTCTACCATTCGAAGGAGTTCTGCAAATGTAACCGGCTCTTCCAGATTTTTCCCGTAGCTGTTCACATTCTGGCCAAGAAGCATTATTTCCACAACGCCTTCCTTTGCCAGCTTTTCTACTTCTGCTACGATATCCTGCGGTTTTCTGCTCCGCTCTCTTCCCCTTACATATGGAACAATACAATAGCTGCAGAAGTTATTGCAGCCGAACATAATATTCACACCAGCCTTAAAGCTGAACTTTCGGTCACTCGGAAGATCTTCAATAATAAGGTCTGTCTTCTCCCACACGTCAAACACACGTCTCTTGGAATCCAGGCATTCAAAAAGAAGTTCGGCGAGTTTAAAAATGTTGTGAGTTCCGAAAACAATATCCACGAATTTGTATACGTCCCTTACCTTCTGAGCTTCTTCTTCTTCCTGCATCATACAGCCACACATGGCAATGACCATATCCGGATTCTTCTTTTTGTAGGTTTTCAGGGTGCCAAGGCGACCGTATACCCTCACATTGGCATTCTCCCTCACTGTACAGGTATTATAATAAACGAAATCGGCATCTTCGCTTTCTGCCGGAACATAACCAATCTCTTCCAGAATTCCATTTAATTTTTCCGAATCCTTAAAATTCATCTGGCATCCAAAGGTCTGGTCAAAAAAAGTGAGCTTTCTTCCCAGCTCTTTTTCCCTGATTTGAAGTAAATTTCTACACTTGGCAATAAAATATTGCTGTCGCTGCGGTTCCTGTTCCGGAGCCGGTCCATTGATATCAATCTGATCGTAATTTATATTCATCTTTACTCCTTGTTCTTCAACGATTTAATTTCATTCTGTCCATATAAGCATCTGCGCAAAAATACCAGGTTGGCGCAGATAGTAACATTATAGGATAAGTCATCTTATTTTTCAAGAAAAAACGCACCGGCTCTCCTCACTGCATCGTCTCCATATTTTTCCTTTATTTTATCCAATGCCTGATCCAGCTTTTCCATCTTATGTCTGTCTCTGTTTCTGTTTTCTTTCTGACAATTATTTTCTTCAGACACATCTTGATTCCAAAAAGACAAACTTGAGAGGATATCATTTTCTTCTATCTTTTCATCCATTAATTTTGTGCATCGTACTCCAAGCAAGCGAATCGGGGTTCCGTCCCACAGTTCCCTGAACAAGCGGCAGCTAATAGTATAAAGATCATCTGTAGTATTGGTAGAATAATCTAAGACCGTCTGATGTGATGTCTTTCGAAAATGACAGTCCTTTATCTCCACTTCAATGGTCTGGGCATAAATATGATCTTTTCTTAACCTTCTTGCAACCGTCTCGCTTAAATGCATCAATATTTTTGCAGCTTCTTCATATTCCGTGACATCCTTTTCCAATGTCATGGAATTTCCATATCCTTTTGGCTGATCCGGAGTTCCTTTTACCGGGGACTCATCTATCCCATTGGCATAATTCCACATCACAAAACCTTTGCTTTTAAAATGAGATTTCAAAAAAACCGGATCACTTTTTGCCAGATCTCCAATCGTCTTAATTCCCAAAGAATTCAGTTTTTCGGTCGCAGCCGCACCTGTAAAAAATAATTCTCTCACCGGCAAAGGCCACATTTTCTTCGGAATCTCATCGGGAAACAGGGTATGAATCTTATCCGGTTTCTCAAAATCGGAAGCCATTTTTGCCAGCAATTTATTACTGGATATCCCCACATTTACTGTAAATCCAAGTGTTTCCCTGATTTCTGTCTGAATAATTCGGGCGGCCTCCACAGAATCTTTATAAAAATAGTGCAGACCACTCATATCCAGATAAGCCTCATCCACTGACACCTGCTCGACAACAGGCGCATATTTTTTCAACACTTCAATAAATGCTCTGGAATATTTTCTATAAAGAGCAAAATCAGGGCGAAAGCTTTTCAGTTGCGGACATTTTTTTAAGGCATCTGACACCGGCTCTCCCGTCCGGATTCCAAAATGCTTTGCAGGAACCGACTTGGCCAGTACCACTCCTTTTCGTTTCGTCGTGTCTCCCCCGATAATTGAAGGAATAGTTCGAATATCCACTTCCGCTCCATTTTTTAATTGTTCTGTGGCCTCCCAGCTTAAATAGGCACTATTCACATCCACGTGATAAATTAGTCGCTCCATGATTCATTCCCCACTCACTTTTGCCAACAAATACACAAGACTCCCATCTACACAGACAGGAGTCCTGAATTATCATCTCGAAAAAACATTAAGTATCCTTATTATGAATTATAACTGATAATTTCTATTCTGAAACATCCTCAATCTTTTCTTCCGATTCCAGAGTTTCTTCTTCTTTTAATTCTGTCTCATAAGGCACCGCCGTTCCACAATTCGAACAATATTTACTCGATGCAGGCATCTCTGTTCCACACTCTACACAGGTTATTTTCTCGCTCATTATTTCAAGCTCTTTCTCCTTCTGCGCCAACGCTTCCTCTGTAGCCTCTAAAGTCGTAAATAAATCTTCAAAAGCCTCTTCATAATCTGCCCGATGGAGCTCGATGTAAGTCTGTCCGATCTTGTTGGTCAAATCACGAATTTCCATTTTGTCCTGTCTGATCTGATCTTTTAATGCCAGAATATCTGCCGCTTTTTTCGCTTTTTCTGCCGTAATCTGTCCGGCTGTTGTCAGGTCTTTTTTCAACTTATCAAAAAATGCCATGGTTTTGCCCTCCCTGTTATTTCTTTGTTCTATAATACTACATTTTTACCTTTCGTGGCAAAAAAAATATGATTTATTTTATTTCTATGATATTATTAAATCAAAAAAACGAGGGGGAAAACAACTTGAATAATAAAAAATCTTTACTCATTACGCTTAGCATCTTTATTATTTTATGTATATTATCCATTTTTGCAAAAACAGCGTTTCAGTCATCGGATACAGAAGAAGCTACCGACTCCACAATTGCTACGGAAACGACAGCGGAAAATAAATATCAGGAATCTGATGATTTCGATTGGGATGACGATGAAGACGAGTATGAATATGATGATTATGATGATTATGAAACTACCGAGACAACCACATCAGAAGGAGACAATACCTCTTCCTCAAACCTGGGAAACACGATTGGACAAAATCCTCTGCTGGGAAATGATTCTGACAAAAATAGTACTTCCGGTAGTGGTAATGGCGGTGGATTTCTGATCACATCCGATGATACTTCTTCCGGTAATTCCGGCAACAGCTCTTCTTCCTTCAAAAGTACTACCCGAAAGAAAAAAGAAACCACATCTAATCCTTATAAAAGCTATGATGAAGGGTATGAAGATGTCTACGAGAATGATGATTATGACTGGGACAGATATATGAGTGATCCTGATTATGCGGAAGGTGTAGATGACGCAATGGATGAGTTGGATTGGTAAAAGACACTAAAATGATATATTCGCAAAAAGAGCTCAGAAGTCTTTATTTATATGACTTTTGAGCTCTTTTTCATAATAGTCCATAGGGGAATCGAACCCCTGTTTCCGCCGTGAGAGGGCGGCGTCTTAACCGCTTGACCAATGGACCATATTTAATTATAAACAGGGGATGAGAGAATCGAACTCCCACCAAAGGTTTTGGAGACCCCTATCATACCATTTGACCAATCCCCTACAAAGGTAATATACCTTCAAAACAGCACACAGATTATGATTTCTGATTATTTTGCAACATCTTCTTGACATTTTCTGAAAGAGTCATCTCATGGATCTTCGATCCTTTCGATGTGTTTGGTCAAGCTCCCGACCGATTAGTAGCAGTCAGCTCCATGCATCACTGCACTTCCACCTCTGCCCTATCTACCTCGTCGTCTTCAAGGGGTCTTCGACCTTTCGGTCTGGAGATCTCATCTTGAGGGGGGCTTCACGCT
>JALERO010000001.1 GCA_022764265.1 Eubacterium sp. | reverse complement strand
AGAACGCCGAGACATTCTTGAATAGGCCAAAAGAATATGGAATGCAATTGACAAATCATTAGATTTCGATCAAAATGAACATTGTTCATAATTCAAGATTTTAATCGGGTAGGAGATTTGTGAATTAAAATTGTTTTTGTTCCAGAAGGTAAGGTGAATATGAATAAGGTTGTAACTTCAAAAGAGGAAATATTGAAGGTGAGCAGGAAGCTGATCATGGAACAGGGATGGAAATCCGTGAATATCCGTGCGGTGGCTGCTTCCTGCGGCGTTGCTGTCGGATCTATTTATAATTATTTTTTTTCCAAATCGGATCTGATGACGGCAACAGTGGAAAGTGTATGGTATGATATTTTTCATTTTTCAGAGGAGGAAGATAAGGATGCAGATTTTGAGGAATGTATTCGATGGCTTTTCCGTAGAATGGAGGAGGGAGCAGAGAAATATCCCGGATTTTTTACCTTTCATTCCATGAGCTTTCTGGGAGAGGAGAAAACAAAAGCCCATGAGAAAAAGGAGCGCTCCTGGCAATATATCAAGAAGGGGTTATATACTGTTTTAGAGAAGGATAAGAGAGTTCGTAGGGATGCTTTTAATGAGCAATTCACCCGGGAAAAGTTTGTTGATGTGATTTTTTCCATGATGCTTGCGTTCATGTTGCAGCAAGCGTATGACAGCTCGGTGGTCGTTGAGATTGTTAGAAGAAGCATATATGATTGAGTATACGAACAATCATTAATAAATATATAGCTATAATTATAAAGAAAGAAGGAATAATAATGCAGGCAGTTGTTGAGACAATTTTTGATCTCGGATACTTGGTGGCAGTGATTTCCATTGGTATTCTGATGATCATAAAAAGTAAAGAAAACAGGCAGTTCCGCCTTTTTGGTATCATGGCGGTGGTTCTTGGACTGGGAGATTCTTTCCACTTGGTTCCGCGAGTGGTGGCTCTGTGTACGACTGGCCTTGAGAATCATGTAGTAGCGTTGGGATTTGGAAAATTGGTTACTTCCATTACCATGACAATCTTTTATGTACTCATGTATCATATCTGGAGAATACGATATGAAGTAAAAGGACAAAAGGAATTGACCATTACAGTTTATGGCTTGGCTATTATTCGGATTCTGCTTTGTTTATGTCCGCAGAATCAGTGGCTCAGTGCCAATGCGCCTATTTCATGGGGAATCTATCGCAATATTCCATTTTCCATCCTTGGATTACTGATGATCATCTTATATTATAAGAAAGCAAAAGAACACGGAGACACCAGCTTCCGTTTCATCTGGTTGGGAATTCTATTGAGCTTCGGCTTTTATCTTCCGGTGGTTCTCTGGGCAGATTCGATTCCGATCATCGGCATGCTGATGCTTCCGAAAACCTGTGCTTACCTGTGGATGGTAGTGACCGGATATCGTACCATGAAACAGGAACTATGTTAAAATAGTGCATAATATCTTGAAAATACATAAAACAATAAGAGAAATCAGGCTTTGCAACCGGTGGTTGACACATTTCCCATGAAAATTGGTAGATGGCAACCACCTTTTTTGTTAGAATAAAGGTGTTCAAATTAAGAAAAAAGATTTGACACACCGGTGGAAGGAAACATAGTATAATGAAAATGTAAAAAATGATGATGAAATAATAAGGAGGCCCTATGATTTTAGCAGAAAAAATAATGAAGCTCCGAAAACAGAATGGATGGTCCCAGGAGGAGCTGGCAGCAAAATTAAATGTAACCCGTCAATCCGTTTCCAAATGGGAGAGTAGAGCCTCCATCCCTGATCTGGATAAGATATTAAAATTAAGTGAGCTTTTCGGAGTCAGCACTGATTACTTATTAAAAGATGAGATGGATATGGAAAATGAACTTCCGGTTGGAGTGAATGAAGGAACGAACTGGGATCAGGAAACGCTGCGCCAGGTATCCGTGGAAGAGGCGGATCAATATCTGAATCTGGTAGAGAAAGTATCGAAAAAAATTGCGCTGGGTGTTTCAGCTTGTGTTCTTTCTCCGGTTCTGCTGATCTTGCTCAGTGGATTGTCGGAATTTTGCATTCTTGGTATTAATGAAAACATGGCAGCTGGCATTGGTGTTGCCATATTACTTTTTATCATTGCCGGTGCAGTGACCACCTTTATCTTATATGGAATGAAGCTGGACAAATATAATTATCTGGAAAGAGAAGGCCTGTCCCTTCAATATGGAGTGGCAGGAATCGTGGAATCCAAAAAAGACGAATTTGAACCCTTCTATAAAAAATGTCTGGCAGCCGGTGTGGCGCTTTGCATTCTCAGTGCGGTTCCGTTGATGATTGCCATGGCCTTTAATGCACCGGAGATCACATACATATATTGTGTGGATATTCTTCTGATTTTAGTGGCATTTGCAGTATTTTTATTTGTCTGGTCAGGAATGATCCTGGGCAGCTACAAGAGACTGTTAGAAGAAGGAGAATATACCCGCGAACGCAAACTGGAAAATAAGAAAAATGATAATCTCTCCAAAGTATACTGGTGTACAGTAACAGCCATTTATCTGGCTGTCAGCTTCCTTACGGGAAGATGGGAGATCAGTTGGGTGATCTGGCCTTGTGCCGGTGTGTTCTTCGCAGCGGTATGCGGTATGGCAGCCATGTTGAGAAAACGGTAGCGGATTCAGGGGGCAGAATTGTTATCTCAGTTTTAGTATGGAAAAGATTTGCAAAGACACGATATGCTTGCTATAATAATAGAAAAATCTCTAATGAGAAATAGGAAGGTGTAAGAGATGAGACGTAAATTATATAAATCAGATATTGATAAAAAGCTGATGGGCGTCTGCGGAGGAATCGCAGATTACTTCGATATTGATTCGACGATTGTCAGATTGGTATTTGTAATACTCACCTTGTGTGGAGGTTTTCCAGGTATTGCAGCATATCTGATTGCTGCCCTGGTTATGCCGGATGATCCGGGTGATGTATATTAATCATTAATGAGGAAAGATAAAAGGGGCTGTCGAACCAAAAACAGCCCTACCCTATGGCAGTGATTCATGCATTACATGGAATCGCTGCCATAGTTTTTTGAATAAGTGTGGCACCTATGGCATCCACGCTTTTTTCATAAATCTTCAGAATACGATTCCATTGCGAAGACTAAGATCGCGAATCTCGTAGAGGATTCACGGGCGAGCTGCACAGCAACGTAGTTGCCTTCCTATGTGCAGCTCTGCCATCCGCCGGAACCTTTTTAATATACAATATTAATTGATTGATACAAACATTCTTCTTAATTATCTTACGAACAGAAAGGATGATTATCTATAATACGAAAGATTTTGAAAATTCGGAAATACCAGCGGTAAATCCCAAAGAATTTTT
>JALERO010000108.1 GCA_022764265.1 Eubacterium sp. | reverse complement strand
TTGACCGAACATAATGCAGTGTGGAATTCCGTGGCTCTTCATGATGAGTTGGTGAAGGAACATGAATTTATGACCGGAGAAAACGGACGAAAGGAATCTTAAAACAAAGTCCCTCGCTTTTAGGCGAAGGACTTTTATTCTATATTTTTTGTAACCCAGAGCTTCAATTTATTTCACCGTTACCATATCCCAATTTGTTTTGAAATACATCGCTCTTGATAATTTACTTTTCTCCAAGTATCCCTGTTTTTCAAGATTGGCCAGCACCTGTTTTCTTAAATAAGAGGAATCACTTATTCCTAAATATTCTGCAATCTCTGACACTTTATGTGCATGATAATAACAAAAAGAAAGCACTCTGTGGATAAGCATCAATATTCTTTCTCGTATCTCCCAATTTGATTATCGAATGATTCATTCTTTGTGTTACAAATTCCATAATATAATTGATTACAGAAATAATATTTCCATGAAAACGATTGATGGTTACTATCCTCTCGCTTCCTTTATTGAATCCGGAGAAAACAGAACACTGCACTTCTGTTTTCTTTCCCTGATAATCATCGGCAAACAATACTGCTCCATTCGCAAGAAAATATTCTTCATTATAAAATCCCATGGATTGCAATGCCTTTTCCGGCAAATTCTTCCCATCATTATGCTCAGAATAAAATTTTTGAAGCATTGTAAAGTTCGAAGCATCATATTTTTCATCGGATATTAGAATATCATATTGTGTGTTTTTACTTTTTACACTCATCTCTATGATTTCTTCATAAGTTGCACCATTTGTAAAACCATCTCTTCTCATATAAATGGATGGAACATTCTTGTATTTCAAAATTACAGGCTTTATAACCGATTCTAAAACCTGAACACAAATAATAAATCGCTCTTTTTCTTTGATTTCATATCGAATAAATGATAGTTTCATCTGCGGTCTTGGGACCAAATGTTCATTTACCTGATTATTAAAATAATTGCGCTCATTATCTGCCATTTTTCTGTCGAATCCAATCAACTTATTCGTTTTGTCTTCGACACCAATATAAAAATCACCTCCAAAAGCGTTGGCAAAGCCAGCTATTGTTTTAAGCCATCCTACCACCTCAAATGAATTTATTCCATTTTACTTCAATATTATTTCAATGTCAACTTCAATACTACTTCAAATAAACTTCAATATCACTTCAAAGTATTTTCAATTTATATTGAAGTAGTACATAGTATGTACCATCAGAGCCTTTTATAACACAAAAAGCCAGTCAACTTTCCAACAGGAAAATCAACTGGCTATGTATCAAATATTAAACGTAAAAGAGATTAATCAATATCCTCACTGAGTGTTGCTTCCTGCATTCTCTGGATATCTTCATATACAGACAGCATTGGCTTCACATTTTTATGTTGAATACGACGCTGTACATAGTTCTTTGTACATTCCATAACAACCGGTGACAGTACAAGAACACCAATTAAGTTCGGAAGCATCATCAATCCGTTAAATGTATCGGAAATATCCCATGCAAGCTGTGCTTCCATGACGGAACCTAAGAATACGACAACAACGAACACAATACGATATGGAGTAACCGCTTTATCTCCGAAAAGATAACGACATGCGGTTGCACCGTAATGGCTCCATCCGAGTACGGTAGAGTAAGCAAATAATAAGATTGCCAATGCGATAAAGGCTGCTCCCAGAGGACCAAATGTCTGTGAGAAGGAATAGCTCATGAGGGAGCTGGATCCGATTTCTTCTCCTGCTGCTGTCAGAAGGCCTGTGGAAAGATCCACTACGTCAGAGCTTAAAATTGTAATGGCAGTTAATGTACATACGATGATTGTATCTGCAAATACTTCAAAGATACCCCACATACCCTGACGAACCGGTTCTTTTACGTTGGAGCTGGAATGCACCATAACGGAAGAACCAAGGCCGGCTTCGTTAGAGAATACACCACGTTTAAAGCCCATTTTCATTGCCATGGCTATACCGGCACCGATTCCGCCACCGGCTGCTGCTTTTACGGAAAATGCACCTTTAAAGATTGCCACGAAAATGGCAGGAATGGATTCAAAATGTAATGCAATGATAATAATTGTACCAAGGAAATACAGGATAACCATAAATGGTACTAATTTCTCTGTAATGCTGGCCACACGTTTTAAACCACCAAGAATAACGGCACCAACTGCAACAACAAGGAAAAGACCTGTTATCATTGTCGGAATACCAAAAGCGGTGTTAACATTGGAAACCATGGAGTTCACCTGACTCATATTACCAATACCAAAGGAAGCTAACAGACAGAATAAGGAAAATAAAATAGCTAATACTGTTCCGATTCCTTTACATCCCGGTTTGGAACCAAGTCCTTCTTTTAAGTAATACATGGCACCACCATGCCATTCTCCTTTGTCATCTTTACGACGGTATAAGATACCAAGAACGTTTTCAGAATAATTTGTCATCATACCAAAGAAGGCAATCAGCCACATCCAGAACACAGCGCCCGGACCACCGGCTGCAATCGCTCCGGCAACACCGACGATATTACCGGTACCTACGGTTGCGGCAAGGGCTGTACAAAGAGACTGGAACTGTGAGATTGTTCTGTCTCCTGTATGTTTTGTAACATGTCTGTCTCCAAAAATCGCTCCGATTGTATGAGACATCCAGTGTTTAAAATGTGTCACCTGGAAAAACTTGGTCATGCATGTCATTAAGACACCAACAAAACCAAGGAGGATTAATGCCGGCCATCCCCAGACAAGTCCGTTAATGACGCCGTTCACGTTAGTAATTGTTTGAATCATATCTTTTCTCCCTTCCAATTCAAATATTTTGATTCGAATTATTGTATTTTAATTTCCGATGAAAAATGAAATAAAAAAAGTACCTCAAGGGTACATCCAAAATACACCACAAAAAAACAATAGGAACGCCTTTGTTCTTTCGTTATATGATAACTATTTTCTGTCCTTTTGCCTGAGAGATTCGGAGTAAAACCCTTGCACCTTCGGCCCCCACAGTTCTATGGGTGTCTCCAGAATACGATCCATCTACAGTCCTGACTGTCTTCAGTCACCTGAGAGTGTTACTCCTTCGGTCGGAAAAACCTGTTTTCTGCAGATATCATATCGTGCACATTCATTTTATTTCTCAAATACTGTTCCAGTTTATCAAATTACATCGAAAAAAGCAATATAAAAATGAATTATTTTATTGCAATTTATTCATTTTCATATTGCTTTTTCTTTATTATTTCAATTCTTCATGAAAATTTTTGGTATTTTTTTGTCTTTTCTTGCAAATATCCTTACTGAGCAGCAGTTGTCGCTTCCGCTGCCGCTTCTGTCGCTTCTGTTGCACCTTCAGCGGCTGTGGTTTCTTCTGCGGCTTCTGTGGCTGTGCTGTCTTCACTGCGAAGAACGAGCTCTGCCCAGAGTTCCTGATCGACATCTTCCTTGTAGGACCATTCTGCTTCCAGATCTTTGGTCCATTCATCGTATACTTCTTTGAATTTCTCCTGCTGTCTTTCTGCGATGATGGTTTCTTTATTTTCTGCGGTGGCATCGGCATCGGTGTAGGCTGTGAGCTGGGCGATGACGTAACCATTATCACATTCCTGCACTTCCTGGGTAATGTCGCCGTCTTTCATACCTGCGAGCATCTTTTCAAAGGCTTCTCCTTCTTCGGATTCGCCGGCCGCGAAGGTTTCATCAATGTTGGTGTATTCCTGCGCTTCGGCGATATCTGCGATGGATTTGCCGGCCTTCAATTCCTCCTGGGCTGCCTGGGCAGTGGCAAGAACCTGTGCCTTTTCATCGTCTGTCATATCTACAGTGTTGCCGTCATCATCGGTCTTGGTGGTGGCAAATACCACACGGGAGATGGTTGTCTTTCTCGCTTCGTCATCGGAAACATTGGTGTCGGTATCTTTTATCATGTATTCCTGTACCTTGGATGCGAGAGCATTTTCTTCGTAAATCTCCTGCATATCTTCTTCGGTGGCGCCACATTCTGCAAGGATGGCTTTACCGGATTCGTCCTCTGCGAATGCTTTGGCATATTCCGCACACTGCTCTTTGTCCTCGTCTGTGAGGGAGCATTCCACTTCCTCTGCTTTGTTATTGAGCACGATTACCTGCTTGATCTGGGTAACCACCTGCTCTTTTACATAGTCCTCAAAGGTTGTGGCATTGCCTTCATCATCGGTTCCCATGTCCATGGTCCAGAAATTTTCTCCGAAATAGCTGGTATAGTAGGATTCATACTGGGCTGCTGTCATCTTGCCGTATATCCATGCCTTTTTTAAGGTGACGTCAGTTCCGTCATAGCTAAATAATACTTTATTGCCATTGCTGGTCTTTTCGCCTTTGCCGCCGGAATTACCACAGCCGCTCATCACTCCAATCACCATGACGAGGGCCAACAGAATGGCTACCATACGTGTTAATTTGTTTTTCATCTTTAACCTCCTGTATATAACTCGTATATTGTCCTGAAAGATAGTATAACGTATTTCTATTTTTCTAGCAATTGATTTATCTGTGAAATTACATTTTTTACCATGAGAATCAGTTCTTTTTTCGGCACATCTCCCGGCTGATAGAGAAATACCGGGTTTGCCTCGGCTTTGATTTTCATCTTTCCGCGGTACTGTTTCAGGAATCCATCGATTTCTTCCACCTTCACTTTGGCCTTTGGATTCATGACAAAGGATATCTGTGTGCCTTTCTGCTCAATGGACATGATCCATGCCTGATGAGCCTCCTCTTTCAGTAAAGCTACTTCCATAAGACGGATTAACGGCGCCGGCACATCCCCGTAACGGTCGGTCAGTTCCTCCATCATATCTTCGTATTCCTCCTGATTCTCGATGAGGGCGATTCGCTTGTACAGCTCCAGCTTCTGGCTTTCATTTCCCACATAGGTTGCCGGAATATAGGCATCCAGAGACAGGTCCACGGAAGTATGGAAATCATCTTCCCGCTCCTGGCCCTTCATCTCCATGACCGCATCGTTTAACATCTTACAGTACAGATCATAGCCGACGGATTCCATATGCCCGGATTGCTCGGCTCCCAGAAGGTTACCGGCACCCCGAATTTCCAGATCCCGCATGGCAATTTTAAAGCCGCTGCCCAGATCGGTAAATTCCCGAATTGCTTTGAGACGCTTCTCTGCTTCTTCTTTTAAAATGCTGTTTCTCCGGTACATCAAAAAGGCATAGGCAGTTCGGTTGGAACGGCCGACCCGGCCTCGAAGCTGGTACAGCTGGGACAAACCGAATATCTGCGCATCATGGATAATGATGGTGTTGGCGTTGGAAATGTCAAGACCGGTCTCAATGATGGTGGTGGAGACCAGCACATCAATTTCTTTGTTGATAAAAGAAAACATGATTTTTTCCAGCTGCCGCTCTCCCATCTGTCCGTGGGCAAATTCCACGACAGCATTTGGCACCAGCTTCTGGACATCTGCTGCGATGGAGTCGATATTGCTGACCCGATTGTATACATAAAACACCTGTCCACCCCTGGCCAATTCCCGTTCGATGGCCTCCCGTACCAGTTCTTCGTTATATTCCAGAACATAAGTCTGCACAGCTCTCCGGTCCACCGGAGGCATTTCCAGTACGCTCATATCGCGGATTCCTGCCAGACTCATGTGGAGGGTTCGCGGAATTGGAGTGGCCGATAAGGCCAGCACATCCACATCTTTTTTCATCTGCTTGATTTTTTCTTTCTGTTTTACACCAAATCGCTGTTCCTCATCGATGATGAGAAGCCCCAGATTCTTATATTGAATGGTTTTGGAGAGAACCTTATGGGTTCCGATGACAATATCAATGCTTCCTTTTTTCAGTCCTTCATGGATCTGCCGCACTTCCTTTGCGGTACAGAAACGGGATAGCATCCGGATCTCAATGGGATAATGCTGCATTCTCTCCACAAAAGAATTATAATGCTGCTGGGCAAGAATCGTGGTGGGCACCAGATAGACCACCTGCTTGCTCTCCATCACAGCTTTAAAGGCCGCCCGGATGGCAACCTCGGTTTTTCCGTAGCCCACATCTCCACAGATCAGGCGATCCATGATCTTGTGGCTCTCCATATCTTTTTTGGTATCTTCAATGGCGTTCAGCTGATCCTCCGTCTCCTCGTAAGGAAACAGTTCCTCAAATTCGGTCTGCCATACGGTATCCGGCCCGTAGGCATACCCTTCCCTCGCCTGTCGCTCGGCATATAATTCCACCAGATCTTTGGCCGCAATCTGTACCTGTGAGCGCACTCTGGATTTGGTTTTCTCCCACTCATTGCCGCCAAGCTTGTTCAGCTTTGGCTTTTTGGCACTGACACCGGCATATTTCTGAATCAGCTCCAGCTGGGATGCGGGAATAAAGAGATTGCTGGAATCTTTATATTCAATATTGATATAATCCTTGGCGATACCATCGGATTCTATTTTCTCCATGCCTCGGTAAATCCCGAGACCATATTTTTCGTGTACCACATAATCTCCCACAGAGATTTCTGCAAGAGAACGGATTTTCTGCCCGCTATACTGGCTTTTTCTCTTTCGATTTTTCTGCTTCCGTTCTTTAAAAATATCCTTTTCGGACAATACCACAAATTTCAGAGAAGGATATTCAAAGCCACTGTTGAGTCGCCCGCAGGCGACCATGATCTCTCCGGGCTCGATTTTCCGTTCATAATCTTCTGCAAAATAGGCCAGCAGGCCTTCTTCCCGGATATCTGCGGCCAATCTTCTCGCTCTGGTAGCCGAAGAAGACATGAGCATGATCTGATATTTTTCTTTTTTCCAATGCTGCAGATCTTTGATCAGCTGATCAAAACTGTTATTGTACGAATAAATGGATCTGGACTCAATATTGCACTGAAATCGCGGCCGAAACCGTTCGTATTTCTCCATCATGGTGCTGAGCATGATCACAGGGCGCTGCATGATCTTTGCCAGTGCAGCTTCATAGCTGTACATGAGATCAGCCTGTCCCGGAAGCACATAGCCTCCTTCCAGACGGCTCTCCATAGACATGGAAAATTCCTGCTCACAGGTCTTTCCCTTTTCCTCTACGCGGTAAGGCTCATCGAGGAAAATAAGGGTATTTTCCGGAAGAAAATCCAAAAAAGAAGCGGTATTTTCATAAAAATAAGACAACAACGTCTCACTGCCCACCGCCGTTCCCAGAGAAGTCAGCTCATCTTCGGTGGCCTGAATCATTTTCCG
Organism: Eubacterium sp.; assembly: GCA_022764265.1. Taxonomy (GTDB): domain Bacteria; phylum Bacillota; class Clostridia; order Lachnospirales; family Lachnospiraceae; genus Anaerobutyricum. The sequence goes on along the minus strand of JALERO010000108.1, from coordinate 22,115 downwards.
CAGCCGCTCTTTTTCTTTTCTCTTTTTTTCTTTTTTAAATACCTGTTCCTGCGCTCCGTACTCTTCTTTCATTTTGCGGATGGCTTCCGGAATTTTTTCTTTTGGCAGAAGAATCTCCGAAGCCGGGTAAATGCAGACGCTGTCCAGATTCTCGATACTTCTCTGGCTTTCCGCATCAAAGGAGCGGATGGAATCGATTTCCTCACCCCAGAGTTCGATTCGGATCGGACTGTCTTCGGTCAGTGGGAAAATATCCACGATATCTCCTCTGACAGAGAATTCTCCCGGCGCTTCCACCAGGCCGTTGCTCACATAGCCCATCTCCACCAGCTTTAATTTCAGCGCATCGGTCTCGACAATGGAGGAATAATCCAATTTCAGACATTCCTCCTGAAACGCAGCGGGCGGAATCATTTTCTCCATGAACACATCCAGGCACGCAACAATGGTCAAGGGCTGGCCTTCCATGAGCTTTTTGAGAATACGCATACGTTCGGTAACCGTATTGTTGCTGTGCACATCGGCACTGTAAAATAAAATGTCCTTCGATGGATACAGGACCGTACCCCGGTCAAAGAAACTGAGGTCTTCATATAGTTCTCTCGCCTTCTCCTCCCGCCATGTAACAATCAGACGGCAGGAAAAGGTGTCTCCCAGATTGGCGATAAAATGCCCTTTCTGTGAATCAACACAACCGGAGACGGCAATGGGATATCTGTCCTGTCCCATGTTCTTTCGTATCTGCTGATACTCCTCCAGCCGTTGGAGCGGTTCTGATAATACTCCCACGTTTCCACCTCTTTATTCCGTCTTATTCTCTTCTTTTTTACTCATTTCTGTTTCATTTTCTTCTTTTTTCACAGTTGCCCGCTTTTTCTTTCCGACGCTGTAACGGTTCATGGCCTCATCGATCTCGTCCATGGCGATAAGCTCTGCTGCCTTTGCCGCCTTTTCAATGGCTCCTTCCAGCTCTGCCAGCTCTTCTTTCGAAAAATGCCCCAGGACGTAATCGGCCAGATCCTGATTCGGATGTTTCTCACCGCCGATTCCCACACGGATTCTCGGAAATGTATCGGCTCCAAGATGTTTGATGATACTCTTCATTCCGTTATGACCGCCGGCACTGCCTTTTTTGCGGATGCGCAGCATGCCCGGTTCCAGACTGATATCATCATAGATGACCAGAATATCCTCCGGCTCCACCTTATAGAAATCAGCGGCAGCCCGGAGACTCTCTCCGCTCAGATTCATGTAAGTCAGCGGTTTCATCAAAAGCACTCTCTGTCCACCGAGAAAACCGGCACCAGTCAATGCTTTAAACTTATGCTGATTCACTGTGATCCGGCTCTCTTCGGCCAGTTTATCGAGGACCATAAACCCCACATTGTGTCTTGTACCTTTATACTGATCGGTCGGGTTTCCCAGACCTGCAATAATCTTCATTGTTGTCTCCTTTCCTTTTCCTCTCGTTCTCTCTCCTCTGGGGTCGGGACTGGTGAACATTACCGGCTCCAGATGGCTGTGTTGTTCACCAGTCCCGACCCCGGTTATTGGCTCCAGATGGTTATATTATTCACAAGTCCTGACCCCGGTTATTGGCCCCAGTAGTAGTCTACTATTCGTTTTGATGAGTCGGCATCGAAGTAGTCGTTATGCAGCTTTGCAAAAGCTTTTACCTTTGCAATATCCCATTTTTTCTCCTGTATGCAATCCAGAAGTTCTTCCATGGTTTCTACAATCGGCCCGGGTGCCGTCTCCTCATAATCAAAATAAAACCCCCGGTCATGTTCCAGATACCATTCCTTATCAAAAGCATATAAAATAATTGGTCGTCCCAGAAGGGAATATTCCACAGCGATAGAAGAATAGTCTGCGATCAACAGGTCCGTCATCTGCAAAAGTTCTCTCACATTGCCATAGGATGTCAGATTGATCACCGAATCCGGCACCGCACAGGACTGAATCTGCGGGTGAAGGCGAACTCCGAGACAGTACTCATCCCCAAGGGTTTTCTCAAATTGTTCAAAGTCAAAATGCTGCAGTAATTCCCTGTCTCTATTTTCATCATCACGGAAGGTCGGGGCATAAAGTACCAGTTTTTTCCCTTTCAGGTTCGGATATTTTCTTTCCAGCTCCTGTCTCTTTCCTTCTACATCATTTTCTTTAAAATATACATCTGCCTGAGGGCAGCCAATGGTCAATATCTTGCTTTCCGGCACGCAGAAAGCTTCAGCGTAATTTCCTTTTATGTTCACAGAGCTTGCCAGAATGTGGGTCACATTTTTATTTACCGCTTCCAGTTCTTTCAGAAGTCCGGGATCTGTCTCCGAGGAACCACCAAACTTTTTAAAAGAGCCCATCCCGTGCCAGAGCTGCACCACTGTGGTCTCCGGTGCCATATGCATATAGGCCATAGGCATAAAATTATCATTCACAAAAATGTGAGAAGAGGTAGCCATCATGTATGCTTTATAAGTGAATAATCTCACCAGCCCCGGCAGATTTCTGATACTCACATCATAATCCGAATGGCGAATCACATGAAAAGAGAGCGGCAGCCCTCTTCTCTCGCATTCCTCTTTTATCGAAAAAAGGCTTCCGCAGCCTCCGGTATCCAGTTTTTCAATTAAGGTAACTCGATTCTCCTTCACCTTCCAGTGACGGAAAAAATTAAAAACCTGTGCAAAAATTTTATTTGTATTCATCTTTACCTCCGGTCACCCAACTTCCTGGGGTCGGTTATCGCCCCTATCATAGCACATTTCTACGGAAAACAAAAGAGAGGCTATTCTTTTAACATATCATCATAGGTTACCAGTGCTACATTTCCCATTTTTTCTGCCAGTGCTTTACAACCTTCTGTAAATCCTGTTTTTGCAAACAAATATAACTGAATTTTACTATAATGAAATAATTGGCTTCGTTTTAACAAGGTCTCCAATATTCCTGTATCTACTTTCTGATTTGTCCATTTACATTCTCCAAACAGGGCAGTATTTTTATCCTGCTCACCCATGATATCAATTTCTTCCTGATTATGCGTAGACGGATTTGTTCCCCACCAGCGTCCTAAGTCATTAAATTCAATCGGACAATTTCCATCTAATAGTAATTTCCAAAGATATTGTTTACATATTTCTTCAAATACTTTACCCATATAATCTGACAGATGGGGTTCTATTCTTTTATATGCCAGATTTGTTGCCCCGCGGACAATGATAGAATTATTTTCCGGTATGAAACGATACCAAAATCGAAACATATTATCATTAATTGAGTAAATTGATTTTCTGGATGTCTTCTCTCCATAAGGAGTTTCTTTTTGAATCAAGCCTAAAGCCATCAAATTCTTTAAATAATTGGTACAAACACTGGATTGTTCTCCCACTTTTGTTGAAATTTCTGCAACCCGTGAAGAACCAGTTGCAATAGCAGTAATAATTGCATTATAAAGTGCTGGCTCTCTTACCTCTTGTTTCAAAAGATTTTCAGGCTCTTCAAATAAAAAAGAGTTTGGGTTCAAAAAAGTATTTTTCATATTTTCTTCAATAGTGAGTCGATCGTCCATTTGAAGAAGATACTGTGGTGTGCCGCCAACCATGCCATAAACCAGGGCTCTATCTTCATCTGAAAAATTACAAAAGTATTGACAGGTATCAAAAAAATCAAATGGCTGAATTTTCATCTGCGCTGTCCTTCTCCCGTAGAGAGGCGCTTTATATGAGAGAACATGATCTTCCATATAAGACATAGACGACCCACAAAGAATTAACATTAGTTTGGAATGATCCTTATATTTATCAATCAAAAGCTGAATTGTTGAAGCAAAGCTTTCTGAAGATCGAGCTACATAAGGATACTCATCAATTGCTAAAACAAGTCTCTCTTTTTCCGCCAATTGAAACACATATTCCAAGGCCGCTTGAAAAGACAAAAATGATGTGTCAACCTGAATATTTACCTTGTATTCCATAATATTTTTACTAAAGTTTTCCAGATTCTGTTTACTATTACTCTCTACTCCCATATAATAAATAGCTTCTTTATCCTGGATAAACTGATTAATTAATGCAGTTTTTCCAACTCGTCGTCGTCCATAGATAACTACAAATTCAAATTTATCTGATTGATATAAATGATTTAAAGTTGCCATTTCACGTTCTCTTCCAATAAACATCACTTCACCTCCTCTTTTATTTGAAGTATACTCTTTGAATGAAATTTAGTCAATTACGATTTACTAAAGTATACTTTAGTAAATCGTATTATCCTATTTTTGGCCACAGCCTACGGAAACAAAAACAGCTTTTGGCATCGAATGTGGCGTAAATAATGGCAGGGATTCCATGCAATGCATGAATCCCTGCCATAGAGTAGAAGCTGTTTCTGGTGCGACAGCCCCTGTTTCATTTGTGATTCAAGAACGCCTCGGCGTTCTTGCTGCGAGATGCGTGTCATGCGTTAGCATGACAAATTTCAAATGCGCATCTTAAGCAATCCGCCGGAGGCTTAACATTTCAGAATGAAATGTTAAATTACAGCTTCTGTTTCTTCTTCCGGCACTTCACAGAGAATCTCTTCGTATTTCTGAAGTACCATACTCTGAATCGCATCGCGGGTATCCGAGTTGATCGGATGAGCAATATCACGATATTCACCATCCGCTGCCTTGCGGCTTGGCATGGCGATAAATAATCCCTTCTCCCCTTCAATTATTTTAATATCGTGTACTACAAATGCATTATCAAAAGTAATGGAAACAACTGCTTTCATCTTTCCTTCTTTTGATATTTTGCGGACGCGTATATCTGTTATCTGCATGTGAACCTCCCCCAGAATGTTACAGAATATATCTTACATTCTTCTCTACTACTATCTTAATTTCATCTTCTGTTCCTACATAGTTTGTTCCCGGGCGCAGAGTGTCTCTGCTCTCTACGATACAGTTTTCAATGTAAGAATCGTCCCCAATATATACATCATTTAAAATAATAGAATTCTTGATAGTACAGTTATTACCGATGTAAACATCTTTAAACAATACGGAATTCTCCACTTTTCCGTTGATGATACAGCCGGAGGAAATAATGCTGTTCTTAATCTCAGAGCCTGCGTTGTATTTTGCCGGCGGAAGGTCATCTACCTTAGAATATACATCCGGATACTGTTTAAAGAAATAATCTCTGATATCCTTTTTCAGGAAATCCATATTTGTTCTGTAATAAGAATCTACCGTTGCAATGTTTCTCCAGTATGTGTCCAGCTTGTAGCCGTAAATCTTGCGAACGCCTTTGTAGCGAACCAGGACATCCTTTACAAAATCATGTCTGTCTTCTTTTGCGCAGCGTTCCAGAATCTCAATGAGATGTCTTCTACGGATAACATATACACCGATGGAAACATTATTGCTTGCTGCAACGAGAGGTTTCTCCTCAAATTCCACGATTCTCTCATCGTCATCCAGTTTCAGGATACCGAATCTGGTCAGATCGTCTTCTTCCGCAGACATGGTAGTGTAAACTACTGTGATATCCGCATTCTTTTCAATGTGTCTCTCCAGAACCTTATTGTAATCCAGCTTGTACACGCCGTCACCGGCTGCGATGATCACATATGGTTCATGACTTCTTTTCAGGAAATCGATGTTCTGATATAACGCGTCGGCTGTGCCCTGATACCAGAAGTTATTGTCCTTTGTCACAGTTGGAGTAAATACATACAGACCGCCCTGCTTTCTTCCGAAGTCCCACCATTTGCTGGAACTTAAGTGCTCATTCAGGGAGCGGGCATTGAACTGTGGAAATACTGCTACTTTGGAGACTCTGGAGTTTGTCATGTTACTCAGAGTAAAATCAATGGCACGGTAGCTGCCTGCAATCGGCAGTGCCGCAATCGCTCTCTTATCGGATAACTTTCCGATCCGTTTATTATTACCACCTGCTAAAATAATTCCTATTGCCTTCATCTATGTCACCTGCCCTCTACTGTCTGATAATGGATTCGCCGCTTGCCAGAATTCCTTCCGGATAATCCTCGGCCGTTGTCTTACCAACAATGGCAACGTTCTTTCCGATCTTAACATTTGCCGGAATCACGGATCCTTCTCCGATGGTTACCAGTCCGCCGCTGTAAACGTTTGGTTTGAACTTGTTCGGTGCTTCCTCAAATACACCGAGCTGTGTATTCTCTCCAATCTCCACGTTCTCAGCGATAATGGACTTCTCAACCTTGGCTCCGGCCTTGATTACGGTACCATTCATAATGATGGAATTCGTAACGACAGCTCCTTCTTCTACAGTGACATCAGCACCGATTACGGAATTATAAATCTCTCCAAAGATTTCCGTTCCCTCTCCGACAATACAACCTGTCACCTTCGCTGTGTCAGCAAAATACTGTGGAGGGAGCACACTGCTCTTTGTGTAAATTCTCCAGAATTCTTCGTACAGGTTGAATTCCGGAATGATATCGATCAGCTCCATGTTGGCTTCCCAATATGCGGAAAGGGTTCCAACATCTTTCCAATAACCCTGATAATTGTACGCCATGATCTTATCGCCTCTGTTATGACAGTAAGGGATGACATGCATACCGAAATCACAACCCGGCTGATCTTTCAGGGTTTCCAGGGCTTCCTTCAGAACCGGCCAGTTAAATATGTAAATACCCATGGAAGCCTTATTGCTTCTCGGGTTCGCCGGCTTCTCTTCAAATTCCACAACCTGATTGTTCTCATCGGTAATGACAAGACCGAAACGGCTTGCATCCTCCCAAGGAACTTCATAGGTTGCCAGTGTGATCTTTGCATCATTTTTCTTGTGGAAATCCAGCATCAGCTCATAATCCATCTTATAGATATGGTCTCCGCCAAGGATGATCACATAGTCCGGATTATAATACTCCATGAACTCGATGTTCTGGTAAATCGCATTGGCAGTTCCGGTATACCAGTCTGTATTCTCACTCTTTTCATATGGGGGCAGAACAGTCACGCCACCGATATTTCTATCTAAATCCCATGGTATACCAATGCCGATATGCTGATTCAGCCGAAGTGGCTGATACTGTGTAAGTACTCCTACGGTATCGATACCGGAGTTAATACAATTGCTCAGAGGGAAATCAATGATTTTATACTTTCCTCCGAAGGCTACTGCAGGCTTCGCTAATTTGGAGGTCAAAACGCCCAGTCGGCTTCCCTGTCCACCTGCCAATAACATGGCTATCATTTCTTTCTTTATCATAAAGAATCACCCCTTTGTCACATATATGTATATTATACCATTCCCCTTTATAAATGAAAAGGATTTTAGCACAAAAAAAGTTAAAATCCTCTTGCTTTTTTATATAAATTGTACCATTTTTCTATCCCAATCATATTGTTTTTGATCTTAGTATTGGATTCAAGAACGCCTCGGCGTTCTTGCTGCGAGATGAAAGATGGAACTTGAATCTCTTTTCCCTCTGCGATATACTATCTGTGAGCAAAATGGTTTTTAAACCGTGATAAAATAAACTTCAGATTATATAAAAGAGGTAAAAAAAATGTACACGATTAATTTTCAAAAGCCAATCCACATTCATTTCATCGGAATTGGCGGAATAAGCATGAGCGGCCTTGCAGAAATTCTTCTGGACAGAAAGTTCACTGTCAGCGGCTCCGATATGAAAGCATCCGAAATCACAGAGCACCTTGGAAAAATCGGTGCCCGCATTGCCATCGGACAACGTGCAGAAAATATTACTGATGATATTGACCTTGTGGTTTATACCGCAGCAATTCACGAAGAAAATGAAGAATTTGCCGCTGCGAAAAACAAAAATATTCCAATGATGACGAGAGCCGCGCTTCTGGGCCAGATCATGGACAACTACGCCCGCTCCATCGCCGTTGCCGGCACCCACGGAAAGACAACCACCACCTCCATGCTGACTCATATTCTTCTTCAGGGACAGCTGGATCCGACCGTCAGCGTCGGCGGCATGCTGGATCGCATCGGCGGAAATATCCGCGTGGGACAATCCAACGTTTTCCTGACAGAAGCCTGCGAATACACCAACAGTTTTCTGGAATTCCATCCGCTCTACTCCATCATCTTAAATGTGGAGGAGGATCACATGGATTTCTTCAAGGATCTGGAAGACATCAAGCATTCCTTCCACCTTTTTGCATCCCAGACGGCACCGGACGGACTGATCATCATCAACGGGGACATGGAACACACCGATGATATTTTAAAAGACCTCCCACAGAAAGCCATCACTTTCGGACTCAACGGAGACAATGATTACACCGCTACCGACATTTCCTTTGATAAAGAAGGAAACGGATCCTATCAGCTGGTTGTCGACGGCGAAAACATGGGCCCGGTATCCCTGAAAGTAAAGGGACGCCACAATATCATGAACTCACTGGCAGCCATCGCCTGCGCCCGCGCGCTGGGACTGCCGATGAAACAGATTCTCACCGGTCTCCTCTCCTTCGGAGGAACCCATCGCCGATTCGAATATAAAGGAAATATCGGAGACGTGATCGTCATCGATGATTATGCCCATCACCCGACGGAAATCAAAGCAACCCTGACCGCCGCCAGAGAATATCCACATGATGAGCTGTGGGTTGTATTCCAGCCACACACTTACACACGTACCAAAGCCTTTCTCCATCAGTTTGCAGAGGTACTGACCCTGGCCGACCATGTGGTCCTGGCCGACATCTATGCGGCAAGGGAACCGGACACCGGAATGGTCTCCTCCCGGGACATCGTCAATCTGTTAAAAGAAGCCGGCACCGACGTCTATTACTTCCCGACCTTCGGTGAGATCGAAGACTTCCTTCTCTCCCAGGTAAAAGGACACGATCTGCTGATCACCATGGGAGCAGGAGACGTGGTGAATATCGGAGAGGATATATTGAGGAAAACATGCTAATGCTGTGATTTTCTCTGCCATATAGTAAATTTATATATTAACAGACGATTCCGTTCGATATATCATACTCCAACCTCTGTTTCTGCCGGGAAGATGTAAACTTCAAGCATTCGTTTACATCTTCCCGGCTTCAAAGTCGGTTTTCGCATGATATATCGTAACGGAATCTGCCGTGAACACATCGATTTACTTTATGATGATAAAATACAGGCATTGCATCTTTTCCTCGGCATCTGGCCTTTCTCTGACTCAAAGTCGTGAGGTTTATGATTCCAGCTGATTTATTACCGCTTCCAGTCTGGCTTGTTTTTCTCCCGTACAGTCGTATTTCCATTCTATCATAGTTACCCAGATTCGAAAATATGGAACGATTCCTTTCTAGCACCTTCGGGTAGGGTGAAAGGTTTTCCACACTATCCACAGGTTTATTTTTACATTTTGTGCGTTTTTTTCACATATCCCAACGCTATATACATGTTATCCACATTTTCTTTTCTTATTTTTATCCCCATATCTAGCAAGGAAATGGCGGTTTCCATGGTTTTAACCCCAAAATACGGTCCTTAAACCCAATCTATCCACAGAGTTATCCACATTATCCACCGTTTTTTCCACAATACTTATCCAATGTCTATCCCACCTTTATCCCCAATCTTGTCCACAATTTGACGATCTTAACGAACTTCTGGAAAATTCTTGCGTTCGCAAAAGCCTGTTCATTTTGCGCTAATTATGTTATGATTATACGGATCCCTATCGACGTATCCAAGGCATGACTTTATGCTTTGTGATTTGAATACAAAGAGGGCGAGAACTATGGATAAAATTACTTTAACAAACAATTTACAGCATAATGTTACGATATTACCCAACGACTTCATTGATCATTATATGCGGAAGGCCGACGGAGAATACGTAAAAATATATCTTTTAATTCTTCGTCTGAGCGGCAGCGATCTTCCGATTCGGATTGATGAGCTGGCGGACACACTGGAGCTTACGCGAAAGGATATTTTGCGGGCACTGAATTACTGGGAAAAGGCTGGATTATTGAAGTTGAATGATGATTCACATCCGGCTGAAGAAAATACTGCCGGGACATCTCCGGAAGTTGGAAACTCCGAAGCAGCGGGAGCTTCTTTTACGGCTCTGACGGTACCGAAAAAGACCAATCGGAGTGCTGTGGAGATGGAAAAATCAATTAAAAATACAGATCTGGAGCAGACGGTCTACATGGCGGAGACTTATCTGGGCAGACCGCTTTCCGCTTCAGAGCTGAACAGTTTCTGTTATATCAACGATGACCTTCATTTTTCTTCCGATCTTTTGGAATATCTAATCGAGTATTGTATCACCCGGGGAAAGAAAAGCGTGCGCTATATTGAGAGTGTGGCGATCAACTGGTTCCAGATGGGTATTGATACGGTGAAAAAGGCAAAGGAACAGACGACGCTTTACACACAGAATGTATTTCCTGTCATGAAGGCCTTCGGCATTGCCAATCGAAATCCCGGACCGGCGGAGCTGGATTACATAAGGAAGTGGAATTCTCTCGGATTTGAGACAGATATCATCGTGGAAGCCTGCAACCGGACTCTGCTGGCCACCCATCAGGCAAGTTTTCCTTATGCCAATCGTATTCTGGAGGACTGGAAGAAATCCGGTGTTCGTAACACAGCGGATATTCAATCTCTGGACAAAAATTTTCACGCCACTTCCCAGGTGGCAGGGCAGACCAAACCCACCGGTCAGCCGGTTGCCGGAAAAACAAACTCCAACTCGTTTCATAATTTTGAGCAGCGCTCCTACAATTATGATGATCTGGAGTCCCGCTTACTTGATAAAAACAGGAGGTAATTATGGCGCTTTCACAAAATCAATTTATGTCAATCATCAATTCCTATGACCAGGTTCGCCGTAACAATCATATGGAAGAGCAGAGACGTAAAGAAGAGGTTTATGCTTCTATTCCTGAAATCCGCCACATTGATGAAAAAATTGCTCACATTTCTGTGGAAAAAGCAAAAAAGATGATTTTCGATAAAAATGCCGATGAAAGGGAATCCTTAAAGTCAGAGATTTATGATCTGTCCATGGAAAAAATCAATCTTCTGGTAATCCACCATTATCCGGCGGATTATCTGGATCCCATCTACTGCTGCGATAAATGTAAAGATACCGGCTATGTCGGTACAGAAAAATGTCATTGTTTTCAGCAACAGATTCTGGATATTCTTTATGATCAATCCAATCTGCGGGAGCTGATTGAAAAGGAAAATTTCTCTACTTTTCAATTGGATTACTATTCCGGTCGACGGACGATAGATCATCCGGAATCGCCAAGAGAGAACATGGTTCGAATTCTCGACAGAAGTCACCTGTTCATAGACACCTTTGATCAGCGGCCGGGCGGAAATCTTCTGATATACGGCAACGCCGGAGTGGGGAAGACATTTCTCACCAATTGTATTGCCTGTGAGTTGCTGAAAAAGGGGAAAAGTGTCATTTACCAGACTGCCTATCAGTTTTTTGACCAGCTGGCAGATTATACGTTCCGACGGGAAAAAGAGAATTCGGATACTTTACCTTTTCTTTTGAATTGTGACCTGCTGATCATTGATGATCTGGGAACAGAATTGAATAATACATTTATTAATTCCCAGCTTTTTTTGTGTATCAACGAGCGAATCATCCACAAAAAATCAACAATCATCAGCACAAATTTGTCTTTGGAGCAGATTAATCGCTCCTATACTGAGCGAATTTCCTCCAGAATCATTGAATCTTATGAGCTTTTTCATATTTACGGAGACGATATTCGCATCAAAAAGGCGGTTTCTTCCCTTGACTAAACGGATAGGGAATGTTATAAAAGATTTACATTGGTTTGATTCAACAAACATGATATAAGCTAAAGAGATAAAAAGGAGATAAATTTATGAAACCAGACGATAGTAAGTTTTCAACCGTTCCTGTAGGAAGACTTGGAATTATTGTACATCCAAGCTGTGCTGAACTTGGAAAAAAAATCGATCAGTATATTGTAAACTGGCGAAGAGAGCGTGATCATAATCATAAATCGAACATTGTGTTCAAGGATTATGAGAAGGAGACATTCATTATCGACTCCACCTGTGCCCGTTTCGGAACCGGTGAGGCTAAGGCTCTCATCTCTGATTCTGTCAGAGGAGTAGATTTATATATTCTTGCAGATGTTCTGAACTACAGTCTGGAATATACAGTCTGCGGTCACAAAAACCATATGTCACCGGATGACATTTACGCAGATGTGAAACGTCTGATCGCTGCCGCTTCCGGTAAGCCTAAGAGTATCACCGTAATTCTTCCGTTCCTTTATGAGAGCAGACAGCACAAAAGAAGCTCCAGAGAATCTCTTGACTGTGCTTTCGCATTACAGGAGCTGGCCAATATGGGCGTGGACAACGTGCTCACCTTTGATGCTCATGACCCAAGAGTACAGAATGCGATTCCGTTAAAGGGCTTTGACAACATTATGCCGACTTACCAGTTTATCAAAGCATTGCTTCGTTCCACAGACGATCTTGAGATCGACAGTGAGCACATGATGATCATCAGTCCGGATGAAGGTGCGATGCAGCGTGCGATGTATTTCGCTAACGTGCTGGGTGTCAACATCGGTATGTTCTACAAACGTCGTGATTATTCTGTTGTTGTGGATGGCCGCAACCCGATCGTTGCCCATGAATATCTGGGGGACTCCGTAGAGGGTAAAGATGTGCTGATCATTGACGATATGATCTCATCCGGCGAGAGTATGCTGGATGTTGCCAGAGAGCTGAAACGCAGAAATGCCCGCAGAGTCTTCTGTATCTCCACCTTCGGCATGTTCACCAACGGTCTTGCTTCCTTTGACAAGGCTTTCGAAGAAGGTACTATTTATAAAGTAATCACAACCAACAGCACTTACCAAACTCCGGAATTGCTGGAGAGACCATGGTATGTGAACTGTGATATTTCCAAATATATTGCATTACTGATCGATTCTCTGAATCACGAGGCTTCCATCAGTGCAATTCTGGATCCACATGACCGAATCAAGAAACGTCTGGCAGAATACGCACAGTATCATACAATTCAAGAAGAATAAAAGTTGCTGTCCACTAAGCGCGCAGCGCCTAGTCTCAACTATAAAAGAAATCCGCCCACATAACATTCATATGCCGGGGGCGGATTTCTTTTTTATTATATCTCCGAGCTGCGCTTCTTCTTATTCTTCATCCGGCCCGGCGTCTGCATCTCCTCCTGTGTCGGAAGGGTTGCTTCCACCGCCGGAATCCTGTCCACCATCCGTCTCATTACCGGAACTCTGATTGCCATCCGAATTGCCACCGGATGGATTATTCGTGTTATTTCCGGTATCATTTCCGGTATTGTTACCACCTGATGCGGATCCTCCGGTGTTTCCATTGTTGGTTCCACCGTTAGTATTGGTTCCCTGTCCAGGTGTATTATTACCTGACGGAGTGTTCTCGTTCTTAATATCATCTTCCTGATCTTCTATATCATTCGGATTCTCCATATCAAGGTCCGTTTCTTTTTCTTCCTCCGTCGTCGCTCTGGTGGTCGCTTTTTCCTCTTCTTCTCCGAGATAGGTATCAAATTCTTTTCTCTCGAGAAGCTGGTGGGCCTTGTCCATAAAGTTCTTCCAGATATAGGCCGGATAAGTATTTCCTTTCAGATTATCCACGGACTGATAAACATCCATGCCGACCCAGACAGCTGTCGTGTAATATGGAGTATATCCACAGAGCCATCCATCCACATAATTGGAAGTAGTTCCGGTCTTACATGCTGCCGGCATATCCACATCCAGTTTACAGCCGGATGCCGTCGCATAGCTTGCTGTCACACAGCTTTCCAGAACATCCGTCATCATCCGTGCGGCATTGGTGGAATAGATATCATGACTCTTCTGCTCATCCGGTACGATCACATTTTTATCCGAATCTGTAATTTTAACAATACAGGTTGGAGTCCGATATTTTCCATCATTGGCTAATGTGGCGTATCCTGCCGCCATCTCGACAACAGTTGTTCCGTTGGTGAAACCACCCAGACAGGTAGTATCATATTTGTAATCCTTTGGATCCAATCCTTTAAAGTTCATATTTTCCAGATATTCCAGACAGTTTTCCGGTCCCAGTTCCTGGTACAGACGGTAAGTGGCAACATTGCTGGATTTCTGAACTGCTCTTCGCAGGGAAATCGATCCGGAGTAGGAATATCCGGCATTGGATACTGCATCCTCTCCAGTCATTCTGCTGTCATCTACAGTACTGTATGGAGTATATCCCTTTTCCAGAGCCGGTGCATACACCAGAAGCGGTTTTATGGCACTTCCCGGCTGTCGGAAGCTCTGATAGGCACGGTTTAACCCATAACCTTCCTGATCTTCTTCACGGCCTCCCACAATAGCCGCAACACGGCCGGTCTCGTTATCTATGGTCACCGCGGCACCCTGTACCTTATAGATACCATCATCGGTTTTTTCCGTAAACATAGAGAGTTTCGATGAAACCGATTCCTGAAGCTGTTTCTGTAAATCCATGTCAATGGAAGTATAAATACGATACCCCCCGGTGTACAGGCTCTGCTTGCAGTTGCTGTACATTTCCTCGTATTCCTCATCGTATTTTTCTTCCTCGGATGTGGTTCGGAAGGTTGTCTTAAATTCAAAGCCATTGGCTTTCATCAGACTTTCCGTGGCACATTTTATGATGTAGGTTTCCGCATAGTCATTGGATTCCGTTTCTTTTTTCGGTAAAACTTTAATCTCTTCTGCAATGGAGCGGTCATATTGCGCTTTGCTGATATAACCCTCCTCATACATATTTTTCAGAATCTTATCTCTTCGCTCCATGGTCGCTTCCGGATGATCATATGGATCAAAGCGGGAAGGACTGTTTGGTATCGCACAAAGGAAAGCAATCTGGGAAATGCTCAAATCATTGGCATCTTTATTAAAATAAGCTTCCGCTGCCGATTCGATCCCGTAATAGCCATTGGAAAAGTAAACATTGTTCAGATAAAATTCCAGAATCTGCTCTTTACTGTACTTTTGCTCCAACGCCACGGCAATGAACATCTCCTGAATCTTTCGGCTGTAGGTGGTTTCAAAATTAAGGAAAATGTTTCGGGCCAGCTGCTGGGTGATGGTACTTCCACCCATGGTTATCTCTCCTTTGTTTCTGATCAGAGACAAAACCGCACGGGCAATTCCTTCAATATCGATTCCACGATGAGATGTAAAATTCTTATCCTCCACCGAAATGATTGCCAGCTTCGCCGCGTCCGGAATATCATCATACTCCAGATAATGTACATCTTTTGTTCCTTTTAACTTTTTGATTTCATTTCCATTGGCATCATACACAATAGAGGTCTGTTCTGCTTTGAAGGTGCTCGCATCACTCTCTTCCACGAATTCTATGGCCTGTTTATACATAGATGCCACAGGTACCGCCACTCGGACTATGACAAGACCGGCCAGCACGATCAATGCGATTGCAACGCAGAGCATCCATACTTTCAGAACCTTCCATATCGTTTTCTCTTTTTTGGGCTTTCTTCTCCGGGAATGGGGGGCCCCCGGTGTCTGCTGAACTTGATTCATAACTACCTCCGCAATACATATTGGATTTGATTAAAACGCTTCTTTTTCCAGTATTTGTCTTCCTGTTTCTTTTTATTCGTTCAGATAACTGTAAAAAACATTTCCTGCTTTTTTCAGCGTTTCTGTGAGTTCCTGTCTTCCTGCCACTGTAGATTGCCCTGTGACCGGATCAAGATACCGGATTTTTGTAGAATTATAACTCATCACAACCACATATCGTCTGCTGCTGTATTTTGCAAGAACGGGACTCCCCTGACTGATATAGTACAGCACATCATCCAGCGCACATCCGGTAAGATTCAGCGTCTGATGTCCGCTGCACTGCTCCATCAATTCTGAAACGGTCTTCGAGCCGGTAGAAATTTCATCTGCAGACAAGTTTTTCCCATTCACACTGGCAATCATGGAGAGACAGCCTGCCAGGGATTCCCTGTCACCGGAAACCTTTGTGACCTTGTCCATTCCGGCTACGATCGCATATTCATCAAAGGCACATTGCCACAGAGTCCTTTCTTTACTGTCGATGACATTACCTCGCTTCTCGGAAGCCGCATTGACTGCTTCCGGCAGATTGGTAAAGACATCCTGCCGCTGTCCGCCGGCATAAACATAATATTGTTCTGCCGCTTCTCCGCTTCTCTCTAACACGATGGATCTGTCATCCTCGCTGGTCAGAATTTTGGTCAGCACAAGATCCGGTTCCACTTGAATATAGATGTAATCCGGAAATTTAAAATAGAGCTGACTACCATAGGTCTCTGAATATTTACTGGTAAGAGTAATCGCATCTGTACTCTCTTCCTCTTTATATCGAATGTAATCAATATCATTAGTCTGGATAAATCTGGAACCATTTTTCTTGCCGAATTTCATTTCCAGTACGCTTCCGTTGACCGTTGTCTCAAGAATATATCTGCCAGGTTTATTATAGGTTTTTACTTCATTTCCATCGATGTCCATAATATGAAGCTGTTTGACCGGGAATGTGACCACTCCACTGGTCGCTCTGGAAACTTCCGTTGCCAGCGCGGTTCCATATATAAAGTCCTCTGCCAGAAAACCGACGGAACGAATTCTCTGATTATCCGGACAGGTAAAGGTCTGGGTTTGTCCGCTCTCCAGATCAATCATCTTGATTTCTGTATTATTGCATATATCCTGATCTTTTTCCAGTGCAATGATGCTCTGATCCTTAGAAGCAGTCAGACTTTCATTGACCATTCCGGATTCCAGAATGACATCCTCTTTTTTATCCAGATTCACCTGATGCAAATCTCCGTCCAGCATACAATAAAAGACTCTGTCAGAATTGAGATAGGAAAGTTTTTCAAGATCTTCTTTCATATTATTGTACGGAACAGAGGATATCAGAAATGCAAGTTCCTCATTACAGTTTGTTCCCGGATCGTATTTCATGATCTGAATACCGTTGGCACCTTCATGCCTTCCCCGGCTGATATAGCCGTATACCAGATAATAAATCACGCCTTTATCGCTCATTTTCAGGATTTTAATACCATGATCTTCCTGATCGTTACGGATATCTCCCAGATTTTCTGATGAAAAGCTATACACCTTTGAAACATTGGAGTTATCATAATCATAGTACCATAGCTGCCCTTCTGAAGCAAAGCAGAGCTTGTGCCCCTCATCAGAATACAGATAGCTGATATTTTTCTCATTTTGAATGCCGAGCCCGATATAATTGTTGGCAGAATCAATCATGGCCTCATTATAATAGGCATCCATCGTTCTCTGATAGTCCAGAAGGTACATTCGCTCCTGGGTATATCTGAGTTTGTAAGTCTCTTCCACATCATAATACTGAATCACATTATCGCTGATTTCACTGGACACAAGGGTATCCAGCTCCAGAATGGCATAGGTATCGTTAATCTCACGAACCTTAATCCGAGGTTCCGATTCCTGTTTCACTTCCATATTGCCGAAAAACACATCCGCAACACTGGAATGAAGATTGACATATTCCAAAGTTCCTATGCCTCCGTTTCCGGAAGGTTCCAGATAAACTGCATTTTCTTCCATTTTGGATTTATCAAATAAATTATTATGAAAATTCAAAGCATATGTAGCATATTCATTGAGGTGGTACTCTCCGCCTTTCTGAATCTTTGTGTAAAAATATGCTCTCGTACTGTTGTCAAGGCGAACGGCCATCTTCAGATAATAGCTTTTCCCCTGCTTCAAATCATTTTGAAAAGTAATCGTCCCTGTGCGGGTATTTTCCCCTTCAAGCTCAGTCAGCTGATTGAGGGTTCCCTCTTCCAGCGGATTCTCCGGATCGTTTTCAAATAGGCTATACTGAATGGCAGTAATATCATAATCATAATGATGAAGCTTTAACTCCACGGTCTGTGAATGATCTACCACTGTAATCTGATTTCTCACCAAAGACAAATCGATGTCTCCCCGATAGGCGGACATCAGATTATAATCCGCCGCTTCCCCTCCGATCTCCATAATCGGATAGGTGGAATTGGCCAGCTCGGCAACGGGATTGCCCTTCTCTGATGAAATTCTATAATTAAAAAATATCAGTGCCCCCACAAAAGCAATGACAATCACCGCCACATGGAGAATCACCAGCTTTATTGTATCTTTCATTTCTATTGACCTCTTTCTTTTTCCAGAAGTGTTTTTAAGGAAGGCTCAAAACCAAACTGCCGACAGAACCGTTCCGCCTCCTGCCATTTCTTTTCGGAGACTGTCTTCCCTTTTATCGCCCGAATCAGCAAATTCTTTGGGGTATGTTCCATATCAATGAATTCCAGAATCTGTGTATCATATCCTACACCTTCCAAAAGCTTCGCCCGAATGCCATCGGTGGCCAGCGCAGCAAATCTTTCTTTTAAAATGCCGTAATCTGTCACCGGCTCAAAACCTTCTGCCTTCATCTGCCCATTGAGTTCGTGCTGACAGCACGGCACAGATAAAATAATCTCCGCTCCCCAGTGGACGGCCTTGTAAATGGCATAATCGGTTGCCGTATCGCAGGCATGCAGGGTAATCACCATGTCCACCTGGGTCACACCCTCAAATTCTTCGATGGAGCCTTCATAAAAATGCAGCTTCTCATACTGATATTTCTGAGCCAGCCGGTTACAATTCCGAATCACATCTTTCTTCAGATCAAGACCGATAATCCGGATATTATAATTCTTCAGTTTCTTCAGATAATAATAAACAGCAAAAGTAAGGTAGGATTTACCGCACCCAAAATCCAGAATCGTAATCTCTCTGTCCTTTGGCAAAAATGGCAGCACATCTTCAATATACTCCAGAAATCGATTAATCTGCCGGAACTTATCGTATTTCGTGCGGACAATCTTTCCCTCGGCTGTCATCACACCCAGATCCTGCAGAAACGGCACCACCGCTCCCTCCTGTAAAATGTAATTCTTCGTCCGGTTATGCTGCAAACGGGACCAATCAGCCTTTGCCGGTCGGTCTGCCTGTCTTCCCTTCACTTTGATCGCTGACTTACCTTTTTTGTTGATGAGTGCTGTCAGCTCCCCATCTGTGGTCTGCATCTGCACCTGCTTGTAAAGGGGGAGAATTACTTTTAATTTATCAGCCAGCTGTGTTCTATTCAGATTCTCATGAAACACCTGCGTCTTTGTATAGGCGGCACTCTGAAACAGCAGCTGTTCCTTTACAAGAACAGGACGAATGCTGTATTTTTTTATCTCTTCTGCCTTTCTGGGATTACTGATCGTAATTTTTATCAGCTGTTCATCCAGATGGTCGTTTATCTTATTTATTAAAAAATCCATTGGTGATCCTTCTTTTCTTTATTATGTGACCGATTTTAACATGATTTCATATCCCATGCAACAAGGGGCGTTAAAACCGGTCTTAAATGTACTAAAATCGTAATATCTTGTTAAGAAATGGGGAATATCTTTTTTCTCCGGTGATACCGCTGTCTGCGAAAAGCCATATTCCAGCTCACCATGACAAAAATCAAATCCCGCAGAGGGGTGTTGATTCCCTGTTCTTCCTTGGAAACATAATAATAATTTTTCCCTTCCGTTCCATCCATCTTGTTCTCGGTCCGATTATTTTCATAGTATTTTAATTTATCATAAATCATTTCCACAATCTTGAAAATGGCTGTTTTGTCAGGATATTCCGCATACATGGAGCTCCCCTCAAATTCATACCGGTCCAGAATCGCATCGGCCGCCGCCCAGATCTCTCTGGCAATCACCGGAAGCATCCGGAGGAAATATTCATAATCCTTCCAATACATCTGTTCCTCTCTCTGGAGTTCCTCCGGCGGTAACAGTTCTGAAGAATCCGGCATGTTCCGGGGCATATCCTGATCAGGCTGGCTGTCAGTTTCCAGCTGGCGCCCCTGGTACGGGAATCCATTCTGTTCTATCTGTGTGTATGGTTCTATCTGCCCGCCTTCTTCCCGTTGGCTTTCCTGACATGCCATCATTTCTTTGAATCCCGGCAGCCAGTCAAAATCACAGCTTTTGTCTTCCTGGCCCCGGGAGTTTTCTTCTTCTGATATTTTATACATATTGTCAAATCTGGTCACAGTTTTCCCTGCTTTCACCCGACTTCTGTTTACTATATGCGAAAATCCTCTTTTGGTTCCTGATTAATATATGGAATTACATCCAACAAAGACTCCTTTACGTCGAGGCACTGTTCCTGCAGATTTTTCGGTATTTCTACCAGATCTGGAATATTGATAACCGGAATACCTCCTGCTACCGCAGCTTTCACCCCGTTATCGGAGTCTTCCAGCACCAGCGTGTCCGATGGTGCCACTTCCAGCTGGCGACAGATTTCCAGAAACACATCTGGGTAAGGTTTTCCTCTTTCCACCGCTTTGCTGGAAATCATCATATCGAATCGTTCTTTCAGTCCTGCGTCGGTTACAAATCTATCTATCACTTCCTGGTCGGAGCCGCTGGCTACCGCTTTTTTTATTCCTGCCTTCTCAATGGCATCCAGCAGTTCAAAGAGCCCTTTTTTTACTGGAAGTCCTTCCTTCTCCAATATCTCCTGCTTTCTTCCGCCGATTTCCCGATACAGTTTTTCTCCATCGACACGGTCTCCATATAATTCCTGGTATTGGCTAATAATAGAGGTGCTGTTCAATCCCAGAATCTGTACAAACTTTTCTTTATCCAGCGGGAGTCCGTATTCTTCTCCTTTTTCCATAAAAGCCCGACAAGTTATCTGTTCCGTATCAAACATCAATCCATCCATATCAAAAATGACCAATCGAATCATCGTTTCTTTTCCTCTCATTATTTCCTGTCACACAACAAAGACCGTCCCAGGAGTATTCTGAAACGGTCTTATCAATTCTTCCTTTTTTTATCTCTCTACTTTCTTTATGAACTCCTGGAGTTCTGCTGTAATACCATTCAGAGAAGCAACTAATTTCTGTTTCTGTGCCGCAACTTCATCGCACTGTTTCTGTTCTTCTGCCAATTTGTTCTGAATATCTCCGCGAATCTTGTCAGATTCTGCCTCTGCTTCTTTGACCTTGGTCTCTGCCTCTGCTTTCACCTGCTCTGCTTCTGTTTTTGCACCGGCTATGATCTCATTGGCCTGTACCTGAGCTTCTTCCAGCAGTTTTTCAGCTTTTGCCTGCGCTGCTTCCACAATGGTGGCTTCTTTGGTCTGGAGATCCGACAGCTGCTTACATAAAAGATCTGCATTTCTTATGTACTGCTCATAGGCCTCATCTGTTGTAACCGGTTTTCTTTCTGCCTGAGCTGCAGCTTTAGTCTCTGCAACCGCTGCCTTGCCTTCTGCTGCTGCCGCTTTTTTCTCCGCTTCGATTGCACGCTCTTCAGCTTCTGCAGCCAGTTTCTCGGCTTCATCTGCGCGTTTCTCGGCTTCGTCTAATTTCTCTTTCAATGCTACCAGCTGCTGTTTTAATGCAGCTTTTTCTTCATCTGCCTCGGCTTCCGCCTGATCAGCCAATTCTGACAAATCCGGCACAACAAAGGTCTTTCCGCCCTTTAATTCTTCAATCTGTTTGTCTTTTTCTTTGACGATTGCTTCCACTTCGTCACAAATTTTATCAAGCTGAATATCTACTTCGTCCTTGTCATATCCAAACATGGATGTCTTAAACACCAGCTCTTCCACATATGTTAATAATTCCTGTACGTCCATCGCGGCTCCCCCTTTTGCTTTTCTATTACATGATTTATCACGGAATAGTTTCTTACCTTTAATTATAAGGATTCCTGACGCTTTGTCCAGAGTTTTATTGTCAAATCTCATCTTCCATGCCAGTTGGCTGCTGTCCAGGCAGAAGCGGGATCGTGTCAGCGACATCTTCTTCTCGCGTAAGTGTACATCCCCCAGAAGATTTTCATCTCAGTAGAGGATACCCCTTCCTCAAATATGTGAAACACTAAAGAGGGGACTGTTCGCCTCAGTAGATAACAGTGGGTTAAAATCTCCTGCTGAAATGTTGATAGGAGTAATTCTCTAATAGTGACTTTTTTCTCCATAATACGAATTGCAGTCA
>JALERO010000259.1 GCA_022764265.1 Eubacterium sp. | reverse complement strand
TTTTTCGATTTCTTTGATAAGATTGATCATTTCGATGGCTGCCAGTGCGCAATCATATCCCTTGTTACCTGCTTTTGTACCGGCACGCTCGATGGCCTGCTCGATATTTTCTGTGGTAACGATACCGAATAATACAGGAATCTCAGACTTCAGGCTAACCTGAGCCACGCCTTTGGATACTTCATTACATACATAATCGTAATGGCTTGTTGCACCACGAATTACTGTTCCGAGAGCGATTACTGCATCATATTTCCCTGATTTCGCCATCTTCTCACAGATCAGCGGAATCTCAAAAGCACCCGGAACCCATGCCACGTCAATATTCTCTTCTTTTACGCCATGACGTACCAGACCATCCACTGCGCCGCCCAATAATTTGGATACGATAAATTCATTAAATCTCGCACATACGATACCGATTTTCTCTTCTCCGCCTACTACTTTACCTTCAAATACATTTACTCCCATTTATATGTCCTCCTATGATAATGATTAATATTTTGTATAATGTCCCATTTTCTCCTGTTTGGTTTTCAGATAGAAAATGTCATCTTCATTTGCTTCAATGACAATCGGAACTCTTTCCACGATTTCAATACCGTAACCGGAAAGTCCCACAACCTTGGCCGGGTTGTTTGTCATCAGGCGCAGCTTCTTCACGCCAAGATCTGCCAGAATCTGGGCGCCGATTCCGTAATCTCTGAGGTCATCCGGAAATCCCAGGGCAAGATTGGCTTCCACGGTATCCATTCCCTGATCCTGAAGCTGGTAAGCTCTTAACTTATTGATAAGACCGATTCCCCGGCCTTCCTGACGCATGTACAACAGAATACCCCGGCCTTCTTTTTCAATCATGGTCATGGCCGCAGCATACTGCTGTCCGCAGTCACATCTTCTGGAGCCCAGTGCATCTCCGGTCAGACACTCGGAATGTACACGGCATAAAACCGGCTCTCCATTGGCAACATCTCCTTTTACGATTGCCACATGGTGCTCTCCGTTTAATTTATTTACATAACCAAAAATCCGGAAATGTCCGTAATGGGTCGGAAAATCTGCTTCTGCTTCGCAGCTGACAAAGGTTTCGGTGTTTCTTCTATATTGAATCATGTCTGCGATGGTGATAATCTTGATATCATGCTTTTTGGAAAATTCCATCAGCTGTGGGGTTTTTGCCACACAACCGTTTTCATCCAGAATACCACAGCGAAGTCCCACCGGACAGAATCCGGCCATTACAGCCAGATCCACTGATGCTTCTGTAAATCCGGTCCGCTTCAACACGCCTCCTTGCAGAGCCACTTTCGGGAAAATATTTCCCGGTCTTTTGAAATCCATCGCTTTTGCTTCTGCTGACGCAGCCTTCATTACGGTTTTAGAACGATCCGCTGCAGAAACACCAATCGCAACATCGGCGCTATCAATGGAAATTGTTCCCATTCCCGGAAACTGTTCTCTGTTCTCCCAGATCAGTTCCTCCACACCAATCTGCCGTGCTACCTCTTCGGAAATCGGCATGGTCAAAAGGCCCTTTCCATAGCTCAGCATGAAATTCACTGCCTCCGGTGTTGCGTGTTCTCCGGCAACCACTAAGGCACCATCATTTTCATCGTCTCCGTCATCGACAACAATGACCATCTTTCCAAGTTTGAAATCTTCAATTGCTTCTTCTACCGAATTAAATTTAAACTCGCTCATCTATTGTGTCCTCCTTGTTTATACTAAGATGTCTGTATATTAAAAACCATTTTCCATCAGAAATTCCATGGTGATGTTGGATTTTGGCTGTTTCTCCTGTTCCTGATATCCTAGCAGCTTCTCCACATATTTTCCAATCATGTCTGTCTCCAGATTCACAGAATCTCCCGGCTTCTTCTCCAGCAGCGTAGTGTGCATACCCGTGTGAGGAATCACAGAAACCGCAAAGCTTCTACTGTCCACCTGCGCCACTGTCAGACTGATTCCATCGATGGTAATCGAACCTTTTTCTACAATATACTTTAAAACCGATGCATCCGTTTCAATATCAATCCACACCGCATTGTCATCCTGCTTCATGGAGGTAATCACACCCGTTCCGTCCACATGTCCGGCAACGATATGTCCACCAAACCGGCCGTCGGCCGCCATGGCACGCTCCAGATTCACACGGCTTCCACCTTTCAAGGCACCCAGATTCGTGCGCCGCAGAGTCTCATGCATCACATCCACACTGTAGCTGTTTTTATCAAAGGATGTGACGGTCAGACAAACCCCATTCATGGCAATACTGTCACCCAGATGAATGTCTTCCATCACGGTCTCGGCCTGAATGGTAATCACCGCTGACTTTGCACCCATTTTAATATTTTTGATTACTCCGACTTCTTCAATGATTCCTGTAAACATTTCTCATCCTCTTTTATTATGATAATCCGGCTTTTTTATATTCCAGCAGTACATCTTCGCCAAAATGTCTCACCGACTCCAGCTCAAACATCCAGGCATCTCTCGCCAGTTCCTGTCCGATACCCTCCACCGGTGTTTTGGCATTCTTTCCGCCAAATATCTTCGGCGCCACATAGCAATATACTCTGGAAATAATGCCGCTGCGAAGTGCACTTTCATTTAATGTGCCCCCGCCTTCCAATAAAATACCGTCTATTTTTCTTTTGCCCAGTTCCTCCATCAATATCATAAGATCAAGAGAACCATCCTTCGGAGGAATCCGCAATACCTCAACCTGACAAGCTTCCAGCTCGGCTGCCTTCTCTGCATCCGCATCCGGCAGACAGGCAACGATTAACGGATATCGATCTGCCGTCTTCACCAGATTGGAATCCATCGGAATCCGGAGATGACTGTCACAGATAATCCGAATCGGATCTCTGCCGCCTTCCATCCGGCAATTCAAGGTCGGATCATCCTCCAGCACCGTGCCGATCCCGGCCATAATCCCTTTGTAATGATTGCGAAGTCTCTGCACGTGAGCTCTGGCTTCCTCTCCGGTCACCCATTTGGAATCTCCCGTATGACAGGTAATCTTTCCATCCATGGTCATGGCATATTTCATTGCCACATAGGGCCGCCCGGTTCGAATAAAATGAAAGAATACATCATTGATGGCATCACATTCTTCTTTCAGAAAATGAGGCACCACCTCAATCCCATGTTCTCTCAGAATACGAAAGCCCTTCCCCGATACCAACGGATTGGGATCATCAGATCCCACCACCACCCTGGCAATGCCTTCCTCCATGATCGCCTCAGTACACGGCGGCGTCTTACCGTAATGACAGCACGGCTCCAACGTCACATAAATGGTGCTCCCCTCCAGCGAATTGCCTCTGCCCTTTGCATTGGCGATGGCATTCCGCTCCGCGTGAAGCTGTCCGTAACATTCATGATAACCCTCGCCGATAATCTCGCCATTCCGGACGATCACCGCTCCAACCAGCGGATTGGGATTCACATGCCCGCTGCCTCTCTTCGCCAGTTCGATGGCTCTTCTCATATATTGTTCTTCCTGCATTCTTATCCCTCCATCCTCAAATGGCCTTATCAAATGAAAATGCCCTGAAACTCATCGTCCTTCCACGATAAATCTCAGGGCAATTATTACCACGTAAATACTGCACATGAAAAACCATGCGCCAGACCATCTTCTACCATCCGGACTGTACCGTCGGCTCCGGAATCACACCGGAT
>JALERO010000245.1 GCA_022764265.1 Eubacterium sp. | reverse complement strand
GCTGCAACGCTGTTTTTCGTTTGAAACTCAGAGCCGGACGATAAGCCGGGTTATGTCTTGAATGATCATCTATCTAATTCTGCCGTTACCGACAGACTTCAGCGACCCACCTGAAAACAATCCGGGCCAGATTATCGTTTTCGTTTCGGTCTTGCTTCGAGTGGGGTTTACATGGCATCCCCTGTTACCAGAAGATCGGTGGGCTCTTACCCCGCCTTTCCACCCTTACTGGAACAACCAGCGGTATATTTCTGTTGCACTATCCTTAGAGTCACCTCCACCGGACGTTATCCGGCACCCTGCCCTGCGAAGCCCGGACTTTCCTCTCCCTCCACCTTTCGGTGCCTGAGGCAGCGATCATTTATCCGACTCTGAATCTTCCCCATTCTAACAAACCCAATATTAAAAGTCAATAGTGGCATTTTGCGGTAGAAAGAAGTTCTTAAGGACTTTTCCAAACCAAATGTGGTAAACTAATAAAAAAGTTTGTTTTTTGGAGGAAAGAAGCATGGAAAATAATACGAGCATTTTAGTAGTAGATGATGATAAGGAGATTGCGGATCTGGTCGAGATTTATCTTGTCAATGATGGGTATCGCGTGCTGAAAGCCTCTGATGGGGAACAATGTCTGGAGATGCTGGCTGAGCATCCGGAAGTACGCATGTTGATTCTTGACATTATGATGCCGGGAATTGATGGCCTGGAGGTCTGCCGGACGATACGTAAGACAAGCAATATTCCAATTCTTTTGCTGTCTGCCAAGGCAGAGGATATGGACAAGATTGTCGGCTTCGGTACCGGCGCAGACGATTATCTGACCAAACCTTTTCATCCTCTGGAGCTTCTTGCGAGGGTGAAGTCCCAGATGAAGCGCTATACCGCGATCATGCCGGAAGAAGGGGTTGCTCCTGAGAAGAAAGAAGAGATTGAGATTCAGAATCTTACGATAAATAAGGCCGCCCATGTGGTGAAGAAGAACGGACAGGAGATTGCACTTACCCCGATTGAATTTGATATATTATATCTTCTCGCATCCAACAGAGACCGGGTGTTCAGTACCGATGAGATTTTTGAGCGGGTGTGGAATGAGAAGGTGTATGAGGTGAATAATACGGTTATGGTGCATATCCGTCGTCTCAGAGAGAAGATTGAAGACAATTCAAGAAGCCCGAAGATTCTGAAGACTGTCTGGGGGGTAGGATACAAAATTGAAAGTTAAGCGATTTAAAAGCTTCCGTTTTAAGATGGTAATGTATATGTTCTGCAGTGTCCTTGCCACCCTGATTACGGAAGGAATCATATTTATCGGAATATATTTTTATGAGACGGAGATCATTGCCGGAGAATATAAAAAAGTATGGGGAGCGTCCGGTCAGGAAAGAATGTCCCTGAGCATGCTGTCCCTCTCGGAATCAACGGCACTGGATCTCTGGGTACTCTTTATTTTTACCATTTTGCTGCTGGTTATGTATTTTATTTTGATTTCTCATAATTTTGTCGTTTATGTGAGGGAGATCATCAGCGGAGTCGAGAGGATGAAGTCCGGAGATTTTGCGGAAGAGATTCCTGTAAGAGGGGAAGATGAATTTTCTGAAATTGCCTTTTCCATTAATGAAATGCAAAAGAATCTTTCGGAGACGCTGGAATCGCAGAAAATGGCCGAGAAGACCAAGGATGAGCTGATCACCAATGTGGCGCATGATCTGAGAACACCGCTGACTTCCATTTTGGGGTATATGGATCTTCTGACTCAGGGAGATTTTCTAACCGAGGATCAGCGACAGAAATATCTTGGAATTGTCTCCTCCAAGGCGAGACAGCTGGAAAGTCTGGTTAAGGCTCTTTTTGATTACACCAGATATGATAAGAATAAAGTGAAAATCAAAAAAGAGATTCTGGATCTGAATCTGTTTATGCCTCAGCTGGTGGATGAATTTTATCCGAGTTTTATGGACAGCCAGCTGGAATGCAGGACTGAGTTTTATGAGGGTGCTCTGAATATTGAGGGGAACGGGGAGCTTCTCGCCAGAGCTATCGGCAATCTGATGTCCAATGCCATCAAATATGGGGCGGAAGGTAAGATAGTGGAAGTGAAGACCGGAATCATTGATAAAAAAGCATTTGTTGCGGTTATTAATTATGGAAGGATTATTCCGCCGGAGAGTCTGGATAAAATTTTTGATAAATTTTACAGAGTGGAAAGTTCCAGATCTCTTAAGACAGGAGGAACCGGTCTGGGACTTGCCATTGCGAAAAACATCGTGAATCTTCATGATGGAAATATCTGGGCATCCAGTGATGAATCCGGAACGCGCTTTCAGATAGAACTTCCGATGGTTTCTCCCCATAATAACAGATAGTTAAGAGGAATGTAATATGCTGAATGATTTATTCCGCACTTACAAAAAAATAATCTTTTTCGTTCTTATTCTCCTTTGCGGGATTATTTTCTGGTTTTTCGGGTGCCATCGACAGAATAATAACGCTGTAAGTACAGAAAAATGGGAGAGGGAAGCTTTATCGGAATCCGGGGGATTTGGCTATCGTTTTCAGACGGAAGACCTGGAGGGAAAGGTCATTTTCGGAACAAGAGGCTATCTTGCCAAGGATAAAACAATGCCTGTTACGGTCAGCATGAAATGTCAGGAAGATTCATTTACCGGTGTGATAAAAATCACTCTGCCGGGAGAAGAAGGAGGCGGTGTGGCCTATCAGTCTGCAATCAGCTGTGATAAAGGCATCACACGAAAGGTGAGAATGGAGATTCCTCATCTGGGAAATGTCTCATTTTTTTCCTTTCAGGTGCTGGATCAGTTTGGAACCGCCAGATTATCCCAGATGGTATATCCGATTCAAGAGGATGAGAACCATTATGACGAAACCATTTATCTGGGTGTGCTCAGTGATCAATACGAGAAATTGAAGTACCTGGATGGGCAGGAACTAGATTTGGGAGATGATACTGCCTTTTTGAAACTGATTTGTTTTACCGGACAGAATTTTCCTGTGAAAAAACAGGGTTTGCAGGCATTGTCGGGCATTCTGATCGATTCCTTTGATACCTATGATCTTTCGCAGACGCAGTTGGAATGCCTGGAACAATGGTTGCAGGAAGGCGGAAGTCTGATTCTGGGTACCGGTGAGGATGCACAAAAAGTGTTATCCGGTATTCATAAGTTACTGGGAGTAAAAGCGGGTGCCGTAGAAGAAATCAAATTTAGTTTTTCGGATTCGCTGTCTTCTGCAGGAAGCCTGACTATGATGCACTGTAATCTGAAGATAAAGGAAGAGAAGTTGTGGGCTTCCAACAATAAATCATTTCCGACCGGTCTGTATCACAGACAATATGGGAAAGGAAATGTATCTCTCATGTCCTTCAGCTTACTGGATAGTGTGCTGAACCAGTGGACAGGGCGGGATAAAGTGACGAAGGAACTGTTTCAGGATTGTCTGGAAAATAATTGGAACCGGACCTTTTCCAACGAAACCAGTTTGTGGTACGTGAAAAAGGCGTTGTATGCATTTATGAATGAGCAGATGCCGAACACTTTTTACTATGGTGTTTATTTTATTTGCTATCTTCTTGTACTGGGAGTGGTTGCATATTATTTCCTGCGAAGAATAAAGAAGAGGGAATATATCTGGTGGGTAGTTCCTATGATTGCGCTGGTCTTTACGATTGGCGTTCTCATTCGCTCAAGAGGAGTCGGAGGAGACAGCGGAAGAGAATTTTCTGCTATTCGGGTGTATGACCCTCAGGTTGCAAAAGATGACATATATTTCCTGTATCAGAATAATGAAGGAGAGGGCTGCAGTGTAGATATTGTTCCTGAGGTCAAGGCAGTGGAGCCGTTGGATTACTCTTATCGGATGGATGAAAGAGATGCTACTTCTGTCAAGGGTATCAATGAGAATTTCACTATCAATAATACTCAGAAAGGGTTTGATATTGTATTTGGCGAAACCGTCCCGGGAGCTTCTCAGGTTTTGAAATATTCTATCGATTCGACTGGTGTCAATCAGACCGATACTTGTTTCTATCCGACAATTACCGGAAATTATACTTCATTTCAGGGAGATATCATCAATACATCAGAATATCACTTTGACAAGCTGGTGCTGGTTCGAGGCAATCAATACAAAATTATCGATGATGTTTCTTCCGGGGAAACAGTCCGCGTGGAAGAACAGGAAGTGAAATTCTGGACCGGTTTTGATGATGAAAATGTAGTATTTGGAGACGGGGATGAGACGACGGTCATTGGTAATCTGATGGAATATCTGCAACAGAAATATATTAATGGAGAGGGAGACCTTAACACTCTTCTTGCCATTGGAATTACCGATGAGAATGACTTCTCTCTTTTTGCGGATGAGCATAAACTTGAGAATCAGTTAACCGTATTTGTGAATCGATTTGCGTTAAATCCTGTGGAAGATGCAGAATGTATCGTTGACATGAATCATTCCTGCCTGGATGAAGAAAGTCAGGAGGAATTATTGAGATATGATATTCTTGACAAGAATGAAACCAAGGTGGTTTATACTTTTGACAGTGGGAAGGTAGTCTGGGGAATGTTCCGGAATCGGGACAGTTTTCAGGGGAATATTTACGCTTATAATTATGAAACCAGAGAAAATGATCTGATTCTGAATGAAGAAAATGAGTATATGAATTGTGAATCTCTGGAGCCTTATCTGTCAGACATGAATCGGATGATCGTGACCTACTGTCTGTCCGAGGATACAGATTACGGCGGCGCTCCGGTTATTTCTGTTTTCATCAAAGATTTGTAATCTTATCATCAGAAATACCGATTTCAATCAGGGAGGCAACTATGCTGGAATTTCAAAATGTGTCCATATATCGTGAGAATAAAAAAGTATTGGATAATTTGAATATGCAAGTGGAGGAGGGTGTGATACTGGGCCTTCTGGGAGCGGATAATATGGCAAAGACCATGCTTCTGGAAGCAGCCAGTGGCGGACAGCAGCCTGACTCCGGAAGGATATTACTGGAAAATGAATCCATCTATCAGGAAAAGACAGAAGCATATCTGTGTTTTGGATATATGCCGAAGCAATATGGTTTTTATGACTTGCTGAGAGTGGAGGAATACTTTGAATTATTTTTATCTCTTTATAAAATAAACGGAAGGTATCGCCAGAAACGAATGGAAGAGATTCTGGAGCTTTTTCATATGGAAGAATATCGAAATTGCTTTATCAGTGAAGTGCCGGCAGAGATTCTTCCTTTTCTCTGTCTGGCAAAAACCATATTGCATGATCCAAAATGGCTTCTTCTGGACGAACCCTTCGCCGATCTGAACGTGGCATACCGAAGTGAGATGATTCGGATTCTGCTGATTTTGCAGGAACAGGGGAAGTCCATTATTCTTAATTCTCAGATGTTTCCGGAATTAATTGATTTTATTACCAATGTGGCAATTCTGGAAGAGGGAAAAGTGGTGACAGAGGGCAAGACGGATGCCATTTATGTAAATGCATTGAAAAAAAGCCCTGTGCGGATGCATGTCCTGGCAGGGATGGAAGAAGCCCTGATGGTTTTGAAACAAAATTCCCTTGTGGATCGTGTGACCGTGGACGGAATGGATGTAATTTTCCGGTTTAACGGAGAAGAGAAAGCGGAGGCAGAGCTGTTAAATGACCTGGTTCTGTCCGGGGCTCTGATTCAGAATTATATGAGAGACCGCGTAAATATTGAACAGATTTTCCGGAGGTAGCATTATGTTGAATCCGTTTTTGAAAGCAGAATGGCTGCGGGAAGGGCGAAATATCCGACTTCCCATGATGATTATATTTTATAATGCAATTCTGGCTTTTGTAATGATATTATTTATGGTATTTAATGAAGAATCCTTTCAAAAGGGATATTATTATAATAACTCCAGTTATGTATATGAATTTCTGATCATCAGTTCCATACAGCTTCTTGCTGTGTTTTTTCTGATGCCGTTTTCGGTATCCCGCCTGTTTATGGCAGATAAAGAAAATAATATGCTGGACCAATTTGTAATGATTCCGGGAATATCGAAACAATATGTGCAGGCCAAAATATTATTGGTACTCTCCTTGAACGGAGTGCTGTTTCTGTCCGGTCTTCCGATACTTGCACTTGTCTGTATTTATACGGGAGTGAGCTGGACGATCATTGTCCGTCTGGGAATCATGGTTTTGATATATTCGTTCTGGGCGGGTTCCATTTCCATTTTTTTCTACAGTATCTATTCAAAACTGATCTGGGGATTTGTGGGAACTCTTTTTGGTCAGATGATGTTTATCATCGGGACGATTATCGTTGCAGAAATGTTGCGGAATGGTGCGTTGCTGATGCAGCAGGGAGAACTTTCTTCCTCCGTTTCCAATATGTGTCTGATTCTGCTGTTGATGAACCCGATTGCCTCATATATGGGATATTTTGGAAAACTGACAGGAGATACGGGACTGATTGCTACTTTTTGCAGTTACCTTGGAATTGATACTTCCCAGAAACTTTTTTCCCTTGTTTTTTATAAAGCTGCCAGTCTGATGTGCATTCTGGTGGGGATTGCTTTTCTGTTTTTCTCAGTATGGCATATGGAAAAGAAACGGAGAAATTAAACAATATGAGGGTTTCAGCTTGTGAAAGTAAAATCCCTATGCTATAATTATGGCGATTTTGCAACTATTTGGTGCCCGAGGGCACTTGTAATATACAAAGACAGAGAGGATATGAATATGAATCTGATTTATAAAAGTACCAGAAATAACAATGAGACAGCAACTGCTTCCGAGGCGATTTTAAAAGGACTTGCCGGAAAGGGAGGACTGTATGTTCCAACCGAAATTCCGAAGCTGGATGTTCCGATGGAGAAATTGTCTCAGATGAGTTACCAGGATATTGCCTATGAAGTGATGAAATTATTTCTCACTGATTTTACAGAAGAGGAATTGAGACACTGCATCAACAGTGCTTATGATAAAAAGTTTGATACTTCTAATATTGCCGAGCTGGTGGAAAAAGATGGCGCATATTATCTGGAATTATTCCATGGAGCAACCATTGCATTTAAGGACATGGCATTATCGATTCTGCCGTATCTTCTTACTACCAGTGCAAGAAAAAATAACGTGAAAAATGAGATCGTAATTCTCACCGCAACTTCCGGAGATACCGGTAAGGCAGCACTGGCAGGTTTTGCCGATGTGCCGGGAACCAAAATCATCGTATTTTATCCAAAACACGGTGTTAGCCCGATTCAGGAAAAGCAGATGGTAACCCAGAGAGGCGAGAATACATTTGTCATTGGAATTAAAGGTAATTTTGATGATGCTCAGACCGGTGTGAAAAAGATGTTTTCAGATCCTGAGCTGGCAAAAGAGATGGATGCCGCAGGATTCCAGTTTTCATCTGCCAACTCTATTAATATCGGTCGCCTGGTTCCGCAGGTTGTATATTATGTATACAGCTATGCAACTCTCCTGGCCAGAGGTGAAGTGACGGATGGAGAACAGATTAATGTAGTTGTTCCGACCGGTAACTTTGGTAATATTCTGGCAGCTTATTATGCAAAACAGATGGGAGTGCCGATTGCGAAGTTAATTTGTGCTTCCAATGAGAATAAAGTTTTGTTCGATTTCTTTACCACAGGATGCTATGACAGAAACCGTGAATTTATCCTCACATCTTCTCCATCCATGGATATTCTGATTTCCAGTAATCTGGAACGACTCATTTATCAGACAGCGGGAAGAGATGCCGAGAAAAATAATGCATTTATGCAGTCTCTGACAGAGACCGGCAAGTATACTGTCACAGATGAGATGCGGGAGCAGATGAAAGACTTTTATGGCAATTATGCCAGTGAGGAAGAAACCGCAGAAGCAATCCGCTCTATGTATGAGAAGACCGGTTATGTGATGGACACTCATACAGCCGTGGCTTCCAGTGTATATGGCAAGTATGTTAAGGATGCAGGAGATCATACAAAGACTGTGATTGCATCCACTGCCAGCCCATACAAGTTTACGAGAAGTGTCATGAATGCCATTGACCCTTCCTATGATACCCAGACAGACTTTGAACTGGTAGATGAATTATGTAAGATTTCCGGTGTGAGGGTTCCACAGGCAATTGAAGACATCAGAAGTGCAGCTGTATTACATGATACTGTATGTGAGACAGAAGATATGTGTAAAGAGGTCAAAAAAATTCTTGGCATTTAAGCAGACGGAGATTCAGTGAACGATGACAGAGTTACAGAAAAATATTTATATATATTTAAAAGAAATTGATGAGATATGCAGGAAGCATGGAATTGAATACTATCTTGCCGGCGGCACATTGATCGGTGCCATCCGTCATGAAGGATTTCTACCGTGGGATGATGACGCGGATATTCTGATGACAAGAAACAACTGGGAGAAGTTTATCCGTGTATATCAGGAAGGCGGATTTCCGGAAAACAGGGTTTTGGAAGGAACAGAGATCAATACGGATTATCCCAATGTATTCGGACGATATGTAGATACCACCAAAACTGCGATTCACAGCAACCAGCTTACGGATGACGAGCCGGCGGGCATGATCGTGGATGTGTTTGCCATGGATCCGGTGCCGTCTGATCCTGCATTGCAGCAAAGATATCTGGAGGATATGGCTCTTTACAGTGACCTGGTGAATCCGAACGGACAATATAGTATTCGATACGAAAAAAACGAAAAACGTTACCATACCTGTCGTTTTCTCATGAAACTGGGAATGAAAAATGCCGTTTTGCGTTATTTACAAAAAAGAATGTTTTCCTATAAGGAAGAAGAATGTGAATATTACGCTCTTCGTTGGGCCGGCTTTGGATTCTTTTCCAGAAAAGAAATGTATGGAAAGCCAAAAACAGCCAGATTTGTGGATACGGAATTGATGATTCCTGCCCATCCGGAGGAATATCTGACGTGGCATTATGGATTGGACTGGGCATTGGTGCCTCCTCATGATGAGCGGATGTCACATGATGCAGTTTATGATATGGATACGGATTACAAAACCATGCGAAAGCATTTTTCGAAATATGTCAACCGTGACAAATTGAGACAGGCCAATCTGGATCGAAAAGAGTTGCGCATGAAACATGTAGAAGAAATCCATGGGAAGCTGGATGGAGACATGGAGCTGGATAAAGTGATGGTACTGGAAGAACAGAAAGCATTGCTTTCCAGCCAGAAGGTGGATGTCAGGGAATTGCTCGAACAAAAACAGTATTTGCAGCTGATGAAAGTATTTGATTCGTACATTACCTTTGCAACTTCCAGACTGATGATTGGAAGGAAAGACTTTGATGGGGCTTTCCGTTATTATAAACCGATTTTTTCTGATATCGGGATCGATAATTTTGAGGCAATCATCAGTGCAATGACTCATACAGAAGGAATTTCGAGAGTACCGCGTTTCCTTGAAGTTTTCCGTATTAATGGCGGAATGATGACAAAGATCCTTCAGGAAATGGATGATCTTGCAGGAGAAATTCACGAATTATACGATCTGTTCTGGCAGGGGGCTTTTGATTCTGTACGCAAAAGAGTGGAAGAATTGCTGGATCGATATCCGGAGAATCAGAGCCTGTTGCGCCTTGAGATTCAAACCTTATTGAATCTGAAAGATGAAACTCTCTATCCTCTACTTCAAAAATGGATTCGAAAGGCAAGAAGCCTGTATCCGGAAGATGGAGAATTGGAGAAATATGAAGGGGACTTGGCTATTTGTGAGGGAAATCTTTTGCAGGGATTGTTGCTTTATTACAGAGCTTCCGGCCATTCTATCAATGGTATGATTGCACTGGATATTCGCAATTATCTGCGAAATCATATTCGGGAGACGGTGAAGGCACTGGAAGTTCCGGGTGTGTTGGAAATGGCAGATATGGAGGGCTTCCTGAATTATATTTGTGAGCGTGGAGAAAATCATCCAAATCTCATGGCAGTAAAATATCGTCTTCTTGCCCGTAAGGCGGAATCGTTAGAGGACTATGTGCTTTTGGACAGTAAAATGGAACAAAGTACCTGGAGTCAGACTGAGGAATATGAGACTTTCCGTGACCGGATTTTTGAAAAGAATTCTATGAACGAGGATGATCGGAAGGCAAGACATTTGTTTAAGAAAGCGGAAAAGCAGGATGCTTTGGAAGAATATGTCGGTTCACTTCAGGAACGATATGGAGAATTGTCCCAGACAGAACACAAACTTCTCGGAGATGCATATGTGGAATTACATTGGATTGATAAAGGATTCTCGGAATACCATAAAGTGAAAAATGAGACGACCGATCCATACCTGCAGGTAGAAATCCAGTATATTTTTGACCGGGAACTGGATAAAATAAAATCAGATTTTAAATTGAAACGATATCCGGAATCTGTGTTAATACATGGATTGGAAAAACGATTTGGACAAATGGAAGATTATGATATAATCCTGAACAGCATGAAACAGGTCTGACAGGAAAAGGATGAAAATCATGGGAATTGTACAAGATAAAATATGTCACTTATTAAAAGAAATCAAAGGGATTTGTGAGGCGGAAGGAATTCGGTATTATCTTGGTGGCTGGACGGCGCTGAGCGCATGGTGTCAGGGAAGCTGTAATGAAGATATGCTCCTTGGTCATGTGATGATACATGCAGAAGATGCCGACCGGATGATTGATGCCATCGAAGAACGTAAGCCGGCAAACCGTTCTCTGGATCATCTCAAAAAAAATCCGGAGTTTCCGGGCTTTTTTCTGAGATACACGGCAGAGGATACGACTGCTTTTGAAAGATACCATTATAAAGGATTTCTACATCAGGGAATTTCTGTTCATATCTGTTTTCTTGCCTCCGTTTTGGAGGATTCAAAACAAAACAGCAGGTATGAACTTCTTGAGGAAGGATTGCTGAGCAGATTTGGTGATGATCGATTTAAGACGGATCGGGAGAAAAAGGCAGCTGAATATGCTTTAACCTGTCTGAAAGAACAGTCACCGATGAACGTGTTCGATGACTGGATAAAAGCACACAGTGTCTTATCTGAGAATGTTTTTTGCAGAACAAAATTAAAGCCTCGTTTTTCCTTTGAAGGAGAAAGGAAAATATTTGATAAGACAAGAGAATGTCTATTGAATGGAATTCTTTTTTCCGTACCTGAAGATATGGAAGAATTTTTTAAACATTTGTACCAGAGACATTATAAAGTGGTTTTTGATGAGGGAATTCAATATCCCGATATGATGATCAGTACAGTGGTTCCATATAAAGAATTTTTCAACAGCATTGACAAGGATGCACATACATTAATTTTGGAAAATGAAAAAGTCAGGGAAATACAGAGGGACGGAATTGCTGAATATGGTCCGCCAAAACGATATCTGGACCGAGTATGGACTCAGGTCAATGCGGAGCAGAAGCGGCTCTCTCTTCAGAAGATTTACGATGATGTTTGTCTGGAACGGATCAGAGAAGTATATGCCCGTGGAGATTATGAAGAAACCTATCGCATTCTGAAGCCATGGCAGGAAATGAATCAATATTGTAAAGATAATAAATTAAATCGAGAAGATTTCATAGTGAATCCAAAGCTGGACCAGTTGGTAGAAGAATTGGGTCTGGGATTTGGATTGCCATCCTAAAGTGAATTATTCTGGAAAGATTGATAAACGGAAAGATGTAAAATCTTTCCGTTTGTTGCAATTTTAAAATCATTTGATGGGAAGGTGATTGTATTGAAAGCCAGTGATTACATTGTGGAATTCCTATGTGAGAAAGGAATTCATCATTTTTTTGGATATCAGGGAACCATGATAGCTCATCTAATTGATTCCATTGGAAAAAACGCTAAAGTGCAGAACCATACCTGCTATAACGAGCAGGGAGCAGCTTTTGCGGCAGTTGGTTATGCGAAAGCAAGCGGACGATGTGCGGTGGCCTACGCTACCAGCGGACCGGGAGCCATTAATCTGATGTCGGGAATTGCAGATGCTTATTATGATTCGGCACCGGTTATTTTCCTGACGGGACAGCTGAATACCAATGAATATACGGATATTCCGGAGTTGCGGCAACAGGGTTTCCAGGAAACCGATGTGATCGCCATGGCATCCTCCATCACAAAGTACTGTCGTCAGATTACAAAGGTTGAAGAATTGCCTGAGGAGCTGTATAAGGCGTATGCGATTGCGACAAGTGGGCGTATGGGTCCTGTGTTGTTGGATCTCCCAATGAACATTCAAAGATTTGAGCTGGAACCGGAGCAGACTAAGAACCAGAGAGAGACTGATTCGGATTTGAAATCGGAAGGGAATCAAAAAGTATATCAGGTGATGGAAGATCTGGTAAACGCAGGGCGGCCATTGCTTCTTCTGGGCAATGGGATATCCAAAAAAGAGGCAGACAGAACATTGGTCAAAGAATTCCTGGAGGAACTGGGGATTCCGGTTATCTCAAGTATGCTTGGAAGAGACCTTCTTCCGGCAGACCATCCTCTGAATCAGGGAATGATCGGCTCTGCTTACGGACATCGATACACCAATCTCCTCGCCTGCCAGAAGACAGATTATATACTAAGTATCGGATGTAGTATGTGCCCGAGACAGATTGGAATGAAACCGGAGAACTTTGCACCTCAGGCAAAGATTACGAGGGTAGACATAGACGAAATCCAGTTAAAACGGCAGGTTCACGCCGATGAGCAGGTACTTGTGATGGATGCCATGGATTTTATCCGACAGCTGAAGGTGATTTTACAGACAAAAAAGGAATCCGGCGAGATTGGAGAAGCCTGGAAGAAAAAACTGAAAAAATGGGAAGAACTTTGCCAGACCTGTAAGGCAAAGTTGGAAAAATATGATCAGACTTTACCGGAAATGCAGGAAAACCGTTTGCTTCAAAAGATCAGCAGGAGTGTGGCAGATGGCACAATCATATGTGCGGATGTGGGACAGCATCAGGTCTGGACCGCAACTTCATTTCATCTACAGAAGAATCAGAGATTTCTCTGTTCCGGAGGCCACGGGGCCATGGGATTTTCCATTCCGGCGGCAATCGGAGCATATTATGCTACAAAAAAACCGGTATTCGTACTCTGTGGGGATGGAAGTGCGCAGATGAATGTGCAGGAACTTCAGTGGATAAAACGAGAAAAACTGCCAATCACAATTCTTGTATTGAATAACAGCATTCTTGGCTTAATCCGGCAGCAGCAGGATTCTATTTTTGAGAGCAGATATACCGGAGCAGCCAGGGAGGGTGGTTATGAATCCCCGGATTTTGAAAAAATAGCAGAAGCCTATGGATTGTACTCGAAATCTATTTCAGCCGAGGAGATAATGGAAGAGGATCAATCTGTCTTTTCAAATTATTTGTCAGATGCAGTAGAAAATGCACCGGCTCTCATTCAGATCATGATGAGAGACCATACCGTTGCATTTCCCAAAACAGTTTTTGGTGAGCCGATGTACCATCAGAAGCCATATATTCCGTCAGAGTTAATGGAGGAGTTGTTGAATTTATGGTAAAAGTAATCACGTATGGAACCTTTGATCTGTTCCATCAGGGCCATTATAATATATTAAAAAGAGCAAAAGAACTGGGTGATTATCTCATTGTCGGAGTTACCGGCGAGATTTATGATCTGGAGCGGGGAAAGCTGAATGTGCAGGACAGTTTGCTTACCCGCATAGAGAATGTCAGAAAAACCGGGTTGGCAGACAAAATTATCGTGGAAGAATACATGGGTCAGAAAATATCTGATGTGGTGAAATATGACATTGATAAGCTGGTGATCGGTTCTGACTGGTACGGTAAGTTTGATTATCTGAACCGGTATTGTGAGGTTGTTTATCTGGAAAGAACCAAAAATATTTCCAGCACGCAGTTGAGAGAAAAACAAAAGATTTATAATATCGGTATCATTTCCGACACGATGGAAGATGGAGAAATCGTGGTGGAGTCGAAGTATGTCAGCGGAATCCATGTGGAGAGCGTGTTTATGGAGGATGAATCTATGGCAGAAGAATACGCAGATCATTATGAACTGGCATTTTCCACCAATAAGATGGAAGAATTTCTGAAGAATCTTGATATCGTCTATGTGAGAACAGCCCTTTCGGATCGATATGCCTATTGCCATAATGCATTGTCAGCAGGGAAGCATGTGATCTGTGAGAATCCATGTTCTCTTGACAGTGAGCAGTTGGAAACTCTCTTAAAGATGGCAGAAGAGAAGCAGGTGCTGTTTATTGACAATGTGATTCTGGCATATTTGAGGGCGTTAGCTCAGCTTACCTGGATGCTCAACCGGGAACTTATCGGACAGCTGATCAAAATACGTTGCTGTATTCGGGTGGAAAATAGTAATGAATTCGGAATGATTGACCAGCTGACAGATTCCATCCTTGTATTTTTGCGTATTTTAGGAAGCGATTATAATAATGTGACCATGAATCCGATATATGATGAGGAAGATAAACTGATTTATAATCAGATTGTATTTCATTATGAGAATCGCATCGGCTGTATTGAGATCGGTTCTACACCGGGCATGAAGAATCATCTCAGTATACTGGGAACCAAAGGCAGGGTCGATCTGCCGGATGAATGGTGGAATATGGGATATTTCGAGGCATCTGAGGGAAGCGACAGCAAATTAAAGAGATACAGTTTTAATTTTGAAGGAAACGGAATGCGATATCTTCTCCATGAAATGCTTCTGATGATTAAAGAAGGCAGCGAAGTAAGTAAAAAACTGCAGCCGGAAGAGTCTTTGCGAATTGTATCGATTCAGCAGAAACTGTTAAAAGAACTTCAACATTTCAGAAGGATTCCCCCGCTTTAAGCGCGCAGAGCGCTAAGCGGTGGGTAATTAACCAATTTCAGTAGCGGGTGACAATCCCCTTCTGAAATGTTGAGCCTCCGGCGGATTGCAGAGATGCGCATTAGAAATTTGTCATGCTAATGCATGACGCGCATCTCGCAGCAAGAACGCCG
>JALERO010000239.1 GCA_022764265.1 Eubacterium sp. | reverse complement strand
CGTGATACAGCAGCTGAAAAAATGGGATTTATGTCATCGGATCGTATTGAGAAAATCGAGAACGAAAAATCACTGCCTCATCCGGAAGAAGTTCTTGCCATGGCTGGCTGTTATAAGAACCCTTCCTTATGCAATTATTTTTGTTCCCATGAATGTCCGATTGGAATTGAATATGTACCGGAAATCAAGGAAAAGGCACTATCACAAATCACTTTGGAAATGCTTGCCACTCTGAATAAACTGGTGCGAGAAAAGGATCGTCTCATTGAAATTACCGTCGATGGGGAACTTTCCGAAGATGAATTACCGGATTTCCTCAAAATAAAAGAAGAGCTAAAAGAAATGGCAATGGCAATTGATTCTCTGAATCTCTGGATGGATCATACCATTGCCGCCGGCAAAATCGATAAAAGTTTGTTGCCGGAGGATTTCTAAATCTGGGGTCAGAACTCGTGACCATTACCGGTAACAGTTGTCTATGCTGCTCACGAGGTCTGACCCCGGGATGCATTCGCTCGGTGTTTTTCCATCCATAGATACAGACCAATACAAATAATCACAGATACCAGAGAACCGGTTGTGGTGGCCAATCCCATCGGGAATAATGTATCCGCAAATAATTTCGATGCCAGATAGGCAAGTGGGATTCTCGCACATACAATGGAGACAGAGTTATGCAGGAACGAGAATATCGACAAACCATGGGCACAAAAATATCCGCTGAAACAGAAATGAATTCCTGCCAGAATGCAATCCCATACATAACCATGCATATACTGACTGCCTAACCGAATCACATCCGCATTATCGGTAAACAGTCCTACGACAGGCTCTGCCGCCAACTGCATCACAATAACGGAAAGCACTCCATAGGATACCGTGATCAAAATTGCATAGCCCAATGTCTTTTTGGCACGGTCATATTTTCCGGCACCGATGTTCTGTGCTCCCAGTGCGGAAACCGTTGACAGCATGGAAGAAGGAATCAGAAACAGAAAGCTGATAATTTTTTCCACAATTCCGACTGCTGCCGCGTCATTTAATCCACGCTGATTCACAATAATTGTAATGACAATAAAAGAAATCTGAATAAATCCATCCTGAAAGGATACGGGCAAACCGATTTTAAGTAACTGTCCCATTATACTTTTTTGTGGACAAAAATATGTTTTATTAAGAGATAATCCGGTCTGACGTTTTGATATTATGTAAAAAGAAACAAGCACGCTGATCGTCTGTGCCAGAGTAGTTCCCAATGCGGCCCCTGCGGGTCCCAGATTCATACCACCGATAAAAAGATAATCCAACATTATGTTGGCGACACAGGCGATTGCCACAAAGTACATCGGGCTCCTGGAATCTCCCAGCCCACGGAAAATAGAGCTGATAATATTATAGGCCGTAATGAATGGAATCCCAATAAAACAAATAGTCAGATAAGTGATCGTTCCCCTCACCGCTTCTTCCGGAGTGGACATGACGGAAACAATTGGTTCCACAAAAAATAATAAAAGAACAGTCAGAGCAATCGACACTCCCATAAATAAAATGACGGTGTTGCCAATGACGGCAGAAGCTTCCTCTTTCTCCCTTGCACCGATTGCTTTTCCAATCATGACGGTAGAACCCATGGCAAGTCCAACAATCATGACCGTAAGCATATGCATGACCTGGCTTCCGATGGACACCGCCGTGGTAGCCTCCACTCCATTAAACTGACCGATAATAAATAAATCTGCCATTCCATACAGTGTCTGTAAAAGATAGGATAATAAAAAAGGCAGCGAAAAAGAGAGGATTGTCCGAAACACACTGCCTGTGGTTAAATTCTTTTCCATGTAAAAACTCCCTGTAAGTATATTTCTGTCCTCTCTAATTATATTCACAAATTCTTTCTTCGTCCAGAGCGAAAGAAGAAAAGTTTATGCAGTTTTGCTCTTCTTGTCCAGTACTTTCATGACACCGATCGTTCCGAAGACTGCCATGAAAATGATGACATAGGTTGGATTTCCCGGAAGGAAACACGGCGGGTTTATGTATGTTATCGCCGACACAGTAGGCGGCATCGCCGCCACTCCTGTCGGC
>JALERO010000232.1 GCA_022764265.1 Eubacterium sp. | reverse complement strand
AGAAGAACTGGCAGCGAAGGAACCGTCCGTGATTATCAGCAGACGACCGTGTGCCCTCTTAAAATATGTGAAACATAATCCTCCGCTGAAAGTGGAAGAAAGGAACTGTGTGGGATGTAAATCCTGTATGCGACTGGGTTGCCCGGCGATCAGTATCAAGAATAAAAAAGCAGTGATCGATACCACCTTATGTGTGGGCTGCGGTGTCTGTCAGCAGTTATGTAAATTCGACGCATTACAGTCATAGGAGGAACGTAAGATGATAAAGAATATTATGATTGT
The DNA here is from genome assembly GCA_022764265.1 of Eubacterium sp. Taxonomy (GTDB): domain Bacteria; phylum Bacillota; class Clostridia; order Lachnospirales; family Lachnospiraceae; genus Anaerobutyricum. The sequence continues at coordinate 14,652 of JALERO010000232.1, read as the reverse complement.
TGGCGTGGGAGGACAGGGTTCTCTGCTGGCCAGCAAACTACTTGGACATTTACTTTTATCAGAAGGATACGATGTAAAGGTATCGGAAGTGCACGGAATGAGCCAGCGTGGCGGAAGTGTAGTTACATATGTCAGATTTGGGGACAAGGTTTATTCTCCGATTATTGACAAAGGAGAAGCAGATTTCATTGTTTCCTTTGAAAAACTGGAAGCAGCCCGCTACGTGGAATATCTGAAGGATACCGGAAGAATTGTTGTGAATACACAGGAAATCGACCCGATGCCTGTCATCACCGGAGCGGCTTCCTATCCGGAAGATCTGATTGAGAAAATGGTTGCATTGGGAATTCAGGTGGACGCAATGGATTGTCTCTCCCTTGCCAATGAAGCCGGTTCTGCAAAAGCAGTCAATATCGTATTGATGGGACGTCTGTCCAAATACTTTGATATCCCTGTGGAAAGATGGCAGAAAGCTATCGAGGAGTGTGTTCCTCAGAAATTTGTTGAATTAAATCACAAAGCGTTCATGTTAGGACGCGGAGAAGAATAAAAGAATTTTTGACGGTGTTTTTGTGCAATGATGAGCCTCCGGCGGATTGCAGAGATGCCATCTGAAAAAATACATAATGTTAGGAGAAAAAAATGGGAAATTATTATCAGCCAGAGATTGAAACAATGCCGTTAGAGCAGCTTCAGGCTCTTCAAAGTGAACGACTGGTAGAGCAAGTGAAATTCGTATACGAAAATGTGGAATTTTACCGTAACAAGATGGACGAAGCAGGATTGAAACCGGAGGATATCAAGGGAATCGAAGATTTACATAAGCTTCCGTTCATCACAAAAGACGACCTTCGTGATGAGTATCCATACGGACTTCTGGGAGTTCCTCTGGAAGATTGTGTGCGTATTCAGTCCACCAGCGGAACAACAGGACGTCGTGTTGTTGCTTTTTATACTCAAGAAGATATTGATATCTGGGAAGAGTGCTGTGCAAGAGCGATTGTAGCCGCAGGCGGAAGCAAAGAGGATGTTTGCCATGTATGTTACGGATACGGTCTTTTTACCGGTGGTCCTGGTCTCAATGGCGGTTCTCATAAAGTGGGATGTCTGACCCTTCCAATGTCATCCGGTAATACAGAAAGACAGCTTCAGTTTATGACTGATCTCGGTTCCACCATCATCTGCTGTACTCCATCCTACGCAGCGAATCTTGGAGAAGCAATTCAGGAAAGAGGCTTGAAAGATAAGATCAAATTAAAAGCCGGAATTTTTGGTGCTGAGCCATGGACAGAAGAGATGAGACATAATATCGAAGATGCTCTCGGATTAAAAGCTTACGATATTTATGGTCTGACCGAAATCTGTGGACCTGGTGTTTCTTTCGAATGTGAGGAGCAGGCAGGAATGCATATTCAGGAAGATCATTTCATTCCGGAAATCATTAACCCGGAAACCGGTGAAGTGCTTCCGGAAGGCGAAGTCGGAGAGCTGGTATTTACCTGTATTACAAAGAAAGCATTCCCTCTGTTACGTTACCGTACCCGCGATTTATGTTATCTGACCAGAAAGAAATGTTCCTGCGGTCGTACCCATATCCGTATGCACAAACCAATGGGTAGAAGCGATGATATGATGGTTGTCAAAGGTGTAAACGTATGGCCATCCCAGATTGAATCTGTTATCCTGAACCAGGGATATCAGGCTAACTATCAGATCGTAGTTGACCGTGTCGGCAATAACGATACCATCGAAGTCCAGGTAGAGCTTACACCGGAAATGGCAGCAGATAACTCTGTGAGTGTTGCAGACAGAGAAAAGAAAATCGTAGCCGGACTGAAATCCATGCTTGGAATCAAGGTAGATGTCAGTGTTGTAGAACCTAAGACAATTACCAGAAGTGAAGGAAAAGCTGTTCGTGTTGTCGATAAGAGAAACTTATATCAATAAAATGTATCTATTCTCCGACGCAGAGTTTGCAGCTGAGATTTGAAAAGTAGAATTAGTGCGAAGATGCACTTTATATTCAGTGAAAACTGTCATAGAACCATTACTTAATTCTGTGACAGTTTTTTCTGTGCGATAATATCGAATTAGTTTTCATGTAGCATCTATTAGAAACAATATGATATTTGTTGAATAAAAACATTGATACAAGGAGAGATGAAATGAGTATTCGAATTGGAATTTTAGGTTATGGAAATCTTGGACGAGGAGTTGAATGTGCTATTCGCCAGAATCCGGATATGGAGCTGGCTGCTGTTTTTACAAGACGTGATCCGAAAAATGTCAGCATCCTGACAGAAGGGGCAGCTGTATGTCACGTTTCCGAAGCAGAAGAATGGAAGGATCGTATTGACGTCATGATTTTATGTGGCGGTAGTGCTACAGACCTTCCGGAACAGACACCGGAATACGCAAAATTATTCAACGTAGTAGATAGTTTTGACACTCATGCAAGAATTCCGGAACATTTTGCGAACGTAGATCAGGCAGCGAAAGAAGGCGGAAAAATTGGTATTATTTCTGTAGGTTGGGATCCGGGTCTTTTCTCCCTGAACAGAATGTATGCCAATGCAATTTTACCGGAAGGAAATGATTATACCTTCTGGGGAAAAGGTGTCAGCCAGGGACATTCTGATGCCCTTCGTCGGATTGATGGCGTAAAAGATGCGAAACAGTACACAATTCCTGTAGAATCCGCTCTGGAAGCTGTACGAAACGGAGATAATCCGGAACTGACAACTCGTCAGAAACATACCCGTGAATGCTTTGTTGTGCTGGAAGATGGTGCAGATGCTGCCAAAATTGAACAGGAAATCAAAACAATGCCTAATTATTTTGCAGATTATGACACAACAGTACATTTCATCAGTGAAGACGAATTAAAAGCAAACCACAGTGGAATTCCTCATGGTGGGTTTGTGCTTCGGAGCGGAAAAACCGGATGGGAGAAAGAAAACAGTCATATTATTGAATATAGTTTAAAGCTTGATTCCAATCCGGAATTCACTTCCAGTGTGATCATTGCCTATGCGAGAGCTGCTTATCGTCTTCATAACGAAGGCCAGACCGGCTGTAAGACTGTTTTTGATATTGCACCGGCCTATCTGAGCAGTAAAAGCGGAGAAGAGCTGAGAGCGGCTTTATTGTAATTATAATCAGGTTATAGGTTTTCTTGCTTTTTGAATAGATAAAACGAAAAAAATGACGACAGATTCCGTTCCGGACGGTTCGGAATACTCTGTCGTCGTTTTCTTTACATTGTTCTTTTTAAAAGTGAAATCGCATTTTCGGAAAAGATTTGTCGTTTTTCATTATCTGTCAGAGAAAGCGTCTGGATTCTTTCTACATAATCTTTCTGATCCTTCCACGGGGAATCCGTACCAAATAATATTTTATCAGAGCCATGTTTCCGGATAATACGAAGAAAAGCATCATCATCTAAAATGCACGAATAAGGGGTTTCGTCCTGTTCCGGATTCGGAGTGATAGGACCGATTGAAAAAGAGGTATCCAGCCATAGCGGAGCTCCTGTCAGGTATTCTTCCACCTCATCCCAGCATCCCCAGTTTCCCATATGAGCCAGCACCAGCTTATCCGGGTGTACTTCATCCATAATCTTAATAATATGACTTACAGAAGAATAATTATGGTCATAGATACCGATATCAATTCCTGCATGAATTGATACGATAAGCCCCTGTTCTGAAGCATAATCAATGATTCGCATCATTCGGATATCATCCAGATCTATATTTTGATAAGCCGGATGTAACTTAATTCCCGGCACATGATTCTCTCTGAGCCGTCGAAGCTCTGCTTTATAGTTCTCATAAACCGGATGTAATCCGCCGAAAGAAATGATACCATGCTTATCCCAGATTTCGTTGGAGGCAATCATAGAACTGTTGATTTTCTCCACCTGATCCGGACTGGTCATCACCGGAAGATTAACAGAATAATTCACATGACCTGTTTCCATAGAATTTCTGAGACCGTCAAGTGAACCGTCGGTGAAAGGTTTGATATGTGCAACTTTGCCTAAATGATCAACAACCTTTGCCGATACTTTTTCCGGAAAAGTATGGGTATGGAAATCAATAATCATCGTCCCACCTCTATCGGTAGCATTTGGCCAGTTTTTCAAAAGCATCAAGAGAGCGCTCAATCATTTCCGTCTGAACACAGTAGGAGATGCGGGCGTGTCCCGGACATCCAAAACCAACGCCAGGAACGATCAGAAGATTGAACTCTTTTGCTTTTTCACAGAATGCCACATCATCCGGATCCAGAGTTCTAGGGAACATATAGAAGGTTCCGCCCGGCTCCACAACATGGAAGCCCAGATCACGCAATCCTTTTAAGAGGATGTCACGGTTCGTCTCATACACGGAAATATCTGCGGTAAGATCAGCGCACATCGCACACACTCTCTGGAAAAGACCAGGTGCATTTACATATCCAAGAGAGCGTCCTGCACCAGCTACAGCAGCATAAACCAGATCGTGATCTTCCATTTCTTCCGGAACGACAATATAACCAAGACGTTCTCCAGGAAGAGAAAGGGATTTGGACCAAGAGTAGCAAACCATTGTATTTTTATAATATTTCGGAAGATATGGAACCACTGTGTTGTCAAACACAATTTCTCTGTAAGGTTCATCGGAAATCAGATAGATCGGATGACCAAACTGAGCAGACTTTTCTTCCAGAATTGAAGATAATTTCTTTACAGTATCCTCGGAATAAACAGCACCACAAGGATTGTTTGGAGAGTTTACGATAACTGCCTTCGTATTTGCATTGATTGATGCTTCAAACTTCTCAAAATCAATCTGAAAAGCCTCAATGTCCGCAGGAATCAATGTCATAGTTGCACCGGCTCCTTCAATAAATACTTTATATTCCGGGAAATATGGGGCAAATACGATCACTTCATCGCCAGGATTGCATAAACCGTTAAGGCAGCAGCAGAGGGCAGCAGCAGCTCCCACTGTCACATAAAGATCCTCTGGACGAGTTGATGTACCAAAACGGGAATTGATGGAATCTGCAATCATTTTACGAACACCGGCATCACCCTGTGCGCTGGTGTAACCATGGAGAAGAACCGGATCCATTTCCTGTATCAGTTTCATTGCGGTCTGATTAACTTCAGCCGGAGCAGGAACGCTTGGATTGCCAATGGAAAAATCAAATACATTTTCCGGGCCGATCTCAGCGGCACGCATTTTACCAAATTCAAAAAGCTCACGGATGACGGAACGCTGTGTTCCAAGAGCTACCATTCTTTCGTTTAACATTGAAAATACCTCGTTTCTTTAACATTTGCTTGTAATATGATAGAGCAATTCCGGGAATCTGTCAACGAACCAAGGTTGACTTTTCCCTCTATATATGATATTTTATCATAGAGAAAACACTTTAGCAAATAAAATTCCAAAAGTAATAATGATTGCTAATATATAACTGATAAATAGCAATTATAAACTTATAGACACAGCAATGAAGCAGAGATAATCTTCCCGTTCCGAAGGCAAGCTTTTGTGAGCGGGTTTCTTTTTGAAAAAGAACAATAATAAAAAGATATCAAGCGATTTTCTTATCGTGAAAGATAAAAAGAAAGGATGTACCATTATGCCTGTTACTGATTTACTGGAGAGAAATCATAAACTTTACGGAGACGAAGTCGCTCTGGTGGAGCTGAATCCTACCATGAAAGACACCAGAAAAACCACCTGGAAGGAATATGATCTGGTCCAGCAGACTTCAGTGGTTCCTTATCGGAGAGAAATTACCTGGAGCATTTTTGATGAAAAAGCTAACCGCGTGGCTAATATGCTCTTAAGTCGTGGAATTCAAAAGGGAGACCGCGTAGCTATCCTCATGTTCAACTGTCTGGAGTGGCTGCCGATCTATTTCGGTATACTGAAAACCGGTGCTATCGCTGTTCCGTTTAATTTCCGTTTCTCTGCCGAGGAGATTCAATATTGTGCAGATCTTGCAGAAGTTCATGTACTCTTTTTCGGTCCGGAATTTATTGGAAGAATCGAATCCATTGAGGATGAATTGAGCAAAGGACGTCTTCTGATTTATGTGGGAGATGGATGCCCTACTTTTGCGGAAAGCTATCCGGAGCTGGTTGCAGATTGCTCCAGTCAGCCTCCACTCGTTCGCCTGGAAGACGAGGATGATGCAGCCATTTATTTTTCTTCAGGAACCACAGGTTTTCCAAAAGCTATTTTACATAATCATGAGAGTCTGCTACAGGCAGCTCAGATGGAGCAGAAACACCATCTGACGGATCGAGACGATGTATTCTTATGTATTCCGCCTTTATATCATACCGGAGCGAAATTCCACTGGATGGGAAGTCTTTGTGCCGGAAGCAAGGCTGTTCTGTTAACGGGAACAACACCGGAGATCATTCTGGATACCATCTCAAAGGAGAAATGTACCATCGTATGGCTTCTCGTTCCATGGGCGCAGGATATTCTTGACTGCCTTGACCGCGGTGAACTGAAATTGTCCGACTATGAGCTGGATCAGTGGAGATTGATGCATATCGGCGCTCAGCCGGTACCACCGTCACTGATTAAGCATTGGAAGGAATACTTCCCGAATCATTTATATGATACCAACTACGGTCTGTCCGAATCAACCGGTCCCGGATGTGTGCATCTTGGTATTGAGAACATTCATAAAGTTGGTGCTATCGGTGTTCCGGGATATCGCTGGGAATGCAAGATCGTGGATGAAAATGATGCAGAGGTCACTCAGGGTGCCGTCGGCGAACTTTGTGTGAAAGGTCCTGGTGTCATGACCTGCTATTACAATGATCCGAAAGCTACTGCTGAAACCTTGAAAGATGGATGGCTTTATACCGGTGATATGGCCATGCAGGATGAAGATGGATTTATTTTCCTCGTTGACCGTAAGAAAGATGTTATTGTAAGCGGTGGTGAAAATATCTATCCGGTACAGATTGAGAACTTCCTGAGTGCCTTTGAAAAGGTAAGGGATGTGGCGGTCATCGGTCTTCCTGACAAACGTCTCGGAGAGATTACCGGCGCGATCATCTCAATCAAAGAAGGAATGGAATGTTCCGAAGAGGAGATTAATGAATATTGCAAGAAACTTCCTCGCTACAAACGTCCGAAAAAGCTTATTTTCGCAGATGTTCCACGAAACGCTACCGGAAAGATTGAAAAACCGGCGCTCCGTAAAAAATATGGAGCAGACCAGCTGGTTGCGCAGCAAAACAGAGGATAGGTCGAAGAGGGTAGGATGAGGTAATGCAATAACAGACGACGGGGAGGGCTACACCCTCATAAAAGCAGAGTTGGTGCTCTTTTTGTGCAAGCACAAGACGCACCACTTCTGCTTTTTTTATGCCCTCTCTTTAACAACTTTGTCCGGGTCCATAGTCGGCGAACAAACTTGCATACACCCCCACGTAGCCGTCTGGAAATCGGCAACACTTCAAGAACATCTCGTTGTGCTTGCTGCAAAATAGCTTTGTACGTAGAAGATTACTTTCTATGTATCAGGGGGTTTAAGCCTTGAGGCAAACTATCGGCTTATTTCCCAAGTGCTGTTTTCTGTGCCACAACATTTGTCTTATCATAGCATGCAAAGGTTTCATCTACCAGAGTTTTGTCCGGCTTCGGTGTAAACAAGCTCACAACCGGAACAATCACAAGGCCTGCCAGCATTGCGATGGAACCACAGTTGATCGGAGAACGCATAATTTCCGGCAGACATGCAGGAGCCAGCATATCCAGAAGCATAAGACCCACACCAAAGATGAAGGATACCCAGCAGGCAATCTTTGTAGTTCCTTTCCAATACAGAGAATAGAGGAACGGAGCCAGGAATGCACCGGCAAGAGCACCCCAGGAAATTCCCATCAGCTGTGCGATGAAGGTTACGGAACTCTTATACTGAACCAAAGCGATGATTGCGGAAATCGCAATAAATACAACAACAAGAATACGAATGGACAATACCTGCTTTTTATCGCTCATGTCTTTCACAAAATTATCCTTCAGGAAATCGATGGTCAGCGTGGAGCTGGATGCGATTACCAGAGAGGAGAGAGTGGACATAGATGCGGATAATACCAAAATAACAACCAGTGCGATAAGGATCGGACTCAAATTCTGAAGCATGGTCGGAATAACGGAATCGTAACCATTGGCAACCACGTCAATCTGATCAGAGAAGAGACGTCCGAAACCACCGAGGAAGTAACATCCGCCGGCAACGACCAGAGCAAAGATAGTAGAAATAATTGTACCCTTTTTGATGGATTCCTCATCCTTAATTGCATAGAATTTCTGTACCATCTGTGGAAGTCCCCAGGTTCCGAGGGAAGTAAGAATAACCACAAACATCAGGTTCAGAGGATCCGGACCAAAGAACGATGCAAAAACACCTGGTGTGGTGGACACGGTCTCATCTGTAACTCTTGCAAGTCCGTCTAAAGCAGCCATAAATCCACCTTTGCTCTTCAAAACTGCAAGAATGATAGTAGAAATACCAAAAAGCATGATGATACCCTGAATAAAGTCATTAATAGCAGTTGCCATATAACCACCGGCAATTACATAAATGGCGGTAAGAACAGCCATAAGAATAATACATACGGAATAATCAATATCAAAGGCCATTCCGAATAAACGGGAAAGACCATTATATAAAGAAGCAGTATACGGAATCAGGAATACGAAGATGATAACTGAAGCGGCAATTTTTAATGCTTTGCTGCTGTATCGTTCTCCAAAAAACTGCGGCATAGTCGCGGAATCCAGATGCTGTGTCATAATTCTGGTACGTCTTCCCAGGATAACCCATGCGAGGAGAGAACCGATTACCGCATTTCCGATACCGGCCCATGTAGCAGCAATACCATATTTCCAACCAAACTGTCCGGCATAGCCGACAAATACTACGGCTGAAAAATAAGAAGTACCATAGGCAAAGGCTGTAAGCCATGGTCCTACTGAACGTCCTCCCAATACAAATCCGTTAACGTCTGTTGCATTTTTTCTGCAATAAAGACCGATTCCGATCATTACCGCAAAATATGCGAGCAATAAAATTACTTTCATAATATCTTCCTTTCTCTCTTTTATTCGCCCGCTTTTACGCTTTTGCACTTTAACCGTAAAAACTAATGAATACTTTAACACATAAAATTGAAAAAGTCAAGATGATACAAATTTCTTTCGAAAAAAGGAATATTTTTATATTTTATATCATAATATAATGTACAACATAAATAATTGCGATGGATAGAAATTGTTTTTCCAAGTCATGGAAATGTATAATAATGTTACAATGTATTGTAATTTACAGGAGGATGTTATATGTCAAACATTAATGTTGCAATTGCGGATGATAATGAAAGAATCCGTCATAATCTTAAGAATCTTGTTTCAAAGGAACAGGACATGACGATTGTCGGAAGTGCATCCGATGGGTTAGATGCCATCTCCATGATAAAACGAACCAGCCCGGATGTTGTACTTTTAGACATTATTATGCCGAAAATGGATGGTCTGGGCGTTTTGGAAGAAATACAAAACGACACAGAACTTCAGAAAAAGCCGGCATTTATCGTTCTTACTGCCATGGGACAGGAATTGATTACAAAAGAAGCATTAAGTTTGGGTGCACATTACGTTATTTTGAAACCTTTTGATCAAAATGCTCTTGTGAAAAAAATACGTCAGGTGAAAAACGGAAAAAAACAAAAGGATGCAAAGAAAACCTTTATCACCATTGATGGTGGGCAAAAGAACCAGGACAGCGAATATCAACTTGAAGTGATTGTTACCAACATCATCCACGAGATCGGTGTTCCGGCTCATATCAAAGGTTACCAATATCTCCGTGACTCCATCATCATGTCTGTATCGGATATGGATATTTTGAATTCCATTACAAAACAGCTTTACCCCACCATTGCAAAAATGCATCAGACGACACCGTCCAGAGTGGAAAGGGCTATTCGTCATGCTATTGAAGTGGCGTGGAATCGCGGTAAGATGGACACCATTCACGATCTCTTTGGATACACTATTCAATCAGGAAAAGGTAAACCGACCAATTCCGAGTTTATTGCATTAATTGCAGATAAGATACGCCTGGAATACAAAGGTGCCATTGATTTTAACAAACTGGCATAAAAATCCTGAAAATAGAAAATAAATATAACGGAGGGACACGATTATGAAAAATGAAAAAACATTAAACATTCTGGCAGCAGATCATTCCGATCAGACAAGAGAAGAATTAAAAAATTATTTCCAGACAAGAGAAGATATGGACCTCATTGATGTGGTAGACAACGGTCAGGATGCCTATCAATCTATCCTGGAAAATGAGCCCGACATTGTCCTATTGGATGTTGTTCTTCCCGTTCTTGATGGTTTTTCTGTCATTGAAAAAATCAACGGTAATAAAGAAGTCAAAACAAAGCCATCCTTTGTCATCCTTTCCTCGATTGGCAATCAATCCATGGTAGAATGTGCCTGCAAATTAGGGGTTGCTTACTACATATTAAAACCATGCAGTATGGACAACCTGGCAAGAAGACTTCTCCAGATTGCATCCATCCGTCAGGAGGGGGAGAAGATTCGCGGAAAACTGGAAATACAGACTGTGAAAAAAGAAGCCAAAATTCCGGTCCCATCGGTTTACCCGGAAAACACTCTGGAAGCAGATATCACCAGCATTATTCGGGAAATTGGTATTCCGGCTCATATCAAAGGTTATCAATACATTCGAGAAGCAATCATGATGACGGTAAACGATATGAATCTTCTGAACTATATTACAAAACTTTTATATCCGACTATTGCCAAAAAATATAAAACAACCTCAAGCAGTGTCGAGAGAGCCATCCGGCATGCCATCGAAGTGGCATGGAATCGCGGCAAGATCGATGTGTTAGAAGAAATGTTCGGCTACACCATCAGTGCCGGGAAAGGCAAACCGACCAACTCCGAGTTTATTGCCCTGATTGCTGATAAACTGCGATTGGAATATCGGATGCACGCATAAGGTATCCATCTGTTCTACAATCCCTCAAAATTGACCATTGCATTGAAATTAATATTATGTTAAAATGGCACGAAATAAGGGAGTAGTCGGCACGAAGTGTGATGCGGTCAACATACTGGAATTATCCTGGCCGTATCTTAAATGGCGAGACTTATCTGCACACAACAGGTGGGTCTCGTTTTTTGTGCTTAAAAGAGCCAAAATATTTACTCATCCTGCGGCGATTGCGTTAAGTGATGCCCGGCTCGAATTCCTGTGAAAAAACGCATAAAGGAGAACTTGAAGATGAGTATTGTAGAGTTGTTTATTATGGCTGTCGGCCTGTCCATGGATGCGTTTGCGGTATCTGTCTGTAAGGGGTTATCTGTTTCGAAGGTGGAGAACAGGCATTTATTAACCGTGGGCATATATTTTGGCGGTTTTCAGGCCCTTATGCCGTTGATCGGATACCTTCTGGGAGTCCGGTTCCGCTATCTGATCACCAGTATCGACCACTGGATTGCTTTTTTGCTGTTGGGAATTATCGGATTTAATATGATCAAAGAATCTAGAGAGGATTCCGAAAAACTGGACGATTCATTTTCCGTCAAAGCAATGATTCCACTGGCAATCGCTACCAGCATTGATGCACTGGCAGCAGGAATCACCTTTGCGTTTTTAAATGTACACATCGTTCCTGCGGTTACCTTTATCGGTATCACCACCTTTGTATTATCGGCAATTGGCGTAAAGGTCGGTAATCTGTTCGGATCCAGAAGCAGATCCTATGCGGAGTTCGGCGGAGGAGTTGTATTGATTTTATTGGGAGTGAAAATTCTTTTGGAACATCTTGGTTTTTTGGCATTTTAACATTTCAGAAGGAATCCCCTTCTGAAATGTTAAGCCAGCGACGTACTTGAATATTTACTGGAGGATGAAATGAAGAAAATACTTTATACTGCTGCAGAATGTACCCCGTTTATCAAAACCGGAGGCCTCGGCGCTGTTGTCGGCTCTCTGCCAAAGCAATTGAAATCAGAAGGGTACGATGTACGAATCGCCATTCCTGCTTATGAATGCATCGATGAGAAGTGGAAAAAACAGATGAAACCGGTGGTTTCTCTCCCGGTATCTCTGGGCTGGAGAAATCAGATGGTGACCGTCAAATCCTTTGAATACGAAGGTGTGATCTGTTATTTTCTGGAAAATAATTTCTACTTTTGCGGAGACAGCCCATATTCCGATATGTGGCTGGACATTGAAAAGTTCAGCTTCTTCTCAAAAGCAGTCCTTGAGATGCTTTCCTATCTGGACTTTGAACCGGATATCATTCACTGCCATGACTGGCAGACTTCTCTGGTACCGGTCTACCTGAAGAGAATGTATGGATACGATCCATTTTATCAGAATATCAAGACGGTCTTTACCCTGCACAATATGAAGTTTCAGGGCATGACCTCCATCGATCATCTGAAGGATGTTGCCGGATTGCCGGATGACCTGTTTACTTATGATAAACTCGAATATTATAATTCTGCAAATATGTTAAAGGGCGGTATTGTCTTTGCGGACAAAGTAACCACCGTCAGCCAGACTTATGCAAAGGAAATTCAGCAGCCTGAATATGGTGAAGGATTGGATGAACTCCTGCAGTGCCGTTCTAATGACCTCTCCGGTATTGTGAACGGAATCGATTACCAGATTTATGATCCATCTCAGGATGAATTTATCAAGTATCATTATAATGAAAAAACTTTCCGAAACGGAAAGAAGAAAAATAAAAAAATCATGCAGAAAAAAGCCGGATTACCGGTTAAAAATGATGCATTTACCTGCTGCATGATTTCCCGTCTGACCGATCAGAAAGGTTTTGATCTCCTCGGAGATGTAATGGAGAAACTTCTTAAACAGAACGTTCAATTATATGTTCTTGGTGGCGGTGAAAAACAGTATGAAGATATGTTCCGGTATTTTGCCGAAAAGTATCCGGAAAAGGTATCTGCCAATTTTGATTATTCCGATGAGATGGCGAAAATCCTTTATGCCGGATGTGATGCCACATTGATGCCATCCCGATTTGAGCCGTGCGGTCTCTCACAACTCATGGCACTCCGCTATGGAACAGTTCCGATCGTTCGCCGTACCGGTGGATTGAAGGATACCGTCAAGAATTATAACAAACGATATCATACAGGAACCGGTTTCGGATTCGATGCCTGTGACAGTGCGGCCTTATTAAGGACAGTGAAAAAGGCAATTTCCCTTTTTGAAAAAGAACCGGAGGAATGGAACGCAATTGTCGAAAGAGGCATGAAAGAAAACTATTCCTGGTCAGCATCCTGTAAGGAATATGAGAAATTATACGAGAGCCTGTAAATAAAATGAAAAACAGACGACTGCAGAATCGATTCTTAAGTCGTCTGTTTTGTGTTATTGTGGCGATATTTCCTGTATACCGGTGATATCCGGCTCAATGATCATGGAATAATTGGTATGATATATTACAAATCCCGGTTTAGCCTGCGGTGGTTTTTTGAGATTGCGGCGTTCGGTGTAATCGATTTCCACCTTTGGAGCATTTTTCCCTTTGGAATAATAAGCCGCCAGACGGGCCGCTTCCTCATAAGTCTTATCCGGCAGCTCGGAAGCTGTTTCCAGTTTCACTATTACATGGGAGCCTGCCATTTTCTTTGCATGGAACCACATATCTTTTCCGTTGGCGAATTTGAAGGTCAGTTCATCATTCTGAAAATTATTTTTCCCTACATACATATGGAACCCATCGGAAGAGATATAGTGAAATGGTTTACTTTTGCTTTTATTTTTCTTCTTGCTTTGACCGTGACGTTTCACATAATTGTAATCCATCAATTCTTCTTTGATCATCATAAGGTCATTTTCATCTCTGGCAATTTCAAGAGAATTGCTGATGGATTCCAGATGTTCCAGCTCCGCCCGGGTTTCCTCTACGAGCACATGAAGGGCCTCGTAAGTCCGCTTCAGTTTACCGTAGCGATCAAAATACTTCTTCGCATTTTCCATGGCGGTCAGCTGCGTATCCAGTGGAATCGTGATTTCATTTCCATCATAATAGTTAATGCAGGTCAGTTCTTTCTGTCCCGGTTGTACATCATAACCATAGGTGTGCAACAGCTCCCCATATATTTTATACTTTTCTTTTTTCTCTGTGTCCTTCAACTGCTTCCTCTGAAGATCATATTTCTTAGCGGTTCGCTCAATGGCATTGGAGACAATTTTTCGGAGATCCGTTGATTTCTGTCGGATTCTTGTCACCACTTCTTTTTCCGCATAATATGTTTCCAGAACCTCTGAAATAGAAGAAAATGTTTTGGTTTCCATATCCGGATACATGGAAAGCTCCATGCAGGCAAATTCCAGAGGTGTTTTCCCCTGATAAATGATACAAGGTGCAAACTCATGATTCTGAAGCTGGGATTTCAAGCGGACCAGCTCCCCATAAAGTGTTGCTTGTTCCGTGTCGGAAAGAGAAGCCACCGCCGCATCCCCGTCGATGGATGCACGATAACAGATCTCATTGGCCATGAGTGGACTAATACCGGAGATACTGCCATAAATCGCTTT
>JALERO010000229.1 GCA_022764265.1 Eubacterium sp. | reverse complement strand
CCTTGGGATCGAACATTCCAGAAGAGCAGCAGAAGCACAGAGACAGGTGTCAGATCTCACCAATGAGCTGCTCAAAAAGAATGCGGAAAAACTTAAGATGGCGACAGTGGAAACTGCCAGAGAGAGTGAGAGAGGCATTGTGGATATGGAAACGCTGGTGGAGACTAACGAGAAACTTATCTCTACCATTGACGAAGTGATGCAGATTCAGAGTGAGGGCCGACAGAAGAGAAGAGAAGCAGAAGCCCGCCTGACAGAACTGGAAGATCAGCTGAAAAACAAGTTGCTGCAACAATAATGCCGAAATGTTCTTGAAAAGTAATTACCATAAAAAAATCCTCGAGAAATCGAGGATTTTTTTATGAATTATGTATATTAATTAAATATTCTTCGAATTGTAATGATGTGACGGTAATTTGCATTGGAAGAAATCTTGATGCCGTCTTTCGGATTACTTGCATGTACAATCTTGCCGTTGCCGATATATAAAGCAACATGACCGCTATAGCAGATGATGTCTCCCGGTTTTGCATTGCTTAAACCATTCACTCGACGTCCTACACTGCGAAGCGCGTAGGAGGAATGTGGAAGAGATTTCCCAAAATGTCTGTAAACACTCATAACAAATCCGGAACAGTCTGTTCCGTGAGTGAGACTGGACCCGCCCCAACGATATGGGTTGCCCACAAATCTCAGAGCATAATCAATAACAGATTCTCCTTTGGAACTGGTATTGGAAGCAGTGCCACCATTGGCTGTAGCAATGTTTTTACCTTGGACATAACCGATAACACCGTTTACCTTAACCTGAACCCACTTGGAATTGGATGTCATTACTTTTACTTTAGTTCCCTTTTTTACTGTAAGAAGAGTTTCAGAAGCTGTACTTTTGGAAGCACGAATCTTCAAAGTATCGGATGATACCGTTCCGTCAATTACGTTGGAATATGGCTTGGAAGCTGTACCGTAGGTTGTTGAGATGTATTTGCCCTGTGTGTAGCCAACCTTTCCGTTGACACTGACCTTCACCCATTTCTTTCCGGTGGAAAGGACTTCTACAGTAGTCCCTTTTCTGGCAAGCTTGATGCACTTGGAACTGGTACTTTTCTTGTTACGGATGTGTAGCTTATTGGCCATTACCTTTCCGGTTGTACTCGCTTCCACCTGACTTAAACTATGATCTGCTGCTGGCAGCATGGCAATATTTAAGATGAAAACAGCAATGAAAAAACTAACGCCCAGTCGTTTTAATGTTTTCAGCATGTTTCATACCTCCATTAATAATCGTATTCTCACATAAATTGTTCTCATTAAGATAGTTTCCTTGTTCAAGTATAGAATGGGAATGTGAGCGAAATGTGATTTTTGTTATATTTGTTAATAGATATGTAATATTAGATCAAAAATTGTTATGGATTTATTGATAATACCAAAAAACCCATAACAATTATGATTTTTAAGCCACATTTACGATTCGTAGATATCAATATAGCTTTTTGGATTATAAAAAGCATCTTCATTAATCTGGTAAATGCTTCGACCGGTATCAAAGGAGTCTGGAATATTTCCTTTGAAGAATCCGTCCCGGTAAGGCATTTCCTGATAAAATATCGTGTCGTGTCGTTTCTTGCCGTTGTCTCCCAAAACATAACGGATCCGTTCTATATCTCCGTCAAACCATTTCTCAAAGAGCGGAATAATCTGTTCGCGGAATACTCTGGCAAGGGAGATGAACGGATCTTTATCCGGAGATGCCAGGAAAAATCCCTCACCCAATTGATAATCGGCTCCCAGGAAATAGGAAAGTCGAAGATTAATGGTTGCCATTAATCGCTCCAGAAGAATGCCTTCAATACGGATACCTCGTAGCACGCCGGCATCCGGAGAGACATGGCGGATGAAAAAGTCTTGTTCAATGGCCCCCAGAACGGTGTCTTCACAGACCACAGAGCCACAGGTTGCCACAATATACAGATTGGAAGGCAGTTTAAACTTCTCTTTGGAATGCATAAGCGTCACTGCAGTTTCACTGCTGGTACCTTCCCGTCGGTTCTCCCTGAGAAGAACGGAGGTCTCTCCGAACAGGTGCATCCAGTTCAGATCCACTTCTTCCATCATGACTACATAACGTCCCTCTGCACATCGGTTGGCAAATTCTTTAAAGATTCCGTCACGGATTCCCGGTCCCTGAACGGATTCCATCCAGCCCTCATATCCTTCGCCGTCAATGTCCGGATAGGAGACATGCATGATTCGGCCTTCTTCCAGATAGTCTTTATAATGATCCAGTACTTCAGGAACCGGCTCGATACTCATCATGTTGAAATCTTTTCCTTCAATGATGCCGACAGCCGTCATGATAGCTTCATGGTATTTTCCTGTCTTGACAGGACCTTTGATCAGGGTGTTTTTCGGATACAGGCGGAAACCCTGTTCCCGTCGGTCGGGGTGGGAAGAGACCGGAACCTTTTCCTCCGTCGGCCATGGGGATGTCATCACAGCAGCAGGTGCGGCAGGGGCAACCGATGATGCCGGTCGGATGCCCGATGAACCGGAGCCGGAAGGTTTGTAGGCCGGCTGGCTGGTATTCCCGGTCGGATCAGATGGTGTGAGTTCCTCCATCGTTTCATTGGAAGTAAAGCTTCCGACAGTCGATGGAATGCGTTCATCTTCAGAATAATCGGTTTCTTCGGCAGCCGGTGCGGTCTGGTATCCCTGTAATGCCCGGGTGATAAAATCCGAGGTCGGTGAGGACACCGGCTGTTTGTAAATAATCTGCGGACCCGGAACGTCGGCACCTTTTCGATAAGTTAACTTGGAACCGAGGGCGGCTGCCAGTGGATCCACTGCATTTTCCATATCTTCCTTAGAAGGATAATAATTCTGGCAAATGTCTGTATAATAGGAAGCAAAAATCTCCATGGATGTGGACATGAGCCCCACGATATTTTCCTCTGTCATGGTTTTGAATTCACTGTAAGCATACAAAACGGATGCCTTGATCTTCTGTCCTTCTTCGGTAAGATCAAAAGATTCTGTATTCACGGTCTCCACCTTGAAAGGAGCCGCGGTCATCAGGGTGAGCATATTGCATTTGTCCTGAATATCCAGCATGGTTTCCTCATTGGCGCAGAGTGGAAGATTGAGTGCAATCTCAATATTGACTTCATCCCCTTCCGGTTTGGTCACAAAGGAAATACCTGCTCCGGTGTAAGCATAGTCTTCCATATAAAGGAAATCGCAAAGTACATAGGCGATACGCCCCTCGGAAGGAAGATGCCAGTCGGCTTTCCGGGCATAGGTAAAGTTTGGATATTCGGCCAAAAGGGCATCTGCCAGCATATGGAAGGTGGTGGTACAATCCTCACCGTCTGCCCGGAGGGCAAGGGCCTGATCGGAGGTGTCATCGGGATCGTAGGCGGTTCCTCCCTGTCTGGTCAGATAATCTGCCAGACGGACAAAACCGTTAGCGTTGTTCAGCTCCACATAGGATTCATCCACAAGATGGGCATATTCATGTTCGATGAAATCCAGCAGTTCATTTAAAGTCATATAACCGTAAATGGAGTAAATGTATGCATTATAATCTACATTTTCCGGTTCCGGACGTTCTCTGTCATTGTCAAATTCACCAGGAAAAGCAACCCGGTAATATTTGTAAATGTCTCTTAAATAATTGAAACGATGGCCCCGCTCATCAGCGTTACAAATCTGAGTGATGGTGTTTACGTTGACATCCTGTCCGTATACCTTCTGGGCACGGGTCTGCACTTCATACTGCATTAAGAGAATGTCATCAGCACTGATGCCCGGATATCGGTAGTATTTCTCATAAAGAAGAACGGCAGCGGCGATCCAGACGGAGTCTTCCTGATTATAGCGGATCTGGAGACTGCGCTCCACGTCATTCATAAAGGCATAATAAGCCTGCTCCAGCTCCGGCCACAAGGCACCGATGGCCTCTGTCAATTCCGGATGGAGCTTCAGTTCCAGGGTTTTGGCATCGGTATTTTTACCCCAGAAGCACAGGTACCACCAGTATTCATTGCCGTTAAAATCCACTTCGGGATTCAGATCGTTGGCGGAACCCAGCTTATCCCCGATGGAGTTCACCTGTTCTAAAAGAGCTTCTTCCGTGGTGTTGTTGTGAAAGGATAGCTGTAAAAGGGTGGCGGCATGGTTAAAGGAGCTGTAAATCTGTTTTAAGAGGTCCAGATCGGAATCCGCCAGCTGTCCGGATTCCAGAATATTGGTCCACTGTTCGATCGAATATCTGCTTTTGGACTGGTAATCTCCGTCGTATTCGTAATCCCGTTGTTTTTGTTTGTCTGTGATCATCGTTCCAAAATCCTTTCTGAAAAAAAGAATCCTGCGAAGCAGGATTCTCACGTCTGCGGCAGGAAGGGAGATATTACTCCGCTTCCTCTGCTGGCGCAGGGTCTTCTATTTTAATGTAAACAGTTTCAATACGGTTTTTATCCATTTTTTTAATGGAGTAAAGGTAGTCGCCTTCCCGGACGGTCTCGCCCTCTTCCGGCAAATGATCCAGCAGGCCGATCATATGTCCGCCGATGGAATCATAATTCTCGGACTCGATCTCTGTACCGATGATATCGTTCAGGTCATCGAGCTTCATGCTGCCCTCCACTTCATATTCGCCGGGACCGATACATTTGATGGCTTCTGCTTCATCGGCATCAAATTCATCCCGGATATCTCCGACGATTTCCTCGATCAGATCCTCCAGAGTGATGAGTCCGGCAGTGGAGCCGTATTCATCCAAAACAATGGCAAAGCTGATGGATTTGTTACGCATCTCTTCCATGAGAACGGAGGTTTTCTGGAATTCGTAAGTAAAAAACGGTTTACGGAGAACCTCATGAATGTCAAATACTTCGTTTTTATGGGTGACGCGGTAGAAAAACAGATCCTTCAGATTCAGAATACCGATGACATTGTCTTTGGATTCTTCGTACACAGGAAGTCTGGAGTATTGCTCCTCCAGAAAGATTTCCACCAGTTCATCATACGTCATATCCACAGAGGCAAATACCATATCGATGCGGGGAAGCATAATATCTTTTGCAATGGAATCACCGAAATCAAAAACGTTGTTGATCAGTTCTTTTTCTTCTTTTTCAATGACACCGTCCTCCTGGCTCACATCCACGATCGTTCGAAGCTCCATTTCCGTCATAGTCTGAGTCTGATTCAGGTCAATGCCGAACAGGCGACAGAGAAGATAGCTGATGGAGTTTACGATATAAATCACCGGTGTAAGCAGTGTTGTCAGTACATAGATAGGACCGGAGTAAAACAGTGACATTGGTTCGTTTTGTCTTGTTGCAATATTTTTTGGAGTGATTTCTCCAAAAATTAAAATCAAAAATGTAAGGATACCAGTAGCAAGTCCGATAAAGGTGCTCGCATTTCCCCCAAGCCCGGCCTGCGAAGCCAGATGGATGGCTAAAGTTGTCGTCAGGGAGGACGCCGTGAGGTTTACAATATTATTGCCGATTAAAATTGCACTGAGCATTTTTTCCGGTTTTTCAATTAAAGCAAGAACACGGGCGGCACGCTTGTCTCCGTTTTCCGAAAGAGCTCTCATTCTGTGCTTGTTCACTGTGGTCAGCGCGGTTTCTGCAGAAGAGAAAAAAGCGGAAAGCATCAGCAAAATCAATAAAACAATAATCTGGCGTATGGAACTGGGGTCCAAGTCATCATCTCCTTTAAAATAAATTATCTTGAATATAATTATATTTTATTAAAGAGGTTATGTCAATCATCCATTGGTGTTCACAGACAGTTGTTTTTTCTTCATTTTTCTTTTATACTAAAGAAAAAGATTTACGAAGCACTTCTTGTATAAAAAAGAACAAAAAATGCAGTCCGAACGTAAAAGTCAGAGGAGGTAAGGGATGAAGAATTATCTTTTGTTCGATCTGGATGGCACTTTGACGGATCCCATGGTGGGTATCACTTCTTCGGTCAAATATGCACTTTCCAGATTTGGCATTGAAGTGAAATATCTGAAAGAATTAATTCCGTTTATCGGTCCGCCTCTGGCGGAATCTTTTCAGGTTTTTTATGGGTTTTCTGAAGAGCAGGCAGAAAAGGCCGTGGAATATTACCGGGAATATTTCTCTCCGAAGGGAATCTTCGAAAATGAGATTTACGGAGGAATCGCCGAGATGCTCTCGGAACTCAGCGAGGCAGGCTTTGAGCTGGTGCTGGCCACTTCCAAGCCACACATTTATGCGAAACAGATTCTGAAGCATTTCGGAATTGAGGATTATTTTTCTTTTGTGGCGGGAAGCGAGTTAGATGGCACCAGAGTAAAAAAAGAAGAAGTGATTCAGTACGCTCTTGATATGTGCCATGTTTCTCCGGAGAAGGCCATTATGGTGGGAGACCGGAAGCATGATATCATTGGGGCGGCGGCCTGCGGAGTGGAATCCGTTGGAGTACTGTACGGATACGGTTCCCGGGAAGAACTGAGAGAAGCCGGGGCAGATCATCTGGTAAGTTCCGTTAAGGAATTAAAGGAGCTGCTCTGGAATCAGGATAAAACAGAAATGGAGAAGGATGAAGCTATGGTTCGTTTTGGAATAATCGGAACCGGTAAGATTGCAGATAAATTTTATCAGGCAAACCGGTTTGGAAGAGAGTTTGAATTGACAGCAGTGTATTCCCGCAGCCTGGATAAGGCGAAGGAATTTGGATTCCGAAAGGGGAATCTTGTTTATTTTGATGATTTAGAAGAATTTGCAAAGAGTGATGCCTTTGATGCGGTATATATCGCAAGTCCGAATTGCTGCCATCACGATCAGGCCATTGCCATGATGCGGGCAGGTAAGCATGTGCTCTGTGAGAAGCCGATGGCATCCAACTATGAGGAGGCAGCGGAGATGTTCCGGGTGGCAGAGGAAGAGGGAGTGATTCTTCTCGAAGCTATGCGTTCCATCTACACACCGGGATTTCTGAAGATGACAGAATATATGGAATCTCTCGGAACCATTCGGAGAGCGACCATTCAGTACTGTCAGTATTCCTCAAGATATGATAATTTCAAGAGGGGAATCATTGAAAATGCCTTTAAACCGGAGCTGTCCAACGGGGCACTGATGGATATCGGCGTCTACACGGTAGCGTGTATGATTCGGCTTTTTGGCGCACCGAAATCCATCAAGGCAGTGGGTGTGAAGCTCCAAAACGGTGTGGATGGAGCCGGCACCATTCTGATGGAATATGAAGATATGATCGGGGAAGCGATTTATTCCAAAATCACCGATTCTGCCATGCCGAGTCAGATTCAGGGCGAGGACGGTTCGATGCTCATAAAAGAGATAGAAAATGTAAAGGATCTTCGCATTTCCAGAAAAAAGGTTGATCAGTCCATTCATTTTGAACAATCAGATAATACTCTGAATCATGAGACGGATGCGTTCATAAAAATGATTAAGACCGGTACCGGATGGGAAGAGGGAAGAGAGATTACTCTTGAGACCATGAAAGTACTGGATGAAGCAAGAAGACAGATGGACATCGTATTTCCGGCAGATCAGAAAGAAGGGAAAGAATAATGGCAGGACAAACCGATTTTTTAGAAGCGATCCGGGAGCTGGAGCGGATTGCCGAGACCAATGGTAATCAACTAAATATGAGAGATATCGAAAGTTATTTTTCCGATATGCATCTGGCAGAGAAGCAGCTGGATTATATCTGTCGTTATCTGGAAAGTCATCAGATTTATATTGAAAACAGAGTCAACAGAGGGGAAGATGAATTTATTGATGAAGATGTTGAGACAAAATCCGATCCTCTCGATGAAGAAATGGTAAGCCTCTATATGAAGGAGACGGAGATTGCCCGCCAGCTTAGCGGCGATCAGGAATCCATGATCGTGCGGAAGCTGATCAACGGCGATGAGAATGCCAGAAATCTTCTTATTGAAGCGAATCTTTCTTATGCGGTGGAACTGGCGAAGGAATATACGGGCCAGGGCTTGCTGCTCAGTGATCTGATTCAGGAGAGCAACATTGGTCTGATGGTTGCAGTCAATGATTTCGAGCCGGCTCTGGACCGCGATTTTGCCAGCTATAAAGAGAAGATCATGCGCCGGCATATTGAAAATGCACTGGAAGAATATAATCAGTCCACCCGTTCTGCCATGAAGATGGCCAGCCGGGTCAATGAATTAAATGATATTGCTACTGCCTTTGCCAAGGAGTACGAGCGGGAGGCGAAACCAAACGAACTGGCACAGCGCATGGGAATCACCGAAGAGGAAGTGAAGGAACTGATGAAGGTGTCTTTGGATGCCATCGCCGTTCTCGATCAGGGAAAAATCAATTGATGCGGATACGCCACACCGAGGAAACACGCAGTGTTTTCAAGGTTGGCTCTGAACAGTTACGTAATTTGTAAAAAAGAATCATATTATTTAATATGGAACATATGATGTAGAAAGAGGGAACCATGAGATACGAAGACGATTTAATTGAAGAGGTCAGGGAAAGAAATGATATTGTTGATGTCATTTCGTCTTATGTGTCCCTGAAAAAGAAGGGATCCTCCTATTTTGGACTTTGCCCGTTTCATAATGAAAAATCCCCCTCCTTTTCCGTCAGCAGGGAGAAGCAGATGTATTATTGCTTCGGCTGCGGTCAGGGAGGAAACGTCTATACGTTTTTGATGGAGTATAATCGACTGTCCTTTGTGGAGGCTCTGCAGGAGCTGGCGAAGCGGGCAGGTGTGGAGCTTCCGGAGGCGGAGCAGACACCGGAGGAGAAAAAACAGGCCGATGCCAAGGTGGTTTTGAAGGAGATGAACAAGCAGGCTGCCATCTATTTTCATTACCTTTTAAAAAGTAAACGTGGCGAAAAGGCAATGGAGTATCTTCGGAATCGAGGCGTTTCTCCGGAGATGATTCAGAAATTTGGTCTTGGCTATGCGGACATTTACCGGGATGATTTGTATCAGTATTTAAAAAAGAAGGGCTATACCGATTATCAGATGAAGGAATCTTCTTTGGTGACCATTGATTCCGTCCGGGGAAGCTATGACAAGTTTTTTAACCGGGTGATTTTCCCGATCATGGATGCCAGCCAGCGGGTCATCGGCTTTGGCGGCCGGGTCATGGGAGACGGAGAACCCAAATATCTGAATTCCAAAGAAACGATTTTGTTTGATAAAGGACGGAATCTTTATGGCTTGAATTATGCCAGACGTTCCAGAAATCAGGGGATTATTCTCTGTGAAGGATATATGGATGTGATTTCTCTCCATCAGGCAGGCTTCACCAATGCGGTTGCCCCTCTGGGCACCGCTTTTACTTCCAATCAGGCGTTGCTTTTGAAACGGTATACCGATGAAGTGATTTTGTCCTTTGACAGTGACGGGGCCGGTGTGAAGGCGGCACTCCGTGCCCTGCCGATCTTACGGGAAAATGGTTTAAAAGGCAGAGTGCTTTCCATGAAGCCCTTCAAGGATCCGGACGAGCTGATTAAAGCGGAAGGAGCCGAGGGATATCAGAAACGTCTCGCAGAGGCGGAGCCGGGGCGGATGTTCGAGATGCTGGTTCTCTACGATCAGTATGATCAGAAGGATCCGGAAAGCCGCACCGAATTTATCCGGGAGGTGGCAAAGCTTCTGGCGCAGATTGAGGAGCCGGTGGAGCGAAATGCGTATCTGACCGCCGCGGCTAATCGCTTCATGGTGGTACAGAAGGATCTGGAAGGTCTGGTGAACCAATACGGTCTGGGTTACCAGTACGAGAAGGTAAATGAGCAGTACAAAAAAGAGCCGGAAACCAGAGAAAGAAAGCAGGAGAAAAAAGAAAATTATCAAAATCAGCCGCAGCGGATTCTCCTCACCTGGCTGGTGGAACACCCGGAAATCTATCCGGTCATCCGCCACTATGTGGGCCCGGATGATTTTCTGACCCCGCTTTATCACGCAGTGGCGCTGATGCTCTTTGGTCAGCTGGAAGAAGGACAACCTTTAAATCCTGCTCGGATCATGAATCAGTTCACAGAACTGGAAGAACAAAAAGAAGTGGCAGCCATTTTCAATACACATTTACAGTATGACCCATCGGCCGAAGACCGGGACAAGGCATTGACCGATGTTATTAAGAAAATACGTCTTGCCAGCATTGAAGAGGAAATGATCCATACCGGAGATATCGTTCGATGGCAGGAGCTGCTTACGCAGAAAACAAAAATTCAAAAATTGAATATTCATTTATCATAAAAAACATTTAAAAAATATACTCCTGCCAAAGATAATTCGGTTCCAAAATGCCGAATAAGGACACGGAAACTGGTTATATTAAAAGCAAGAATGATAATTTGGAGGGCGTATTTTGGACAAGGAAGAACAAATTTTCAGCAATCAGTTAAATGTTCTGTTTCAGAAAGCAAAGGAAAATAAAAATGTCCTTGAGCTTTCTGAAATTCAGGAAGTATTTCAGGATGTTTTATTGACACCGGCACAGCTTGAGCGGGTGATTTCCATTCTGGAAGGCCGGAAGATCGATGTTCTTACCGTGTCGGAAGATAATGAAGAAGAAATGGAAGATTCCCAGGATGAGATGGAAAGTGCCTTGAATCTGATGGATTCGGAGAAGGTTTCCATGGAGGATCCCGTTCGAATGTATTTAAAAGAAATCGGGAAAATTCCCCTCTTAAAGCCGGAGGAAGAAATCGAGCTGGCCAAACGAATGGAGCAGGGAGATATGGCGGCCAAAAAACGTCTTTCGGAGGCCAATCTGCGCCTCACGGTCAGCATTGCAAAACGATATGCGGGCCGCGGCATGCAGTTTCTGGATCTGATTCAGGAAGGGAATCTCGGACTCATTAAGGCCGTGGATAAATTTGATTATCGAAAAGGCTATAAATTCAGCACCTACGCCACCTGGTGGATCCGTCAATCCATCACCCGTGCCATCGCCGATCAGGCCAGGACCATTCGAATCCCGGTTCATATGGTGGAGACCATCAATCGGGTAAACCGGGCAAGACGCTCACTTTTACAGGAATATGGAAGGGAGCCTACTCCGGAGGAAGTGGCGGAAAAGATGAATATGCCGGTGGAGCGGATTCTGGAGATATCAAAAATATCTCAGGAGCCTGTCTCACTGGAGACTCCGATCGGAGAAGAAGAGGACAGCCATCTGGGTGATTTTATTCAGGATGAGCACATTCCCGTCCCAGCGGAGGAAGCCACCCACGCACTGCTTCGGGAACAGCTCTGTGAGGTGATGGATACCCTGTCAGAGAGGGAGCAGAGAGTGCTCGCTCTTCGTTTTGGTCTGGAGGACGGAAAACCGCATACTCTGGAAGAAGTCGGCCGGGATTTTCAGGTGACCAGAGAACGGATCCGGCAGATTGAGGCGAAGGCGCTTCGGAAGTTACGCCATCCCACAAGAAGCCGGAAACTGCGGGATTTTCTGGAATAAAAGATAACAATGATTACAGAAAAGAGGAAATATGGATTTATCAAGACGACTACAGACAGTGGCACAGGCGGTGACCCCGGGCCATCGGATTGCCGATGTGGGTACCGATCACGGTTATGTGCCAATTTATCTCATAAAGAACAAGCACTGTGAGAAAGCCATTGCAATGGACGTAAATCGGGGCCCATTGGAGCGGGCCGATGCACATATTGAAGAGGAAGGCCTGAAAACTCAGATTGAGACACGATTAAGTGACGGCTTGGACAAACTCTCTCCGGACGAAGCCAATACCGTAGTGATTGCAGGTATGGGAGGGGATCTGATCTGCCGGATTCTTCGTCAGGCACCGGAATTCTTTCAGGCAGGCACCGAGTTTGTGCTTCAGCCTCAGTCTGAGTGGTTTAAGGTGCGATATCTTCTCCATGAGAATGGATATCAGATCGCAAAAGAATGGTTTTTGAAAGAGGATGGCAAATACTACGTCATTCTGAAAGCCGTGGAGGCAAAAGAAACCTCACCGGAAGAACTGTGTTATCCAGAAGAGACCGACTATCTGTACGGCCACCTGTTGATACAGGAAAAAAATCCGGTTCTGCTGGAATATCTCAAAAAAGAAGCGGCAAAAAAGAAAATAATTGCTGAATCGATCAGAGACGGAAAAAACGAAAAACGAGCTTTACGCTATCAGGAACTGATCGAGGAAGTGGGACAGATGGAAGTGGTAATCGGGCATATGAGTAAATAAAAGAGCGTTGCAGTAACGGTATGAGAATCGTAGCTGCAACGCTGTTTTTCGTTTGAAACTCAGAGCCGGACGATAAGCCGGGTTATGTCTTGAATGATCATCTATCTAATTCTGCCGTTACCGACAGACTTCAGCGACCCACCTGAAAACAATCCGGGCCAGATTATCGTTTT
>JALERO010000222.1 GCA_022764265.1 Eubacterium sp. | reverse complement strand
ACCTTATGTTTCTGTATGTTTGCATACACTTGCCTGCTTGGAATGATCAGTTTTTCGGAAATTGCGGCAAACCGTATTCGCAAAGATAAAAAATTCATCAATATTGTAAGAATCATTGCTTTATTTGTTGCTGCTTTCGGTATCCTCTGTAATATTGCGGGACTGGAACTGGGCAATCTCTGGGCGTTCTCCGATCTGGGAAATATTCTGATTGTATTCTTTAACGTTCCAATCGTCTATGTAGGTGCTAAATATGTACTCCGTGCTACAGAGCATTATAAGAAAAATGATGGAACGCCATTTACCTCTGAAGTCATTGGCAGAGATGACTGCGTATACTGGGATGAGAAAGCGAAACAGGGAAAATAGCAAAATGTGAACATTCTGTGAAATTAGCACTCTCCTATTGACATGGCTAATAATGGGTGTTATATTACATCTAGAACAAAGGAAGAGGGGACAGAGGATAAGAGATTGGGTCCCATATTCCAGAGTTTGATGATCGACACCTCGGATTTCTCCGATAGTGCTGAAATATTTTTCATTATTATATCAAAAGGGCTTTGCAGTCCGATATTTGAAAGGAGATATGACTTATGTTGATGCCTAGTATTTTTGGAGAAAGTTTATTTGATGATTTTATGGATGATTTTGCATTTCCGAGATTTAATCACACAGACAGAGTTTTATACGGGAATAATGCAAGTAATCTGATGAAGACAGATGTGAAGGAAACAGAGGATGGATATACCGTAGATATTGATCTTCCGGGATTTAAGAAGGATGAGATCAAGCTTCAGCTGGAGAAAGGTTACCTGACCGTCAGTGCAGCGAAAAATGTAAATAATGACGAAAAAGATAAGAATGGCAAGTATGTCAGACGGGAACGTTTCGCAGGAAATGTCAGACGTAGCTTTTATGTAGGAGAGAAAGTGAAGGAAGAAGAGATTCATCCGAAGTTTGAGAATGGTATTCTGACTTTCCAGCTTCCGAAGGAGAATAAAAATGCAGTGGAAGAAAAGAAACATTACATTGCCATTGAATAAAAAGAAAATAGGATAATCGGGGTCGGATAATTTGGGGTCGGAACTTGGTTCACAAGTTCCGACCCCATGTTTTTAAGACAAGGAGGGAGAGAAATGGCTGGTAAGAGAGATTATTACGAAATCCTTGGCGTGAATCGGGATGCGGACGATAACGCCATCAAAAAGGCATATCGTAAGCTGGCAAAAAAATATCATCCCGATGTGAATAAAGGCAATACGCAGGCAGAAGAGAAATTCAAGGAAGTGACGGAAGCCTACGAGATTTTGAGTGATCCGGAAAAAAGAAAACTCTATGATCGGTTTGGTCATGGTGCCTTCGATGGAAGTGCCGCCGGCGCTCAGGGAAATAATAATTACAGAGAATATCATTTTGAAGGGGGAGATATGGATGATATTCTCAAAAATATGTTTGGCGGCGGTTTCTGGGGAGGCGGCTTCCAGGACGATGACCGCTTTGGAGGCGGTTTCCGCAGCGGTTTTGGCGGCGGAAGTTTCAGGCAGAAGGGCTCTGATTTAAAGGCGGAGATATCCATCAGCTTTGATGATGCGGTTTTCGGTTGTGATAAAGTGATTCATCTTGGAAATGCCGACGGTTCCGGAAGTCATTCGGTGAAGGTGCATATTCCAGCGGGAATTGATTCCGGTAAGAGTATCCGTCTCCGGGGCAAAGGCGCACCGGGAATCAACGGTGGTGAGCCGGGAGATCTGATGCTGCAGGTAAAGGTCGGAGAGAAACCGGGCTTTGAGCGAAAGGGTATGGATGTGTATACAACTGTCAATATTCCATTTACCACAGCGGTGTTCGGAGGGGAAGCGGTTGTGCAGACTCTCTATGGTCGGGTGGTATGTAAGATTGCAGAAGGAACCCAGTCCGGCACGAAGATTCGGCTGCGGGGCAAAGGTATTGTTTCCATGAGCAATTCAAATGTCCACGGAGATCAGTATGTGAGTGTGCAGATTCAGGTTCCGAGGGATTTGAATGACGAAGCCAAAAGGAAATTAAAAGAATTTGAGCGGGCCTGTGGTAAGAAGAACCGAAGTGTGGCATGACAGAAATTTTTTCTTGCTATCTAAGTCGCATCTTGTTATAATATATCAAGTTGTTTGATGCTGTAAAGAATTAAAGTGCCAAATATTATAACAGGAAGAATGAGGAAGATAGAATGAATCAGCTAGAAATATTGAGAGAGAGCCTTGGACAGTGTGATGAGATTATTTTGGATGCCCTTTTGATGAGAAACCGGATTGTAGAAGAAATCATGGCTTATAAAGAAGCCAACAATCTGCAGATTTTGCAGCCGGAACAGGAAGCAAAACAAAAAGAGTGGCTGCACAGAAGACTGAAGGAGAAGAGACATCAGGCGGAAGTGGAGGCTGTGTTTGACAGTATTATTAAAAACAGTAAGAAGATTCAGGCAAGAAAGCTGTTTGATTATAATATTGTTCTGATTGGTTTCATGGGTGCAGGCAAGTCTACCATCTCCAGCTATTTAAGAGATATGTTTGCCATGGATGTGGTGGAGATGGACCAGGTGATCGCAGAGAAAGAGGGAATGAGCATTTCCGATATTTTTGAGATGTACGGAGAAGAATATTTCAGAGATGCGGAGACAAACCTCTTAATCGAGATGCAGAGCCAGACCAATGTGGTGATTTCCTGCGGCGGCGGTGTTCCGATGAGAGAGCGGAATGTGGTTGAGATGAAAAAGAACGGAAAGGTTGTCCTGCTCACTGCAAAACCGGAAACCATTCTCGACCGCGTGAAGGATAATCACGACAGACCGCTTCTGGAGAATAACAAAAATGTGCCGTTTATTGCGGAATTAATGGGTAAACGCCGTGAAAAATATGAAGCGGCGGCAGATATCATTATTGAGACAGATGGAAAGAGCAAACTGGAAATCTGTGAAGAGATCATTCAGAAATTATTGGAAGAATAAATTACAAATAGTAAAAAGGAAGCTGCCCGTCTGGCGGACAGCTTCCTTTTTGGTTTGCGCGCCATGGGCGCGCTCTAACGGGTGAAAGTCCCGAACATGCCTAGGCAACAAGGAAATGTATAGCTGAACAGCAAGGGTGTCCATCGCGAGGTGGAATCTGAAGGAAGCTGTAGGCAAACTCTTGGTCCGACGAACAGGAATCACATATAAGGCTCGGAAATACGGATAAGTCTGCCAAAAGAGATGAAGTCCAAAAGTTGCTGGAAGTACGAGTAAATGTGGCGGATAGATGAGAGGAAAGAGCGCGCACCTTAAGCGTGGAGGTCTCCCAGAGGTTCCATTAGCCTAGTAACAACGAACTGCGAGAAGTCAGCAGAGCCCATAGTAGCGAAGAAGTTCCTGTAATGGGAATGGAGTGAAGGGGCGAACAATCAATCAGTTGAAGTACGTTCCACTTCGTAGCCTGAGC